>JBAYZB010000007.1:0-37549 GCA_041672765.1 Gammaproteobacteria bacterium | reverse complement strand
TGTCGAATTAACCCCCAACGCCGATCGCGGTTGCCCGCGGCGTAATGCACCTTGTAACGCAAAGGCGTACGGAACGCCAACAAAGAGCATCGTTTCTTTGCGCCCTTGGCGGCTTTCAACGCAAAGACGCAAAGGATTCATTGAGGATGGCGGCCGTCCGGAAGGGTTTCCGTAAAGACGGGAAGGCCAAACCGCGCAGGAGTAAGCCTTTCTTGTCTTTGCGTTTAAGCAAGCGCCGGTGGGCAATGTCCACCCTGCGGAAACGGGGCGGCGGGTTCAGGCCAGCAGCACCGCGACGATGCCTGTGATGAAGATGCCGTCGAAGGTGCCGGCGCCGCCGATGGAGGCGAGCGGGGTTCCCATGCGGCGGATGTCGTTGAGGCGCAGCAGGTCGGCCCCGATCAACACGCCGAGGGTGCCGGAGATATAAGCCAGCGGCGCGCTCTGCTCGGGATTGACGAGGACGGCCGTCAACGCCGCCGTCACCGGGGCCAGCAGCACCGGCATGCCGATGCCCACGCCCGGGATCGGCCTGCTGCCATAGCGGCTGATGGCCGCAACGATGGCGGTGGCCAGCAGGGTCTCCCCGATGCCCAGCGGCGTACGGCTCAGCAGATAGAGCGAAAACATCAATGGGATCAGGCAGCCGCCCACGTTGACCGCCACCACGGTCTTGCCGCTGAACTCGGCGGGCGGGATGCGCAGCAGGCGGCGCAGGTGCCAGTCCATGGCGGTCACGGGCGGTGGCGGCTCGGAGCGCATCTGGAACAGCGGCAGGTTGATGGCGCTGCCGAACAGTGACGTGATCAGCAGCAGGAAGGCGGACTCCTGCGACACCCCCAGCTTGTCGAAGGCGATGGTGAACGCCCCGATTTGGATGAAAGCGATGAGGACCGCCAGCGCGAACAGAAAGAACAGCAGATGTTGCGGTGAGAACGGTGTGCGCATCGATGCGTCCTGTGGTCTTTGCTCCCGAACCCCGAATTGCGGGGCCGCAGCATGAATCCGCGGCCGGTGCGGCGCCGGCGGGCCGGTTACGCGCCGCGCACGGCCCGGGCCAACAGGTCCGCCAGTCCGATGACGTTGCTCGCGTGCGGCACGCTGTCCGTGCTCCAGAAATCGGTGATTCCGGCGCGCTCGATCTGCTCCAGCGCGTCGTCCACCAGCAGGGCGTGGGCGACGAGCACCCGGACCCGGCTGGCGCCCGCCGCCAGCACCTGCCGGGCGGCGGCGGCCAGCGTGTGTCCGGTGCTGGCCATGTCGTCCACCAGGATCACCTCGCGCCTGCGGAAGTCCATGGTGGGCAATATGATACGAACGCTGCGGTCGCCGAGGCGCTCTTTTTCCGCCACCCCGTACTCCAGGCCTGCGGGCGCGGCGATGGCCCGTACCCACTGCAGCGATTCGCTGTCGGGTCCCAGCAGCAGCGGCCGATCCACCCGCGCCTGCAGGAACCGGCCCATCTCTCCGGCGGCGCTCAGCGCCAGCGCGCGTCGGGTCGGCACGGCCTCTTCCAGGCGGCTTACGCGGTGCAGATGCGGGTCGACGGTGATCACTTCGTCGAAATGGTCCGCCAGCAGCCGGCCGACGATGCGCTGGCTCACCGCCTCGCCCGGCTGGAACGCCATGTCCTGGCGCATGTAGCAGAGATAGGGCGACACCAGGGTAAGTGTAGAGGCGCCAAGCTCCCGTGCGGTGGCGGCGGTCAGGATGAGTTCGACCAGCTTCCGGTCGGGATCGTTCAGGCTGCGGCAGACCACGACCTGCCGCGGCAGGTGCGCGGGCAGGCGGATCCGGCTCTCCCCGTCGGGGAAGCGATGGGTGTCCACCATCTCGCAGGGGGCGTCCAGGGCATCGGCAAGCCTGCGGGCCTGTTCGCTGTATTCGGGGAAACCCAGTACCAGCAGGGACTCAGTCATGAACGGCCTCGTCGGTGATCGGGCTGCGGCAAGCGAGAAATTCCTTGCTTGGTGACATTGAACCTGTCCTTCGCGTTGTCCTGATTATCTTTGATCGAGACGCGCCCGCTCGCCGGGCCGGCTCAAAACTCGACGTAAGGCTTATGCACCTGCTCCCGGTTGCCAATAGTGTAGGCACAGTCTTCTTCCGCCAGGGCGCGGGCGAAGCCGAAATCGGCAGGGAAGTTGGCGTGGATCCGGTAGAGCGGCTCGCCCCGCTCCACCGGGTCGCCGATCTTCTTGAGCAGATCCACGCCCGCGCCCTTGTCCATGGGGGCGCCGGCCAGCCGCGCGATGCGGGCGATCCGCAGGTTGTCGATCCCGATCACGAAACCGTCCGCGGGAGCCGGCACCTCGTAGGTGAGGCTGCCCAGGGCAAAGGTCTGGGTCTGGCGGCCCTGCGCCTCGATGATGGCCTGCATCTTGGCCATGGCGCGGCCGGACTCCAGTATGTCGCGGGCGATGCCGTAGCCGTAGCCGCCCCGCACGTCGGGATCGAATTCCAGGATGCGGCCCGCCAGGCGCAGCGACTTCTGGCGCAGATCCGCGGGCGCGTCGGGATCGTTCTCCAGCACCTGCATCACGTCCCGCGCCTCCAGCACCGGGCCGATGCCGCGGCCTACGGGCTGCCAGCCGTCGGTGATGACCACTTCCAGGTGGATGCCCAACTCGTCGCCCACGAATTCGAACAGCTTGCGCAACCGCAGCGCCTGGCGCATGTGCCGGACCTTGGCGGCGGGGGCCACCGGGATGTCGATCAGCAGATGGGTCGAACCCGCGGCCATCTTTTTGGACAGGATGGAGGCGATCATCTGCCCCTGGGCATCGATCCCCAGCGGCCGCTCCACCGAAATCAGGACATCATCCACCGGGGCGAGGTGCGCCGTCCCGCCCCAGGCGATGCAGCCGCGCTCCTCGCGCACGATCTCGCGCAGGGCCTGGGGCGGGAGTTCCACCCGCGCCAGCACTTCCATGGTATCGGCGGTGCCCGCCGGGGAGGTGATGGAGCGGCTGGAGGTCTTGGGGATCAGCATGCCGTGGGCGGCCACGATGGGCACCACCAGCATGGAGGTGCGGTTGCCGGGGATGCCGCCGATGCAGTGCTTGTCGGCCACCAGGGGCGAGTTCCAGTTCAGCCGCCTGCCGGAGTCGATCATGGCGCGGGTGAGGTACAGGATTTCGTCCCGGTCCAGGCCGGTCTGGCCGGTGGCCACCAGGAAGGCGGCGATCTCCATTTTGGAATAGCGGTTGTCCGCGATGTCCTGGACAATGTCCTGGAAGTCGGTCGGCGTCAGCCGCTCGCCGAAGATCTTACGGCGCACCGCGTCCATGGAAGCCGGCGGCTTGGGGTGCGCCACATCCACCAGATGCCCCGGCTCCAGGCCGAGTTGAGCGAAGGCCTGCTCCGACAGGCCCAGCTCGTTCACGGTGACGATGGCGGGGTCGTCCACCACGTTGAGTACCGCGAGTATCCGCTTGCCGTTGGCAAGCACTTCCACCTTGGACAGGGCCTGGAAGCCCTCGGCGCGGTAGACCGCGCAGTCCCGGTGCAGGTAGGCGACGTTTTCCCGGTAGGTGTCGATGGCGACGCGGCGCAGCTTGAGCTTGTCGTTTGATGATTTGGTTTTGGGGCTGGGCATGGACCGTTACGTTACCACAGCCCGACGCGTGGGTTAAACTCGATGCCAGTCAAATCAAATAAGGCGCAGACGCTGAGAAAGGCGGGGGGGTCAAACCCGCGAGGCGGAGCGCGTGTCGAGGTGGCGGGCGTCCGCTTCCGGGGTGCCGTCCTGCGGGCGTTCTTCCTGCTGCAGGGCCCACAGTTGCGCGTACAGCCCGTCCCGGGCGAGCAGTTCGGCATGGGTGCCGCGCTCGATGATGCGGCCATCCGCCATGACGAGGATCAGGTCCGCGTCGATCACGGTGGACAGGCGGTGGGCGATGACCAGCGTGGTGTGATCCTCCGCCACCTCGCGCATGGCCTCCAGGATGGCCTGCTCGGACTGGGAATCGAGGCTGGAGGTGGCCTCGTCGAATACCAGGATGCGCGGGTTCTTGAGGATGGTGCGGGCAATCGCCACGCGCTGCTTTTCGCCGCCGGAGAGCTTCAGTCCGCGCTCGCCCACCACCGTGTCGTAGCCCTTGGGCAGCGCCTCGATGAAGTGGTGGATGTGGGCCAGCTTCGCGGCCCGGATCACTTCTTCGCGGGTGGCGTCGGGGCGCGCGTAGGCGATGTTGTAGAAGATGGTGTCGTTGAACAGCACCGTGTCCTGTGGCACGATGCCGATGGCTTCGCGCAGGCTGGTTTGCGTGACCTCGCGGATGTCCTGCCCGTTGATCAGGATGCGACCGCCGGTCACGTCGTAGAAGCGGAACAGCAGCCGCGCCAGGGTGGACTTGCCCGCCCCGCTCGGGCCCACCACCGCCACCTTCCGGCCGGGCGGGATCTCGAAGCTCACGTCGTGCAGGATCGGGCGGCTCGGGTCGTAGGCGAAATCCACGTGTTCGAAGCGCACGCTGCCGCTGCCCACCGCCAGGGGCTTGGCATCCGGACGATCCGAGATTTCGGGGCGGCGCGCCAGCAGTTCGAACATGAGTTCCATGTCCGCGAGAGCGTGCTTGAGCTGGCCGTACACCGTGCCGAGAAAATTCAGCGGAATGAAGAGCTGGATCAGGAAGGCGTTGACCAGCACCAGGTCGCCCAACGTCATGGTGCCGTCCACCACGCCCCGTCCCGCCAGGATCATGAGCATGGTGACGCCGGCGGCGATGATGGCGCCCTGGCCGAAGTTGAGGGCCGAGAGCGAAGTCTGGGCCTTGATCGCCGCGTCCTCCCAGCCGCTGAGGCTTTCGCCGTAGCGCCGCGCCTCGAAGCGTTCGTTGCCGAAATACTTCACCGTCTCGTAGTTGATGAGGCTGTCGATGGCCTGGCTATTGGCCCTGGAATCCATGGCGTTCATGGTGGCGCGGTACTTCATGCGCCATTCGGTAACCGTCAGGGTATAAACGACGTAGATCACCACCGTGACGGCGGTGATGATCGTGAACCACACGCTGTACTTGAACAGCAGCACGCTGGCGATCAGTCCCAGTTCCACCAGGGTGGGGATGATGTTGAACACCATGTAGTTCAGCAGCGAGCTCACGCTGCGCGTGCCGCGCTCGATGTCGCGGGAGATGCCGCCGGTCTTGCGCTCCAGGTGGAAGCGCAGCGACAGGCTGTGCAGATGGTTCAGCACCCGCAGCGACACCTGCCGTATGGAGCCGTAGCGCACCTTGGCGAACACCACGTCACGCAGTTCGTTGAACATGGAGCCGGCGAGGCGCAAGGCGCCGTAACCGAGCAGCAGCGCGATGGGGAGGGTCAGTTGTTCGTGGGTGGTGGCGTCCAGAGTGTCGACGATGTTCTTGAGCACCAGCGGCACGCTCACCGTGGCGACCTTGGCGAGAATCAGGCAGGCGAGGGCGAGCAGCACCCGCCTCCGGTAGTCCCACAGGAACGGGACCAGGGAACGCAGGGTTTTCAGGTCGCTGCGCTTTATGGTCGGTACTTCGGTATAGCGGAAACGATGGGCCACGTCGGAAATTTGCCCTGACGGTGAAAGGCGGCGGCTGCCGCGGCTGCGGTCCGCAACAATTCTAATTCAATACGTCAGGGTTACCACCCCATCCTCGCAGATGGAACCGATGACGGCGGCCCCGCCGCAACTGCCGTCGAACTCGGGGATCACGTTTTCCTCGTTGATCCCCAATTCCTTCAGGGTGGCTTGGCAGGCGTAGAATTTCACCCCCGCCTGGTGGGCGTCCTGCATGAATGAATAGATCGATTTCTCGCGCCTCTCGGAGGGAAACAGGGTGTCGGCGAAGCCCCGGCGCAGCAGGGCGGCGGATTGGGCGGCGAAGTAGATCTCCACCTCCAGATCCATCGCCGCTGCCGCCGTGGCCTGAAAAAAGGGGACGCTCAGGGTCATGGGGGCGTTCGAGCTGACATTGAGCAGTATGATGACGAGCTTGTGAGCCACGGGCGACTGCCTTGTTTTTAGGGTTCGATCGGGTGCCGGGGAGACGCGGGCACGATTCGTCGGCGGCCCATTGTCACAAAAAGCCGGGGGAGAGAAAACCGCTTTTGCCTGTATAATCGTTCTTGATTTCGGCGCGGACCGGCCCTATCTGGCTGGCAGGCCAATACTTCCGTTTGTAGAGGACATCTGAAATGCCCATATACGAATACGAATGCAAAAGTTGTGGACATCGGCTGGAGACGATCCAGAAGTTCAGCGACGCGCCCCTGACCGACTGCCCGCAGTGCGGCAAGGCGGAACTGTCCAAATTGATTTCCGCGCCGGGCTTCCGGCTCAAGGGCAGCGGCTGGTACGAAACCGACTTCAAGAGCGGCAATAAGAAAAATATCGCAGAATCCGATAGCAAGGCGCCCGCGCCCGCCTGCGGCACCGGTGCCTGTTCCGCCTGTGCCGGTGGGGAGTGAGCGCCGTCCGGCGCGGCGACCCCCGCACCGTTCCTTCGTCACCGCTTGGCGGCCATGTTTCTCGTGAGTCTTGTCGCTGATGCAGGAAAGGCCTCCGGTCGTGCGACCGGAGGCGCCGCCGCAATGTCCGATCACCGATCCCGCCGGGAGGCTGTCGAAGTTGCGCCTTCCCAGCCGGGGTCTTAACATTCGCCGGTTTACGACTCCGGTTTCCTTGGCCGGCTCTTTCTGCTGATTCTTTCATCTACGGAATTTTCCAATGCGTAGCCATTATTGCGGGCACCTCACCGAATCCCTCATCGACCAAGAAGTTGTATTGTGCGGCTGGGTCCATCGCCGCCGTGACCACGGAGGCGTGATCTTCGTGGACCTGCGTGATCGCGAGGGGTTGGTGCAGGTGGTGTTCGATCCGGATCGGCCCGAAACTTTCGCCACGGCCGAGCGCGTGCGCAGCGAATACGTGTTGCGCGTCACGGGCAAGGTGCGGCACCGTCCGGCGGGGACGGAAAATCCGAACCTGCCGACCGGACAGGTGGAGGTGCTGGCGCAGGAGGTGGAGATCCTGAACCGTTCCGAGACACCCCCGTTCCAGTTGGACGAGGAGGACGTCAGCGAGGAGACCCGCCTCAAGTACCGCTATCTGGACCTGCGCCGGCCGCAGATGCTGGAACGGCTGCGCATGCGCGCCAGCGTGACCCGCGCCCTGCGCCGGTTCCTGGACGAGCAAGGGTTCCTGGACATCGAGACCCCGACCCTGACCCGCGCCACGCCGGAAGGGGCGCGCGACTACCTGGTGCCGAGCCGCACCCATCCGGGCGAGTTCTTCGCGCTGCCCCAGTCGCCGCAGCTCTTCAAGCAGCTGCTCATGATGGGCGGCATCGACCGTTATTACCAGATCGCCCGCTGCTTCCGCGACGAGGACCTGCGCGCCGACCGCCAGCCCGAATTCACCCAGCTCGACATCGAGACTTCGTTCCTGGACGAGGAGGGGATCATGAGCCTCGTGGAGGACATGCTCCGCGATCTGTTCGCCGAGACGCTGGATGAGGCGCTGCCCAAGCCCTTCCCGCGCATGTCCTATGCCGAGGCGATGCGGCGCTACGGCGTGGACAAGCCGGACCTGCGCATCCCGCTGGAGCTGGTGGAGGTCAGCGACCTCATGAAGGGCGTGGACTTCAAGGTCTTCTCCGGCCCCGCCAACGACCCGAAGGGCCGGGTTGCGGCGTTGCGCCTGCCGGGCGGCGGCACGCTCTCGCGCAAGGAGATCGACGACTATACTGCCTATGTCGCGCGCTACGGCGCCAAGGGGCTGGCCTATATCAAGGTCAACGAACTGGCCAAGGGCCGCGACGGGCTGCAGTCGCCCATCATCAAGTTCCTGCCGGACGAGGTGATCAGCGCCATCCTGACGCGCACCGGCGCCCAGGACGGCGACCTGATCTTCTTCGGCGCCGATACGTTCAAGGTGGTGAGCGAATCCCTCGGTGCGCTGCGCGTCAAGCTCGGGCACGACCGCGGGCTGGTGGAGGGCGGCTGGCGGCCGCTGTGGGTGGTGGACTTCCCCATGTTCGAGTGGGACGAGAAGGAAAACCGCTGGGTGGCGCTGCATCACCCCTTCACCGCGCCGCGCGTCGACGATCCGGCCCAGCTGGAAACCGATCCGGGGGCCTGCGTATCGCGCGCCTACGATATGGTGTTGAACGGCATCGAAGTGGGCGGCGGCTCGGTGCGTATCCATCGGCCCGAGATGCAGTCGGCGGTGTTCAAGCTGCTCGGGATCGGCGAGGAGGAGGCGCAGGAGAAATTCGGCTTCCTGCTCACGGCGCTCAAGTTCGGGTGCCCGCCCCACGGCGGCATCGCTTTCGGCCTCGATCGGCTGGTGATGCTGATGGTCGGGGCGCCGTCCATCCGCGAGGTGATCGCCTTCCCGAAGACCCAGACGGCGGCCTGTCCGTTGACCGCCGCGCCTTCGCCGGTGAGTGAGCTGCAGTTGCGTGAACTGAACATCCGGTTGCGGAAGGTGTAGCCAGGGGCGTTCCTGGTTTATCCGATGGCGTGGCAGGAAAAATCTTCAACGCAAAGACGCGAAAGCCGCAAAGAAAGTGAATGCAGGGCGGATAGGCGGAGCGCAGCCGCCCTGCATGTCTTGTCAGGCAATTCTTTGCGCCGTGGCGCCCTTGCGTTGGCATTTTTGCCGGGCCGGGGAAAAGCTTGTTTGAATGGGAGCCGGAAAGGACTACAAGCGGCCGGTGTCGGTCCAGGTGGTGGTCTACACCCGGGCGGGCGAGGTGCTGATGCTGTTGCGCCGCCGCCCCGCCGGTTTCTGGCAGTCGGTGACCGGGAGCCTGGAATGGGGCGAGATGCCGCCCCAGGCGGCGCGGCGCGAACTGTTCGAGGAGACTGGCCTGGTGGGGGTGCCGCGTTACTGCAATCTGCGCTACAGGTTCCCCATAGTCTCGGCCTGGCGTTCGCGCTATGCGCCCCATGTCCGCTACAACCGGGAATATGTCTTCGCCTTGGAGCTGCCGTACCGCCGGCCGGTGTGCCTCGACGCCCAGGAGCATGTGGCGTACCGCTGGCTGCCCTGGCCCGAGGCGGCGCGGCTCGCCACCTCCTGGACCAATCGGGAGGCCATCCGTATCCTGGTGGGCCGGCAGGGACGGCCGTGAACAATCATGCATGGTATGATAATTGGAACCGCCGGACCCTGACCGGCGGTTTCGTTTCGCCAGCCTCTTCGTGTCACCGCCATTCCCCGGGCCACATCCGGCCAGGTGGAAGAGATCGATGGTCCAATCCAGGAAACGAGGCTTGCCGAAGCCTTCATTGCAGCGGAAGAGATCCGGATACCGATGACTGATCTTTCGATTCAACAGTACGCGATCCTCGACGACTCCGAATGCGAAGAGCGCATCATCGCGGCCAAGCAACGGCTCGGCGAGCGGGTCGTGATCCTTGGGCATCACTATCAGCGCGAAGAGGTGTTCCGTCACGCGGATTATTCCGGGGACTCGCTGAAACTCTCCCGGCTGGCAGCCGATTCCAAGGCGGAGTACATCGTGTTCTGCGGCGTGCATTTCATGGCCGAGGTGGCGGATATCCTGTCGCGGCCGGAGCAGGTCTCGATCCTGCCCGACCTGGCGGCGGGCTGCTCCATGGCCGACATGGCCAATCTGGCGAAGGTCGAGCGGGCTTGGCGCGAACTCGGCGAGGTGCTGGACGTGGAACAGGAGGTCACGCCGGTCACCTACATCAATTCCGCGGCGGACCTCAAGGCCTTCTGCGGGCGCCATGGCGGCATCGTGTGCACGTCGTCGAACGCCCAGCGGGTGCTGGAGTGGGCTTTTTCCCAGCGCGAGAAGGTCCTGTTCTTTCCCGACCAGCACCTGGGCCGCAACACGGGCTACCGCATGGGCATCCCGCTGGACGAAATGGTGGAGTGGGACTTCGACCAGCCCCGCGGCGGGCTGACGGAGGAGGTGATCCGCAAGGCGCGCATCATCCTCTGGAAGGGGTTCTGCTCGGTGCACCAGATGTTCCGGCCGGAGCACATCGACAATTTCCGCGCCCGCTACCCGGACGCCAAGGTCATCTCCCACCCGGAGGCCTCGTTCGAGGTGTGCCAGAAGTCGGATTACGTCGGCTCCACCGAGTTCATCATCAAGACGGTCCGGGAGTCGCCCCCCGGTACGCGCTGGCTGGTGGGTACGGAGCTGAACCTGGTCAACCGCCTGCACGAGCAGTTCAAGCACGAAGGCAAGTCCGTGCACTTCATGTCGCCGGTGGTGTGCATGTGCTCCACCATGTTCCGCATCGATCCGCAGCACCTGCTGTGGACGCTGGAAAATCTGGTGGAGGGCAACGTGGTCAATCGCATCCGCGTGCCGGAGCAGGAGGCGGGGTTGGCGCGGCTGGCGCTGGAGCGCATGCTGGCGGTGTCGCCCTAGCCCGGATGTTTCACCAAGGCGGTCGTTGGCCTGTCGCGGTGCGCGGCGGGCTGCGAATTTCGCCATCATCCGCAGTGAAACCCCGGGCTGGCCTCCGCCGATGAACTGCGGGGCTGCCGCAGGGGGTGGGCTCCGACGAAGCGGCAGCCGGTGTGTGGCGGAACCGTTCCCTGCGTCGTGGTGCCCCACGCTGCCATCGACCTGGAGCTCGAAGAATGGGGCTTGAAACCGTCATTCTCGTCCACGGCCTCTGGATGACCGGACTGGAAATGGGCGTGTTGCGGTACCGGCTCCGGCGTGGCGGATTCCACGCGCTACGTTTCTCTTACCAAAGCCTGCGTGTCCCCCTGGCGGAGAATATCGGCCTGCTGCGGAAGTTCGTGGAACGGCAGGATGCGCCCGTGCTCCATTTTGTCGGCCACAGCCTCGGCGGGGTGGTGATACTGCGCATGTTCCAGCAATATCCGGCGCAGCACCCCGGCCGGATCGTGCTGCTCGGGTCGCCCCTCAAAGGATGTCACGCGGCACGGCATCTGTCCCGTACCGCCTTCGGACGCCTGTTGCTCGGGCGCAGTCTGGGGCCGGAACTCCTGGAAGGACTGCCCGATTGGGACGGGCGGCGCGAGCTCGGAATCATCGCGGGCACGATGGGTATTGGCATGGGACGGCTGGTGGGCGGTGGCGTCCCGGTCCCCAACGACGGGACGGTGGCCGTGTGCGAGACGGAGCTTCCCGGGGCGACTGCCCACATCAGGCTGCCGGTCACGCACATGAGCATGCTGGTATCCGCAGACGTGGCACGGCAGGTCTGCGCCTTCCTGCGCGCCGGGCAGTTCCTGCGGATGCCCGCCCAGGCTCCGGCGGAAGGGCCGTGAAGCGCCGACGATTCGGCCGGCCACAGATCCCGGATTTCCCCGGGCGACGGGATTTTGCGACAATGGGACGGCCCGCGCGCGACGCGCAGTTGGCGGCCGGATGTTATCATTTCCTACCACAAAGAGAAGTTAATCGGTTTTTTGTGAGGTCGTATGGCAGGTCATAGCAAGTGGGCCAATATCCAGCATCGCAAGAACGCGCAGGACGCAAAGCGCGGGAAGCTCTTCACCAAGCTGATCCGGGAGATTACAGTTGCTGCCCGCATCGGCGGGGCCGATCCCGCCGCTAACCCGCGCCTGCGCGCGGCCATCGACAAGGCCCTCGGCGGCAACATGACCAAGGACACCATCGAGCGTGCGATCAAACGCGGCGCCGGCACCCAGGAGGGGGATAATTACGAGGAAGTGCGCTACGAGGGCTACGGTCCCGGCGGCGTGGCGGTGATGGTGGACTGCATGACCGACAACCGCAACCGCACGGTGTCGGAAGTCCGCCATGCCTTCACCAAGTTCGGCGGCAATCTGGGCACGGACGGCTCCGTGTCTTTCCTTTTCACCAAGCAGGGCGTGCTGAGTTTCCCCGCCGGCAAGGACGAGGATGCGATCATGGAGGCGGCCCTGGAGGCGGGCGCCGACGACGTGGTCACCAACGAGGACGGCTCCATCGACGTGCTGACGTCGCCGGACGAGTTCATGAATGTCAAGGAGGCGATGCAGGCGGCGGGGCTGGTGCCGGAGCATGCGGAGGTCACCATGCGGGCGAGCACCTCCGTCGTCCTGGATGCCGAAAACGCCGTCAAGATGATGAAGCTGTTGGACATGCTGGAGGACCTGGACGACGTCCAGAATGTCTACTCGAATGCCGACATCCCCGACGAAATCCTGGCGCAGGTCTGAAGGGCGGGGAAGGGGTTGGGCTGTGCGCTGGATGCGGCAGGCTGACGTTATCGGATCCTTACTGTTAAAAG
Source organism: Gammaproteobacteria bacterium (assembly GCA_041672765.1). GTDB lineage: Bacteria > Pseudomonadota > Gammaproteobacteria > JBAYZB01 > JBAYZB01 > JBAYZB01. The sequence goes on along the minus strand of JBAYZB010000007.1, from coordinate 25,315 downwards.
GTCATCGTGCTCCGCATTCTCGGCATCGATCCCGGTTCCCGGATTACCGGCTATGGCGTCATCGAGGTTTCCGGTGGCAGGGCGAGTTATGTGGCGAGCGGCTGCATCCGGACGGGTGGCGACAACCTGCCGGGGCGGCTCAAGGTAATATTTGAAGAGATCAGTACGATTGTGGCGACCTACGAGCCGCAGGAGATGGCGGTGGAACAGGTGTTCGTGCACAAGAACGTCGATTCGGCCCTGAAGCTGGGGCAGGCGCGCGGCGCCGCCATCTGCGCCGGCGTGATGCGGGATCTGACCGTCGCCGAATACACGCCGCGCGAGATCAAGCAGGCGATAGTGGGTACGGGGGGCGCCACCAAGGAACAGATTCAACACATGGTGACCATGCTCCTGAAACTGTCCGAACCGCCCCAGGCGGACGCCGCCGACGCTCTTGCCGTCGCCCTGTGCCACAGCCACGTGCGGCAGACCCTCGCCCGCATGGCGACCGCCCCTGGCATGTCTTACCGGAGGTTCCGATGATCGGGCAGTTGCGCGGCACCCTGCTGCACAAGCAGCCGCCGCATCTGTTGCTGGACGTACACGGCGTCGGATACGAGGTGGAGGCGCCCATGTCCACGTTCTACGTGCTGCCCGCCGTGGGCAATGAAGTGCTGCTGTATACCCATCTCATCGTGCGCGAGGACGCCCATATCCTGTTCGGTTTCGCCACGCCCACAGAGCGGGCGCTGTTTCGTGATCTCATCAAGGTCAACGGCGTGGGCGCCAAACTCGCCGTGACCATCCTCTCGGGCATTTCGGTGGACGGTTTCATCCAGTGCGTGCACAGCCGGGATACGGCCACGCTGACGCGCTTGCCGGGGATCGGCAAGAAGACCGCTGAGCGGCTGGTGATGGAGATGAAGGACCGCCTGGGCGACCGGCAGGGCGGCGCTGCGGCTGCGGCGCTCGCGCATCCGGACGTGGGCATGGTCGATCCGGGCAGTCCGCTGGCGGATGCGGTGAGCGCGCTGATCGCGCTCGGCTATAAACCCCACGAGGCGAGCCGCATGGTGCGGGGCATCGACACGGCGGGGCTGCCCAGCGAGGAGATCATCCGCCGGGCGCTCCAGGCGGTGGCGAAGGCCTGATGTGCGACTAGAGGCTCGGGACTCGAGACTCGGGACTGACCTATGATCGAAGCAGACCGTTTGGTTGCACCCCACGGAAGCTCGGAAGACGAGGTGCTGGATCGGGCCATCCGGCCCAAGCGCCTGGCGGATTACACCGGCCAGCCCGCGGTGCACGAGCAGATGGAGATCTTCATCAGCGCCGCGCGCACCCGGGGCGAAGCGCTGGACCACGTCCTCATCTTCGGCCCGCCCGGGCTCGGCAAGACCACCCTCGCTCACATCATTGCCAACGAACTGGGCGTGAACCTGCGTCATACCTCGGGGCCGGTGCTGGAGCGGCCGGGCGATCTTGCCGCGCTGCTGACCAACCTGGAGCCGCGGGATGTGCTGTTCGTGGACGAGATCCACCGCCTGAGCCCCATGGTGGAGGAGGTCCTGTATCCGGCCATGGAGGATTATCAACTGGACATCATGATCGGCGAAGGGCCGGCGGCGCGCTCGATCAAGCTGGACCTGCCCCCTTTCACGCTGGTGGGGGCGACCACCCGCGCGGGACTGCTGACTTCGCCGTTGCGGGACCGCTTCGGCATCGTGCAGCGGCTGGAGTTCTATAGCGCCGAGGATCTCACCAGGATCGTGGAACGCTCCGCCCATATCCTCGGGCTGAACATCGAGAGCGAAGGTGCGATCGAGATCGCGCGCCGCTCGCGCGGCACGCCGCGTATCGCCAACCGGCTGCTGCGCCGCGTGCGGGATTACGCCGAGGTGCGGGCGGACGGGCGCATCAGCGCGGACGTGGCGCGCCAGGCGCTCGACATGCTGAAGGTGGATACCCACGGTTTCGACATGATGGACCGCAAGCTCCTGCTTACCGTGATCGAGAAGTTCGACGGCGGACCGGTGGGATTGGACAATCTGGCGGCGGCCATCGGCGAGGAGCGCGGCACCATCGAGGACGTGCTCGAACCCTACCTGATCCAGCAGGGGTTCATGATGCGCACGCCGCGCGGGCGCATGGCCACACGCAACGCCTATGAGCATTTCGGTTTCAAGCCGCGCCGCGATTACGGTCCGGGCGAGGCCGGAGACCTATTCGAAGAATTCTGAATGATGAGGTTTCGGCTCGGCCGGGAGGAGTGCGTGGGAGGGATCGAAAGCCGTCAGGGGCCGTTCGGCAGAACGCTTGTTTGGGGAAAGAGTTTGTGAACGAGTTCCTATGGCCAGTCCGTATTTATTATGAAGATACGGACAACGGCGGTGTTGTATATTATGCGAATTACTTGAAATTCATGGAGCGAGCCCGCACCGAGTGGCTGCGCCATTGCGGGATTGAGCAAGATGAGTTGTTGCGAGAGGAGAGGGTCATTTTCGCGGTTCGGTCGGCAAGCGTCGATTTCCTCAAGCCCGCCCATTTCAACGATCTCCTGCTGATCAGCGCCCGTCCTGTCAAGCGTGGCGGGGCCAGCCTGACGTTCGAACAGACCGTCTATCGGGACGGGGTTCAGGCCGAGACCCTCTGTACGGGCCGAGTGCGTGTTGCCTGCCTCAACGCCGATGATTTCCGTCCGCGCCCGTTGCCGGCGCGGGTCGCCCGAGTGGTGGTTGCGGAGCTTCAAGATGCCGACTGATCTTTCCATAATGCATTTGGTCATGGGCGCGAGCCCGCTGGTGAAGGCCGTGATGCTCCTGCTGCTGGCGGCATCGGTGGTCTCATGGACGATGATTTTCCGCAAATGGGCGGGCCTGAAGCAGGCGCAACGCGAGGCGGACGAATTCGAGCAGCGTTTCTGGTCGGGTGGTGATCTGGGTGCGCTGTACAAGGAGATCAGCGCCCGGGGGCGTGATCATGTCAGCGGCATGGAGGCCCTGTTCGAGGCTGGGTTCAAGGAGTTCGCGCGTCTGCGCAAGCAGCCCAACGTCGATCCCATGGCGGTGGTGGAGGGGGCGCACCGCGCCATGCGCGCGGCCCTGACGCGGGAAACGGACGAGCTCGAAACCCATCTTTCATTTCTGGCCACCGTCGGTTCCACCAGCCCGTACATCGGGCTGTTCGGCACGGTGTGGGGCATCATGAATGCGTTCCGCAGTCTGGGCAACGTCGCCCAGGCCACACTCGGCATGGTGGCGCCGGGCATCGCGGAGGCGCTGGTCGCCACCGCCATGGGCCTGTTCGCGGCGATCCCGGCGGTGGTGGCCTACAACCGGTATGCCAACGATGTGGAGCGGCTGGTCAACCGTTACGACACCTTCCTGGAGGAGTTTTCCACCATCCTCCAGCGACAGGCCCATGCCTGACTGAGGCCGGATATCGGCGGGTAAGCGAATATGGCACGCACACGCGTACGTAAGCGGCCCATGGCCGAAATAAACGTCGTCCCTTATATCGACGTCATGCTGGTGCTGCTGGTGATCTTCATGGTGACGGCGCCGATGCTCACCCAAGGCGTCAAGGTCGATCTGCCGCAGGCGGCCACGGAGCCGCTGCCGCCCGACGAGAAGGAGCCGCTGGTGGTCTCGGTCGATGCCAACGGCAGTTACTTTCTGAACGTGGGCGAGGGGAGCGGCGAGCCCATTGCCGCCGAGACCCTGGTGGCCCGCGTGGCCGCGGTGCTGCAGCACCAGCCGGGGACGCAGGTGTTGGTGAAAGGCGATCGCAACGCGGGTTATGGCATGGTCGTGGGAGTCATGGCCCTGTTGCAGCAGGCTGGGGTATCCAGCGTCGGGCTCATGACCGAGACGCCGCAGGCGCCCGCTACGCGCAGATGATCGCGGAAACATGTTGAGGGAGATACTCAAACAGCCGCGCGCCCTGGTATACGCCATATTGGTGCACGTGCTCCTGTTCGGCATGCTGGTTTTCAGTCTGGACTGGACCATCAAGCCGGGGGCGCCGGGTGGGACCAACTCCGAAATCGTGCAGGCGGTGGTGGTGGACGCGGCCAAAGTGGAGGCCGAGGTTCAGAAGCTGAAGGACGAGGAGCAGCGCAAACTGCGGGAGGAGGAGGCCCGCAAGGCCGAGCTCGAGCGGCAGGCCCTGGAGGCGCAGCACCGGCGCGAGCAGGAACAGAAGCGCCTGGCGGAACTCAGGCAGAGGCAGATCGAGGAAGAACGCCGGCTCAAGGCGCGCGAGCAGGAGCGGATCGCGGCCGAGAAGGCGGAGCAGGAACGCCAGCGACGGCTGAAGCAACAGCAACAGGCCGAGGCTGAAAAGCTCGAACAGTTGAAGAAGCAGCAGGCGGCCGAGGCCGAACGGCTCGCCAGGCTCAAGAAGGAGCAGGAGGCGGCTGAGCGGAAGCGGCAGGAGGAAGAGAAGCGCCTGGCGCAACTCGAAGCCAAACGCAAGGCCGAGGAGGCCGAGCGGAAGCGCCTTGCCGAAGAGGCGGAAAAGAAACGTAAGGCGGAAGAAGCCGAGAGAAAGCGCTTGGCGGAAGAGGCCGAAAAGAAGCGGCTGGCGGCGGAAGCGGAGAAGAAGCGCTTGGCGGAAGAGGCCGAGAAGAAGCGTCTTGCCGCGGAGGCAGCGGCGCGCCAAGCGGCGGCCGAGGCGCAAAGGATTCAGGGCGTGGTGGATCAATACACGAGCATGATCCAGCAGCGGGTGACGCGCAATTGGATCAAGCCCGGTACAGCCCGTCCGGGCATGTCCTGCATGGTCGCGGTGACGCTGGTGCCCGGCCCGGATGGCGGCGGCGAAGTGGTGAATGCGCGTGTCATACAGTCGAGTGGCGATCCGGTGTTCGACCGCTCGGCGGAGGTGGCGGTGTTCAAGGCCTCGCCGTTGCCGCTGCCCGCGGACCCCGCGGTGTTCGAGAGGTTTCGGGAGTTTCAGTTTCATTTCAAGCCGGAGTGAGAGCATTGAACTACGCAGTCAGGATCCTTCTCGCGAGCCTCCTGGGTTTGATGGCACTGGCCGGTACGGCGCGCGCGGCCTTGACCATCGAGATCACGCAGGGCGTGCAGGGCGCGCTGCCCATCGCAATCGTGCCGTTTGGCTGGACCGGGCCGGCGCCCAACGCGCCGGAAGACGTGTCCGGCATCATCGCTGCCGATCTGCGCCGCAGCGGGCGGTTCGTTCCCTTCCCAGAACAGGACATGCTGTCCCGGCCGCATAGTGCCGCCGAGGTGAACTTCAAGGACTGGCGCGTGCTGGGCCAGGAGAGTCTGGTGGTCGGCCAGGTGAACGCGACCGGGCCGGACAGCTACGAAATCCGCTTCCAGCTGCTCGATGTCTTCAAGGGCTCGCAGCTTGCCGGCTACAGCATCCCGGTGCGGGGCGCTGCATTGCGCCGTGCCGCGCACCACATCGCCGATATCATCTACGAGAAGCTCACGGGTGAGCCCGGCGCCTTCAATACCCGGATCGCCTACGTGGTGGCGAAGAAACACGTGAATCCGCCCCGCTACGAACTGCAGGTGGCGGATTCGGACGGCTACAACCCCGAGACGGTGGTTGCATCGCCTCAGCCGATCATGTCGCCGGCCTGGTCGCCGGACGGATCGCATATCGCCTACGTATCTTTCGAGAAGCGGCGGGCGGAGGTCTTCGTGCAGAACCTGGCCATGGGCACGCGCGAATCGGTCGCCGCGTTCCCCGGCATCAACGGGGCGCCGGCCTGGTCGCCGGACGGAAAGAAGCTGGCGCTGACCCTGTCCCAGGACGGGAATCCCGAAATCTATCTGCTGGATCTCGGCAGCAAGGCGCTGACACGGCTTACGGACAGCGCGGCCATCGACACCGAGCCCGTCTTTTCGCCCGACGGGAAGGAGATCGTCTTCACCTCGGATCGGGGTGGACGCCCCCAGTTGTACCGTATTCCGGTGTCGGGCGGCCGCGCGCAGCGCCTGACGTTCGAGGGGGAGTACAACGCGCGCGGCCGTTTCTCGCCGGACGGCAAGCGGCTCGCGATGGTTCAGGGGCAGGGCGGCAAATACCGCATCGCCGTGATGGAACTGGATTCGGGGACGGTGCGCGTGGTGAGCAATGGTGCGCTGGACGAGTCGCCCAGCTTCGCCCCCAACGGAAGCATGCTGATGTATGCAACGGAGGCCCGCGGCCGGGGGGTGCTGGCGGTGACTTCCGTGGACGGGCGCGTCCAGCAGCGGCTCGCGTTGCAGGAGGGCGATGTGCGCGAACCGGCCTGGTCGCCGATCAACCTGAAATGACATTGTCTTAACTTTTGATCCTTGGGTGTTAGGGGTGGCCAAATGAAAACAATCCTTAAAACGACTTCCGTCTTCTTCGCCTGCGCCATGCTGGTCGCCTGTGGCACGTCCAGCGGCGTCAGGACGGGCGGCGAGCCGGCCGCGGTCGAAGACCGGACCGGTGCCGCGGCCGGCGCCGAGGATGGTGTCGTGACCGCAGGGGTGGGGACGGTGGGATCCTTCACGCTTGCCGAGTTGAACAATCCGGCCAGTCCGCTGTTCAAGCGCGTGATCTATTTCGAGTACGACAGCGACGAAGTGGCGGCCGAGGACCGCGAGACGGTTGCGGCCCATGCCAGGCTGCTCGCGGCCAATCCCGGCGTCACTGTGACCTTGGAGGGGCATGCGGACGAACGCGGCTCGCGCGAATACAACATCGGTCTGGGCGACCGCCGTGCCCAGGCGGTGCGCAAGCTGTTGGAATTCCAAGGGGCATCGAACAGTCAGATTCTCACGGTGAGCTACGGCGAGGAGCGTCCCGTGGCCGAGGGCCATGACGAATCCGCATGGCGCCTCAACCGCCGGGTCGAACTGGTTTATCCGGGGCAGTAGGCATGAATGGCTGGAAGCGGGCCCTGGGGGCTGTCCTTCTCTCCGCGGCAGTGGCGCTGCCGGGTGCATCCGGTTTCGCCCAGTCACGGTCCACGGACGAGCTGGAGGCCCGGCTCGGCCGGGTAGAGCGGATGTTGGAAAGCGGCAGCCTCGCCGACATGTTCATGCAGCTACAGCAGTTGCAGCGGGAAGTGCGGCAGTTGCGCGGCGATCTCGAATTCCAGGCCCATGCCATCGAAGAGCTCAAGCGGCGTCAGCTCGAACTGATTCGGGAAGTGAAGCGCCCCGGGGGGCAGCAGCCAGGGGATGAAGCCGAGGCCGAAACGCCGCAGCCATCGGCACCCGTAACGGAGGACATCATCCCGAAGCCGGCCGAGTTGGCGCTCCCCGCCCCGGCGGCCCCATCCGGGGCGGAGGCGGACCCGTCGGTGGAGCAGGTCGCCTATCAGAACGGATTCAATTTGTTGCGGGACGGGCGTTACGCGGATGCAATCAACGTGTTCCGCGCCTTCCTCGCGAGCTATCCCGAGAGCAGCTACGCCGGTGCCGCGCAGTATTGGCTTGCCGAGTCCCATTACGTCAGCCGCAACTTCAAGGAGGCGGTGGAGGAATTCCGCAAGGTGATCGCAGGTTACCCCGGCAGCTCCAAGGATGCCGATGCCCGGCTCAAGATGGGCTACGCCTATTACGAACTGGGTGAGTGGGAGTTGGCGCGCCAAACGCTTTCGGAACTGATCGCGCGGTACCCCGACGCGAAGGTCGCGCGCCTCGCGCAAAGTCGGCTGGAACGCATGCGGTTGGAGGGGCACTAGCCCGTCCGGCCGCCGGCCGCTTCCGGAGCGTTCCGCGGATGAAGGGCGCGGGCGCGCCATCGCTCCATCCCATTGCGAGTGCCAAGCCGGTTGCCGTAGATGAACAGCGAACGCTTACGTATCACAGAGATTTTCCATTCGCTGCAGGGCGAGACCCGGACCGTGGGGCTGCCCACAGTGTTCGTGCGCCTCACGGGCTGCCCGCTGCGCTGCGGCTACTGCGACACCGCCTACGCCTTCCAGGGCGGCCAGTGGATGGCCCTGCAGGAGATCCTGGAGCAGGTCGCATCCTACGGCACCCGCCATGTCACGGTGACCGGGGGCGAGCCCCTGGCGCAAAAGGCGGGATGTCTCGAACTGCTCACCCGGCTGTGCGATGCCGGCTATGAGGTATCGCTGGAGACCAGCGGTGCCATGGATGTGTCGGCCGTGGACCCGCGGGTGGTGAAGGTGATGGACCTGAAGACGCCCGGGTCCGGCGAATGCGGGCGCAACCTCTACAGCAACATCGAGTACCTGACCCGGCGCGATGAGGTGAAATTCATCATCTGCGACCGGCAGGACTACGAGTGGGCTCGGGAGATGGTGACGCGCTACAACCTCGCCCAACGTTGCGACGTGCTGTTCGGGCCGAGCCACGGGCGGATGGATCCCGCCGCGCTCGCGGACTGGGTGCTCGCGGACCGGTTGCCGGTCCGTTTCCAGATACAGTTGCACAAATACTTGTGGGGCGAGGTGCCGGGGAAGTAACAGGTGGCACTTGCTGCCTACCACTCATTACATTTCGCTATGCCTAAAGCCGTTGTTTTGTTATCCGGCGGTCTGGATTCCGCCACCACTCTCGCCATTGCCCGTGAACGCGGTTTCGACTGCCATGCGTTGAGCCTCGAATACGGCCAGCGCCATCAGGCGGAGTTGAATGCCGCGCGGCGGGTGGCCTCCGCGCTCGGTGTCGTGGAGCACAAGATCATCCGGATCGATCTGGGCACCATCGGCGGATCGGCGCTCACGGATGCGGCCGTCCCGGTGCCCACCGCGCCCACCTCGGGCATTCCCGTCACATATGTGCCCGCCCGCAATACGATCTTCCTCGCCCTGGCCCTGGGCTGGGCGGAGGTGCTGGGGGCATGGGACATCTTCATCGGCGTCAACGCCATCGATTATTCCGGCTATCCGGACTGCCGGCCGGAATACATCGCCGCCTTCCAAAGGCTGGCCGATCTGGCGACTCGCGCGGGGGTGGAGGGCGGCGGCCGTTTCCAGATCCATGCGCCCTTGATCCACCTCAGCAAGGCGGAGATCATCCAGGAGGGCATGCGGCTTGGCGTGGATTACGCGCTTACCGTGTCCTGTTATGCCGCAGATGCGGAAGGCCATGCCTGCGGCGTGTGCGACGCCTGCCGCCTGCGCGCCGCCGGCTTTGCGGCGGCCGGAATACCCGATCCGACACCCTATCGGAGATATTAGCGAAAGTGATTGGTTGAGTTATTTTTATCGGCTGGGTCAGTCCCGATATCACCACCAAAACCATAACGCCCGCTTTCCCAAGACGGGCGACAACGTGGCGCGAGGAGAACAACACTATGATTTATGAGAGCTTTGCGGAAGCTCAATCGATCCTGCTGTGGTCCACATTCGCCATCGCACTGGTAATGGGGGCCGTCGTCAACAAAACCAATTTTTGCACCATGGGAGCCGTATCCGACGTGGTGAACATGGGCGACTGGGGACGCATGCGGGCTTGGCTGCTGGCCATCGCTGTGGCGCTGCTGGGCGTCGTAGTGCTGGAGCGTTTTGGCCTGGTCGATCCAGGCAATTCGTTTCCCCCTTATCGCGCAGGCCAGCTAATCTGGGCGGAGAACCTGCTGGGCGGCTTCATCTTCGGCATCGGCATGACCCTCGCCAGCGGCTGCGGCAACAAGTGCCTGATTCGCATCGGCGGCGGTAACCTCAAGTCGGTGATGGTGCTGCTCATCATCGCCGTGATCGCCTATTTCATGATCCGGCCCTTCCCGGGCACGGACAAGACGCTGTTCAGCGTCCTGTTCTACCCCTGGATTCGTCCGCTCGCCGTCAATCTTGGTTCCAGCCAGGATCTCGGCTCCCTGGTGGCCGGACCGGAGGCCGCAGCGACCGCGCGGCTCTGGATCGGCCTGGTTCTGGGCGCTCTGCTGCTCTGGGTCGTCTTCAAGTCGGCAGAATTCCGCAGCAATTTCGATAACATCCTCGGCGGCCTGGTGGTGGGGCTGGCCGTGCTGGCTGCCTGGTACGTGAGCAGCAACCTCCTGATCGACCTGGACGGTGAGAGGTACTCGTTGCGCGACTTCGTGTCGCAGTGGGATTTCCTGGCGGAGTCGGAGGAGGGTAAGCCGGCGGACACTGCAGCGCTCAGTCCCCAGTCCTTCACCTTCATCAATCCGATGGGACAGACTCTGGGCTTTACCGCCGCGGGCTTCGACGGGGCCTACCTGACGTTCGGGGTCATGGGGCTGCTGGGCGTCATTGCCGGTTCGTTCCTCTGGTCGGTCCTGAGCAAGGGCTTCCGCATCGAGTGGTTCGCCAACTTCAAGGACTTCCTGAACCACTTTATTGGCGCCATCCTGATGGGATTCGGCGGAGTGCTCGCCATGGGCTGCACCATTGGCCAGGGCGTGACCGGCATATCGACCCTGGCGCTGGGATCGATCATCTCCTTCGCGGCCATTGTGTTCGGCAGTGCCCTGACCATGAAGGTGCAATACTACAAGCTGGTCTACGAAGACGAAGCCAGCTTCCCCGCCGCACTACTGAGCGCGCTGGTGGATCTGCGCCTGCTACCCAAGGGGATGCGCAAGCTGGAGGCGGTGTAGCCCGTTTTCAGCTTGCGATTCTCGCGGAAACCAGTATCATTTCGCCTTCTTTACAGTAGGGCCGTTAGCTCAGCCGGTAGAGCACCGGACTTTTAATCCGTTGGTCCCGCGTTCGAATCGCGGACGGCCCACCATATCAAAGGCTCGCGTCGCCAGGCGTGGGCCTTTTTTCTTGGTGGCTTGGCAAGGGCGCGCTCACTTGGAGTTGAAGCTCCTCTCCTTGCCTGGCAAGGGGTCAAGGCTGTCGCCTGAGAGTAATGGTCGAGCCCCTGGGACTGGTGCTGCGCGGCTGGGTGGTCTCCTTCCGGCTGGGCGGGGAACACAGGAGCTGGACGGGACGGGAGCGCTCCGCCTCCTATCCGATGCAGCGCTCTGGAAGGCCGGTGTGCGGTATGCGCGGTTTGGGCGCGTTTCGTGACCGCTTACTGATATACCGCATCCGCAAACCGCAAATCACCCAGCGGGCGGACGAAGGTGAATTGCGCAGGCTCGCCCACCAGTTTTCGCCCCGCCTGTCCCGCGTTTCCTCCTGCAAGACTGAATGGCAGCGAGACGATATAAACGGCTCCGCCGACAACGGTGGCGGCCAATCCCAGCGGACGAAGCACGATCAGATCGAGAATCATGCCGCCCGCCGTGGCCCCTGCCACCGGCCCCCTCTCCTCGGCCAACGCGGGGGAATTGATCAGTACGGCCAAGAGCATTATCGCAAGCATCCGCATCAACCGTTTCCTGCCTGGCTCCATGGGGCCTCCTGCAATGTCGTCAATCAAACCCGTCGGTATCTCTGCACAAGTGTAGCCAAGCGGATGTCGCGTACCCGTACTCGGTTCATGTGTTTGCCGTCCAGCAACGACCGGCCGGTTTTCCGGTAGTGGGCAGTGCGGGATGCCGGCTGCGCCAAGCGGCTACAGCCCGCGCTGCGTTGTCTTTGGCGGCGAGACATCGTCCACGCAGGGGGGCGGGCTCCGCCGCGTAGTGGAGGTCGGTCTGTGCGGCAGATCCGATTGGGAAAGGGCGGGCGTCGGGTGGGACTGCCCGCGCCGGGGAGTCCGGCGTGGGCAGCCAAGTCATGGACCAGGCCGTTGGGGACCGTGAACGCTGGCCGACGGATATGGGGACCGGGGCGTCGGAAGTGTTCCGCTACGCCACCGCGTACCCCGGGTTGCCATCGGCATTCTTGACGATGGGCTGGTTCACTTCTTTCAGCCGCACGGTCTTCTTGCTGCGCAGGTATTCGGCGACTACATCCCAGATGGGCCTGCCTTCGAGCGGCTGGGCGACGCTCGCCCACCCTGCGACCTTGTATTCCTTGTTTGGATCCAGGGGCTTGCCGTTCAGCGTCATGTCGCTGATGCGCTGGCCGATCTTGGCGCTTGGATCGATGGCGTACTTCAGTCCGCCCACGCGCACCATGTCGCCACCCTGCTGGTAGTAGGGGTCCTCGTTGAACAGGTTGTCCGCCACGTCTTCGAGAATTTCCTTGATACGTGCGCCGGTCATGTTGTTCAACGTGGCCACCGGATAGGTGATGGCCGTCTGGGTCATCAGGTCTTCGAAGGTGATGGGATCGCCCGGCAGGATGCTCGTGCCCCAGCGGAAGCCTGGCGAGAAGGCGATCTCGGCATCCTGCACTTCCAGCATCGCATCGCAGATCAGCTGATCGAACGTGCCGTTGAAGTTGCCGCGGCGGTAGAGCAGTTCGTCGGTGACGGCAAGTTTCTCTTCCAATCTGGTCTTGTAGGGCGCGCGCACCTTTTCGATATACGCCGCCATGGCTGGGTCGGGGTCGATGAGGTTGGAGAACACGGGCAGCAGCTTGAAGCGGTAGTCCCGCACGCGTCCGTCCTTCACGTCGAGATCCAGCACGGACAGGAACTTGCCGTTGGAGCCGGAATTGATCACCAGCGTCTTGCCGCTGGCGTTGTCGACCACGACCGGTGCCGGAATGGCATCATGGGTATGCCCGCCCAGGATGGCGTCGATGCCGGTCACGCGGCTGGCCATTTTGATGTCCACGTCCATGCCGTTGTGGGATACCACCACCACAACCTGCGCCCCCTTGCCGCGCGCCTCATCCACCAGTTGCTGCATGCGTTCGTCCTGGATGCCGAAGCTCCAGTCGGGCACCATGTAGCGCGGGTTGGCGATCGGGGTGTAGGGGAACGCCTGACCGATGATGGCAACGGGGACTCCGTTGATCTCGCGGATGACGTAGGGCGTGAACACCGGTTCGTTCCACTCGGTGTCGAGCACGTTCTGGGCCACGAAATCGATGGCGCCTTTGAAATCCTTCTCCACGACTTCCTTCACGCGCTCGGCGCCGAAGGTGAATTCCCAATGGGCGGTCATGACATCGACGCCCAGCAATTTCTGGGCGTCCACCATGTCCTGCGCGTTGGTCCACAGCGAGGTCGCGGAGCCCTGCCAGGTATCGCCGCCGTCGAGCAGCAGCGCCCCGGGCCGCTGCGAGCGCATCTTCTTGACCAGCGTGGCAAGGTGGGCGAAGCCGCCGACCTTGCCATAGACGCGGGCGGCCGCGGCGAAATCCAGGTAGGTAAAGGCGTGCGCTTCCAGGCTGCCGGGCGCGATACCGTACTGTTTGAGAAACTGTTCGCCCACCAGATGCGGCGGCCTGCCCTTCATATTACCGATGCCGAGATTGATGTTGGGCTCCCGGAAATAAAGGGGCAGGAGCTGGGCGTGGCAATCCGTGTAATGCAGCAGCGAGACGTTGCCGAAAGGCGGCAGCTCGTACATGTCACTCGGCACCTTGCGTAGCGCGGTACCGGCGGCTGACTTTGTTCCCCCAAAACTTGTTTCGTAGGCAGCCAAACTGAATCCCGCCGCGCCGGCTACCGCCAGCATGCGCAGGAATTCACGGCGTGACATGCTCATGTAGATTCTCCCCGTGATTGCGTAGGTGATTGTGTATCTGATGGTGCCGCCGCTAGGGCGCTTTTTTGTCGAGGGTGCACACATTGCGAATATGTGGCGCCCGCTTTACCCGACCATGGGCCGGAACGAAACCCGGCCTGCACGGTGCCGCACAGGCCGGGGAATTTACCGTTGCTTATTTCCGCGCCGCCGGCCCATTGAGGGGCAGCCCGTTGCTCATGTATGACATGAAGTATTCCAGATTGCGGTATTCCACGCTCTGGACCTTGAGGGGTTTGGCGCGCACCTGCGAGTTGCACTGTTGGAAGCGCCGGTGCAGCGTGCCCATCTCGCCCCACGCCGCGCGGAACACGGGCCAGTGAGTGGTTTGCCCCACCGCCGGGCTAAGTATCTCGGAGCGCAGGCTCTGTCCAGTGTTCTGGAAATGGCAGTGGTAGCAGGCGAAGTTCAACTGACCACGGCGGGTGAAATAGAATTCCTTGCCTTTTTCGTAGGCCTCCAGAGCACGGGGGTCGTCCTTGGGGATCACCACATTGATGCGCTGGCCGCGGGAAGTGTAGGCCATGTAGGCCTCGATGGAGGCGAGTTTGCCCTTGTTGTCCGGCAGCGGCTCCTCGCCGTTCGCCTTGCGGCACTCCTGGATGGCCAGTTCCAGTGTCACGACCTCGCCCCGCTTCTTGTCCCAGTAAGGGTAGTTGCCCGCGACGCCGATGCCCTTGTTGGGAAAGCAGTCGGCATAGGTTTTACCGTTCTTGAACGGAGTCTCGAACAGCGCCTTGCCTTCCTCTATCGCCTCCTCATAGGGCGGGAATTCCTCGATCGCTTCCCAGTTCTGGCGGGCCACCTGATCGATGGCGTAGACCCCGTTGGCGAACTCGTCAAAGGGGACGCCGGGAAACCGTTTTGTAAAGAATTCCTGATAGGCCGCGAGGTCCTGTTCCGGGGTGGCCTGTGCCACGGATGTCACGGCACCGGCCAAGGCCAGGGCCGCGAGTGCAGTGAGTTTCTTCATGTTGGACGCCTCCTCAAGTATTTGTTTTATATGTTTTGTGTCGTCAGCCGAGGGTGACTTCGATCTGATCGGACTCGCCCTTGTTGTCGACCCAGCTCAAGGTGAGCTTATCGCCGGGCTTGGCGCCGCGGAACTGAAACGACAGGTAGGGGTTTTTGGAGACCGCCGGGCCCCACTGGGCGGTGAGCACCGGCTGGCCGTTGTGGGCGGCGCGCACCTCCTGGATGAAGTGGGCGGGGATGAGCTGGCCGGTCTTGGCGTCTTTGCGCTGGCCGGTCTCCATGGCGTGGCTGATGAGGGCACGCACCGTGGTCACGCCGCCGTCGAGCTGGGCCTTGATCTTGATGGTGTTGGCAGGCATCTGTCTGTCTCTCCTCTCTTGTAGTTACTCGCCGGGGCGGCTTAGCCGCCGCAGCCGCCGATAGTCACCTTCACGCCCTTGCGGGCACTGTAGAGCTTGCCGTCCTGGGTGCGCACCACCGCCACCACATCGGAGGTTTTGCCCATCTTGAGGCGGGTGGAGGCGGTCGGGTCGGCGTTGGGGGCGAACTCGAAGCGTGCGGCGAGCGGGGTGGCGTTTTCGGCCACCAGCAGCGTGATTGACTCGACGCCGGTGAGGGAGGTGGAGACGGTGATGGGCACCACGGCGCCGTTTTCGGCGATCTCGGGGGCCTTGATCTCGATGGCGGCGCTGGCCTCGGTGGCGGCGGCGCCGAGCAGGGCGTTGACGGCCTCGTCGATTTTTTTGGCCTCGAAGGCGGCCTGGGGCCAGGCGGCGAGCACCTGGCGGGGGCTGATCAGCCCGGCGCCCAGCGCCACCCCCAGCGCCCCGGTCGCCAGCGTGCCCTGCAAAAACAGTCTGCGGGTTGTGTTATTCATGTTCGTTCTCCTCATCGGGTACTCGGTGTTACAGGGAATAGAGGTACTCGACCACCAGATCGATCTCCTCTTCGCTGAGGATCCCGTGACGGCCGAAGGGTGGCATCGTGCTGGTGGGGTTGGCGGCGGTGGCATCCCAGATCTGGGCACGCAGCTTGGCCTTGTCTGGGAAACGCGCCTGCATGGCCATGAGGACGGGGCCGATATTACCGGGCGAGTTACTGCCCTCGATCATGTGGCAGGCAAGACAGTTGCCTTTTCTATTGTTGAAGGCAATTTCCTTGCCCTGTTCGGCGGGGGTCGGTTGTTTCCGGGCTTCTTCGGCGGCGCTTGCAGCTTGAAAGTGCAAGAGACCGCCGAGCAGGACCGCTACTGCCACGCGCGGGGCGCGCAGGGATCGGGATGTGCGCATGAGCTCCTCCTCATCAGTTGTTCTTTATTACGTACAACGCCAGCTCGGGTATCGTCAGTTCGATTTTAGTAGGGGACTTCGGTGACGATGGCCGAGTTGTCGTTACTGCTTCTTGAATGGCAGTTGGGTGAAAAGAATACTCAATGTGCAAACATTAGCAAGGTTGTAAGTAAATCTACGTATATTGCGCCCGTGCGGGTGAGCGCAGATTTGCGCGGTCGGTCACACAAAACATGTGAGAAAAAAGGGAATAGTGGCAGCCAAGATCGCGAGGCGTGCACGTCTACTGCTTGAGTTCGCTCGTGGCCCTGGGGTCGAGGGCGGCCTCTTCTTTCAGTTGCTGGAGACGGGCCTCGATACGGGATGACTGGTAGAAGTCATTGGCCGTGCGCAGGGCGAGGGTCAATTGCTCGATAGCTGCCTTGATCTGGCCGTTCAGATAGTAGTATTCCGCCATCGAGCGGTGCGCTTCCACCGGGTGTCCGGCTTCCGTTGCGGTGCGTGCGAGCAGGCGATAGACCTCGATATTGGGTTCGCGGTTGCGCACGAAGCGCTGCAGCAACTCGTGCGCCCGCTGTGGGGCACCCATCCGCAGCAATGCTTCCGCGAAATGCAGCGTCAGGGGATAGTTGTCGGGGTATAACTCCAGAGAATCCAAGAAAATGTCGCGACTCGCTTGGTGATTGCCAGCGGCCAGCTCGATTTCCGCCGATGCGATGCGGTAGGCGATGCGATCCGGATCTTTCTTGTGCAGCCGCTGGATCTCGGTGCGGGCCGCGTCATGTTTGCTTGCGGCCAGCAGGGCAAGCGCATAGCCGTAGCGGGCGGCGTCCTCATCCTGTGCATTTTTTCCGGCCTTCAGGCGCGCCTGAAAGATCTCCACCGCCTTGTGTGGGTCTTCCTCCGTCAGCACCAGCAGGCGCGCTCGGGTGAGCCGATAACCGAGGCTATCAGTGTAGCGCTGGCGCGGGTATTGTTCCGCGCGGTCGGTGGATTCGGCGATGCGATTGATGGTCACGGGGTGGGTGCTGAGAAATTCCGGGAAATTGTTGCCGTAGTAGCGGGATGACTGCTGCAAACGCTCGAAGAAAATCGGCATGCTGCGCGGGTCGAAACCGGAGCGCGCCAGTATGTCGATGCCGATACGGTCGGCCTCTTGTTCGTTGGAGCGGGTGAAGTTGATCTGGTATTGCGCGCTGCCTGCCGAGGCGGCGGCGATGGCCGCACTGCCGAGTTGGGGGTCGTGCACGCCGAGCAGGATCGCAGCCAGCACGGCGGCCGCCATGGGGACGGACATCTGCTGGGCCGCTTCATAGGTGCGTGCCATGTGGCGTTGGGTCACGTGGGCGATTTCATGGGCGAGCACGGCCGCCAGCTCGCTTTCGGATTCGGTTGTCAGTATCAGCCCGCTGTGTACTCCGATGAATCCGCCCGGGGCCGCGAAGGCATTGACAGAAGAGTCCTGCACGACGAAGAACGTGTAGTTCCGTGTCTGGTCGTTGCTGTTGGAAACGAGCTGATAGCCCAGGGACTGGATGTATTCATTGACCAGCGGATCGTCGATTACTTTCAACTGCCGGCGCACGTTGCGCATGAACGCCTCGCCCAGGTGCCGTTCCTGATCGGGCGATATGATGCTCCCGGAGGGGTCGCCGATGCTGGGCAGCTCGATGGCGGCTGCAGCAGCCGGGGGGGCGGGGACCGTGAAGAGGAGGCTCAGACAGATCGGCAACAGATGTTTCTTCAAGTGGACCACCTTATAAGATGTCCGGAATATTTTCCGGGTGAGACCACGGGCTTGGCCGAGAGTTCACTTCATGCGCTGCGGGACTGGACGTGACGCAGGGAAACAGGATACGCGCTGATCGGGCTTCTCGGATAGTGCATAACGCACGGCATGTCGCTTTGCCAGGGGCGTTTCCGGTGGAGGATTGGCGGTTCGCCGACGGTTTTCGCAGGGTACATGGCAAAAGGGCTAATTTATTTAAGATTTTAGACTTTTGCATGGATCGGCGCGCAGGAAAGGAAGGGAATATGTCCAGGTGGAGCATCTGGCGGCTGAGAAGGGGGGCGGCTTTGAGAACATCGACGATGGTGGCGACGGATACCGGAATGATGACGACCGAACTTGCGTTCACAGGTCAGTTGTCATATAAGAATAACTTTGAATTCGAATATCCCTTAATTTTTATCAGGAGCACGATACCATGGCGACGTTTGATCAAGAGTTGGATGCCACCGGCCTGAACTGCCCTCTGCCGATCCTGCGGGCGAAGAAGGCATTGGCTACGCTGCAGAGCGGTCAGGTCCTGCACATCATTGCCACCGATCCGGGCTCCGTTAAGGATTTCGAAGCGTTCGCCAAGCAGACCGGCAATCAGCTCCTCGAGTCGCGCGAAGAGGGCGGCAAGTTCTACTTCCTGATCAAGAAGAGCTAAGCGGGCTCTGTCGGCCAGGGTGCTGAGAGAGTCGAAACCGTAGAGTTCGGAGCGCAACGAGATGTCGGAAAAGAAACTTGCCATCATCGCAACGAAGGGCACCCTGGACTGGGCATACCCCCCTTTCATTTTGGCATCCACTGCGGCGGCCTTGGGTTATGAGGTTCAGATCTTTTTCACGTTTTACGGGCTGCAGCTTGTGCGCAAACAGCCTGATCTGAAGGTCAGCTCTTTGGGCAATCCGGGCATGCCCATGCCCATGGGCATGGACAAGTGGTTCCCGGTGCTGTTCCAGGCGTTGCCGGGCATGGAAAGCATGATGACCGCCATGATGAAGCAGAAAATGAAGGCCAAGGGCGTGGCCAGCATTGAGGAACTGCGCAATCTGTGCCTGGAAGCGGACGTCAAGATGATCGCGTGCCAGATGACCGTGGACCTGTTCGACATGAACCCCTCGGATTTCATCGACGGGCTCGAGTACGGTGGTGCGGCGACGTTCTTCGAGTTCGCGGGCGAATCCGATATCTGCCTGTATATTTAAAATACAGGCACTGTTCGGCCTTGTTGTAACAGGATCGACCGGGCGCGCCGTTTGCCTTAAACGGCGCGCCCGGTCGATCTGTTTTTAAGCCTGTGCCTTGGTAAATAAGTAAACAAATGCTTGGGTGCCGGCATGAGTGATGTCAGTGGGTAATGGCAGGAGCCGCAATGGACCATGAGGTGACCCTCATGGCGGCCAGCGCTGATCCGCTCAGACTTCCGTTTCGAACACGAACTGCACGGCTGCCTCAACTGTGGCATCTGTACCGCCACCTGTCCTTCCGTCCAGTTCTACAACTTCAGCCGCATGAGATCGTCCAGTTGCTCTGGACCGAAAACGCCGAGCAGATCTATATCTCGGCGCGCAATCTCGCCATCGCGGCGGAACAAATGGGCTCCGACACCGTGCTGGTACCCTGCAACGGCTACGAGGTTCGCTCGGGCTTGTACTATGATAAGGGCTTCCGGACTTGGTTGCGTCGGGAGGTGGAAGATGGCCTGACGGTGGGAATGACGGACATCTCCCAGACCATTGCCGGCAATGATCCTCCATGGGCGCGTGTGGCGTTCCGGGCCCCGGCGGCCCGCGGGTAAGCCCGTTGCAACCATTGAAAGCCGAAGTGGGCCGGTTCCATTCCCAATTTCCTCGATGGCACGATCGAGGAAGGAAATGCGCGGGTCCTGGACGATCCCTCCTTGTTGAACCGCGATCCCTACGGTGCCTGGATGGCCCGTGTCGTGCCGGCCGATGGGGCGGACGCCGTGCTCGCAGCGTTCCTCATGGGGGATGCCTCGCACCGGGAATACTGCGCGCGGGTCCGGCGCGAAGGCCCGCACTGCAACCGGCGGGGAGCTGAATGTCGTCATGGACGACGCGCACCATCTCGACACTGACGAGAAACCGTCGTTATCCTGATGGCCAGCGAACCTGGCATGCCGCAACGTTGCGTAACGCCGTTTTACCTGGGGCCATCCATGGCCGCCATGGATGCCGACGTACCTATCTTTATTCACCATGGAAGGGGCGAAGCCGGCGCGCAAGGGAGTTGCCGAGAACCTCGTGGCTATGGATGGCGGAAAAAAGATCATCGAGTTCATACGCGATGCCAAGCGTGCTGGGGGCAGCCCTTCCTGGCTACGCGATGGACCAACGACGGGATGTCATCGAAGAGGCCGATTACGTTTCGAGCGGGGGGACGCTGGCGGAGCCGATCCTCTTCTGTGATAAGGTGATGTCGTTTCAGAGCCCGGCCGGGGACAGACCGGTCCGGGCTCGATCGGTGAAGATCAATTAGGAGGCGCAACATGGGCACCGTACACGGGTGCAACATCCCCGAAGACCTGTACTACAACGTCGAGAACAACGTATGGGCGCGGCGGGAGGCCGATGGCAACGTGACGGTGGGCATGACATCCTACGCCTGCTCCCTGGCCGGGCAGATCATTTCCTACACGCCCAAGAAGGTCGGCAGGGACGTGGCCAAGAACAAGTCCTGTGCCACGGTCGAGTCCGGCAAGTGGGTGGGTCCGGCGAAGGCACCCGTGGGTGGGGAGATCGTGGCGATCAACGATGCCGTTGCGGCAAGGCCATCGTTGATCAACGAAGATCCGTATGGGGAAGGTTGGCTGGTTCGGATTAAGCCGACCGACTGGGACGGCGAGTCCACTGATCTCAAGACCGGGGCCGATGCCCTGGCGGCATTCGACGCCAAGATGAACGCAGAAGGCTTCGGCGGCTGCTGACACGCCCATGGGCCGCTGGCACGAGATGATCCAGCGCGTGGAGGCGCTGCAGGATGTGCCGCTCGATCGCAAGTTGATCGAGGACATGGAGCGGCGCTGGCACCAGGCCGGCGCGAGCGCCGAGCCTATCAATTTCTATACGCCCACCTTCAAGGTCTTCCAGACCAGCGAAATCTCCGGTTGCGGCAGGAACGCATGGCCTGCCGTGTCCATTACCGGCGGCGACTGCAAGCTCCAGTGCGACCACTGCAAGGCCAAGATACTGGAGCCGATGATCGCCGCCCGCTCCCCTGAGGCGCTCTGGCGCGAAGTGAACGTGCTCATCGAAGGCGGCGCCCGGGGCATGCTGCTCACGGGCGGCTCGAACCATCGGAACGAAGTCGAGTACGGCCCCTACTATTCCACCATTCGCCGCATCAAGGACGCCTTTCCCCGTTTCAAGATCGCCGTGCATACCGCGCTCGTCGACGATGATGCGGCACGCTGCATGGAACAGTCCGGCATCGACGTGGCGATGATGGACGTGATCGGCGCGCAGGAGACCATCACGCAGGTGTACCACCTCAAGCGCACGGTGGAGGACTTCGAGCGCACCCTAGAGGCGCTCGTGTCCACCGGCATGAAGGTGGTGCCGCACATCGTCATCGGGCTCCATTACGGGCGCCTGCTGGGCGAACGGGGTGCCCTGGAGATGGTGCGCCGCCACCGGCCCGATGCCCTGGTGCTGGTAGTGGTGATGCCCTTCTACGCGCCCGCGCGTCGGCCCTTCGTCACGCCGTCCGCTACGGAGGCCGGGCGGTTTTTCCTGGATGCGCGGCGGGCGCTGCCCGAACTTCCCCTGCTGCTTGGCTGCGCGCGGCCTGCCGGGCAGGTCAAGGTGCAGATCGACACCTACGCGGTGCTGGCGGGCCTGAACGGCATTGCCCATCCGTCGGACGGCACGGTGGAACTGGCGGCGCGCCTGGAGCGGAAGGTGAAGGTTGCGCCTGCCTGCTGTTCCATTGCGGTGGGCGACGAGGTCATGGCACTCGGCGACAGCGAGGGGCTGGAGTTGAATCTGGAAGAAATTCTGCAGCACGAGCGCCGCAGCCGCGCGCAGGCGCTGCTCGGCGGTATCCGTGTGGTCGGCAAATCGGTGGGCGGGTGTTGCGGATGACGAAGGCGCGCGATTCAAAAGTCTGGCGGGTGATCGACACGGGGTTGCGCCCCGCCGCCGAGAACATCGCCATCAACCGCGCCATGCTGGAGGCGCATCAGGAGGAGCTCATTCCCCACACGCTGCGCTTCCTGCGCTTTATGCCGTGCGCGCTCCTGGGCTTCCACCAGAACGTGGAGCAGGAATTGCGGGTGGATTACTGCCGTGATCACGGCATCACGATCCAGCGGCGCATTACCGGCGGCGGCGCCATCTACTTCGACGAAACCCAGATCGGTTGGGAGCTTTATCTCGACAAACGCACCCTGGGCACGGCGGACATGCAGGCCATCGCGCGCCGCATCTGCGAGGCGGCGGCGGAGGGCATGCGGCGTCTGGGCGTGGACGCGCGGTTTCGGCCGCGCAACGACATCGAGGTGAACGGCCGCAAGATTTCCGGCACGGGCGGCGCCTTCGACGGCGACTCGATCCTCTATCAAGGGACGCTGCTGGTGGAGTTCGACGTGGAGCGCATGCTGCGCGTGCTGCGCATCCCCGCCGAGAAGCTCTCCGACAAGGCGATCCAATCGGCGCGGGAGCGCGTGGTCAACCTCAAGGATTTGCTGGGAGAGGCGCCGGCGCTGGCAGAGGTGCGGCGCCACATCACGGCTGCCTTCGCGGATGCATTCGGCGTGGATTTCGAACCGGCGACCGGATTGAGCGCGGCAGAACAGGCGAAGTACCAGGAGGCGCTGCGCGAGATCGATTCCGAGGAATGGGTTTATCAGCATAACCGCCCGGCCGACGAATCCCCCGTGCTGGAGGGCGTGCACCGCTGCGCCGGCGGGCTGTTGCGCGCGCACGTCGTGTTCGACGGTATGCGCCAGCGCATCAAGCAGGTCTGGATCACCGGCGACTTCTTCGTGAACCCGCGGCGCCTGGTGCCGGACCTGGAAGCGGCGCTGCGCGACACGGCGGCGGCGGACCTCAGGGCGAACGTCCAGCGCTTTTTTGATCACTACCCGGCGGAAATGCTGCTGCTCGGGCGCGAGGATTTCATCGCGGTAGTGGAAAATGCCTTGATGCAAGGTTCGGTTGAAGCGAGAAATGCAGAAACATCCGTGCCCAGGATTTCGTGACCACGTTGTGCGGGTGTGCCAATCGTGCGGTGCCTGCTGAGTAGCCGCCGTGAGTACACTGCGCCAAGTGGACATGTTGGTAGCGGGGCTCGGGCCGGCCGGCGGCAGCGCAGCGGCGCGTGCGGCATTGTCGGGTCTGAACGTGCTCGGCGTCGAGAAGAACCGTCGTATCGGCGAACCGGTCCAGTGCGCGGAGTTTATCCCGCTGCCCATGGGTCGCTATGCGCAGGCGGACGGCGTGCGTGTGCAGGCCATTGCCGCCATGCGCAGTACCCTGCCTTCAGGGACTGTAACGGTTACGGATTATCCCGGGCTGATGATCGACCGGGCGCGCTTCGACCAGGCGATCGCGCGTCGCGCGGAGGAGGCCGGTGCAACACTGCTGACGCGAAGCCGGCTGATTGATCTCAACGTGGAACACCGCACGGCGCTGGTGAGCACGCCCGACGGCGCCGTGGCGGTCCGGTACGAGCTTTTGGTGGCCGCGGACGGTCCAGCCTCCACGGTCGCGGCGCGCATGGGATTGCCGGCCCTGGACATGGTGCACACGCGGCAATACACCGTGCCGCTGCGCGCCCCGCGGCGTGAAACCGACATCTGGCTGTCGGACGAGTTTCCCGGCGGCTACGGCTGGCTGTTTCCCAAGGGTAACGTGGCCAACCTGGGGGTGGGCGCCGACCGGCGCTTCGCGGATGATCTCAAGGGACCGCTGGAACGGTTGCATCAGCAACTGGTGCGGGAAGGGATTGTGGCAGAGGAGATTCTTGCGCGCACCGGTGGCCCGATCCCGGTGAGCGGCATGCGCGATCGTCTCGTGGACGGGCGCATGCTGTTCGTGGGCGATGCGGCCGGCCTGACCCATCCCATCACCGGCGCCGGCATTGCGGCGGCGGTGATATCGGGCGAGCGGGCGGGAGAGGCGGCGGCGGAATTCATCGCAGGCGACAGTGCGATGGCGCTTCAGGCGTTCGAGGAGGATGTGCGCGATCAATTCGAAGGGACCATCAACCGCGCTCTCCAACGGCGCGCCTTCCTGAATCGGTGTTGGCGTACACCGGCCGCTCAGGACGACGCGACCATGCGCCGCGGCTGGATCGCTTTCGAGGAGTATTTCGCGGTATAGAAATGTTTCACACGGAGGGTGCATGGCCAAAGGCGGCCGTGGGCCGGAAGGGATCGTTCAGGTTGTGAATTGAAAGTATTTCCGTGCGCCTCGTGTGAAATGATCCACCTGGAGGACTGATGACATGAACGCCCCCGCTGAATCGGCCATCGCGCCAGTGCATTTCTACCGGCCGAACTACCGCGTCAAGACGCCGGACATGCGCTCGCCGGAGTATGTGCAGATGTCCACGGCCGCCGCCATCACGCTCGGTCTGATTCCCGGCACCATGCACCGCACCGCGTGCACCCATTGCCTGAACCTGCTGGTGACCTATCCCGAGGGCTGCCGCGCCAACTGTGCGTACTGTGGGCTGGCGCGGCATCGTGAGGAGGCGCGCGATTACGCGGATCGCAACTTCATCCGCGTGGACTGGCCCACGGCCCGCTATGACGAGGTGATCGAGCGGGTGAAGGCGGGTGAGGACAAGGCGCAGTTCGAGCGCATGTGCATCTCCATGATCACCCATCCCGAGTCGGATCGCGCCACGGTGGCGCTGCTCAGGAAGTGGGTGAAGGAATTGCCGCATATCCCGGTCTCGATCCTGTCCAATCCCACCACCATGCAATACGACGATCTCGTGACGCTGCGCAACGAAGGCGCCGAGATCTTCACCGTCGCGCTGGACGCCGCTACGCCGGAGATCTTCGAGGGCACGCGCGGCAAGACCGTGGACAGCCCGCACACCTGGGAGAAGTACTGGCGGGCCATCGAGTGGGCGGCGGAGATCTTCGGGCCGGAGCGGTTTGGCGTGCATCTCATCTGCGGCATGGGGGAGACGGAGCGGGAGATCCTGACGGTGGTGCAGAAGATCCGTGACATGGGCGGCCACAGCCACATGTTCGCGTTTTTCCCGGAGCAGGGGTCGATGATGGAGGAGTGGAATCCCGTGCCGCAGGATCAGTGGCGCCGCGTGCAGCTTGCACGTTTCATCATCGACTACGCGGGCGGTCGCCTGGACGACATGCGCTTCAATGAGGCGGGGCAGGTGACGGACTTCGGCTTGGAGGCGCGGCGACTGGAAGAGTTGATCGACTCGGGCACGCCGTTTCGCACGTCAGGATGTCCCGGCAAGACGGACGAGGCGGTATCCGCCTGCAATCGTCCCTACGGCGACTCCAGTCCGTCGAACATCCGCTCATTCCCCTTTGCGCTGGACGCCGCCGATGTGGCGATCGTCCGGCGCCAGATGGCAGGCGAGGAGATCGGGACGGTGGATCACGAAATGCTGTGATTCCGCGCGTTAGCGGGCAGGGAAATCAGGGCGGTGTAGGGTGGACACCGCCCACCATGCGCCGCTTGTCGTGGCATTGTTCGGTGGGCGCTGCCCACCCTTGTATGTTTGTGTTTGAACCTGTCCGGGGGGCGTGATGGAGCGGATGTCCTGGCAGGTAGAATGGGGTTACCCCGAGGGGAAGCCGTCCCACCCT
>JBAYZB010000006.1:0-41057 GCA_041672765.1 Gammaproteobacteria bacterium | reverse complement strand
ACAAGACCTTCCACCGCGGCGCCACCGATTACTTTGTCAACGGCCGCCGGGGCGACATCGGCGCCTTCGACGCGCCCAGTTTCCGCGGCGTGCCCATCGGCACCGTTACCCGGCTTGGGCCCGACTGGTTCGAGGTGGAGGCGACGGAGCCCCTCAACAACGGCGACGGCCTGAGCTACATGCACAAGCGGGAGGTCTGCGGCACCAAGGTCAATCGCGTCGAGCGGGCAGGGGAGGTGTGGCGGGTGTTTCCCAACGAGCCTGTCAGCGCCCTGACCGGGCTCAAGTCCGGCACGCCGCTGTTTCGCAATCGCGATCACGCCTGGGAGCAGGCGCTGTTGAAGCGCTCGGCCGAGCGGCGGGTGGCGGTGGACATGCGGCTGGAGGAGACTGCGACGGGTCTCGCTCTCACCCTCACCGACGAGGACGGGTGTATGGGCACCGCCACCGCGACCCTCGCCCTGGAAAACGCGCAGCAGCCGGAGCGGGCGGACGCCGTGGTGCGAGAGCGTCTCGCCAGGCTGGGCAATACCATGTTCATCGCCCGCAATGTGGAGCTGCGGCTGGCCGGCCCACGGTTCATTCCCGCCTCCGTGCTCAATGCCCTGCGGCGCGAGGCGGTGGAAAGAGTGGAGGCGGCGCGGCTCGCCGCGTGGCGCCGGCCTGCCCGCAGACCCCCCGTCGAGCCGCCGGTGCCGTATCCGGAGTCTACCCTGAGCTATCTTGCCAACGTCTACAACCAGAAGGCGCGGGCGTTCTACGAAAAGCACGGCGTCACGCTCATCGAGCCCGCCTACGAGGCGCACCGGGAGCCGGGTGAGGTGTCGCTGATGATCACCAAGCACTGCCTGCGCTACGCCTTCAGTCTCTGCCCGAAGCAGGCCAAGGGGATCGAGGGCGTGCAGGGGCAGATCCGCGCCGAGCCCATGTTCCTGGTGAGCGGCGCGGAGAAGCTCAAGCTCACCTTCAACTGCCGCGCCTGCGAAATGCACGTGGTGGGCAGGATCCGCAAGAACATCCTGCGCTCCCCGCCACCCTCCGCGGTGCCGGTCGTGGCGGCGAAGGCGGCGCGGAAACGGACGCGGTCCTGACCCGAAGGGCTGCCGCGGCTACAGCGGATTTCCGTCGCGTGTCCCCTCGTTAGGACGCGGCAGGTCACATTGCACAGTTCGCGACGCTCATGGGGGCGTTCCCACGCCCGCCCCGAGCCGTGCAGGCCGTCGGCTCAGGGCGGCTTCGGGGCGACTGGTCAGAGCAGCTCTTTGCGCAGTTGCGCCGGGCTTTTGGGCGAGAGCAGGCCCGGTGCGATGTCCAGGACGGTACGCGCCCCGTATTCGCCGTTGCGGTGCAGGCGGAATGCGGCGCGGGCGTAGGCCACCAGCACGCTGGCGGTAAATTCCGGGTTGCTGTCGAGCTTGATGGAGAACTCCATCATCTGCTTGCTGCCGGCGCCGGTCTGTCCGCTGCGGATGACGAAGCCGCCGTGCGGCATGGCGGAGTGGTCGCGCCGCAGTTCTTCCTCGGAGATGAAGTGTACCGTGGTGTCATAGTCCGCGAAGTAGTCGGGCATGGTGACGATGGCCTGTTCCACCGCCTTGGCGTCGGCCCCTTCTTCGAGCACCACGTAGCACTCGCGGGTGTGTTTTTCGCGGGTGGAGAGCTGCGGCCGTTCGCCGCTGCGCACCCGCTCCATGGCCGCGGCGGAAGGGATGGTGTACTGCACGCCCGCCCTGACGCCCGGCACCCGCCGCACCGCGTCCGAATGCCCCTGGCTCAGACCCTTGCCCCAGAAGGTGTAGGTCGCGCCTTCGGGCAGTATGGCCTCGCCGAACAGACGATTGAGCGAGAACAGGCCCGGGTCCCAGCCCACGGAGATGATGGCCGTGTGGCGGCCGGCGCGGGCCGACTCGTCCACCGCGGCGAAGTATTCAGGGATCTTGTTGTGGGTGTCGAAGCTGTCCACGGTATTGAACAGGGCCGCCAGAGCCGGACCCTGCTCGGGCAGATCGTTCTTTGAACCGCCGCAGAGGATGAGTACGTCGATCCGGTCGCGGAACCCTTCGATGGTGTCCAGTGCGTAGACCGGCACATCCGGCCCCATCGGCTCGATGGTGGAAGGATCGCGGCGGGTGAAGATGCCGACCAACTGCATGTCGGAACTGCGCGCAAGCGCCATCTCCACCCCGCGGCCGAGATTGCCGTAGCCGGCGATGCCAATTCGAATTTTCTCGGTCATTGGAGTTCGTCTTGATAGGGCAGTGAGAAAAACGACGGGGGCGCTATCGTAACAATTCCGGTGGCGAAATGGCAGGGCGTGGCGCGTCTTTCCGCGTCCGGGACGATGGGCTCATGAGCAACGCAGAAGCGTCTCCAGTTCGGCGTTGCTCAGCACGGTCCCGATGGAGCGCGCGAGATAGCGCATCGACTCGCGGTGATACTCCTCGTCATAGGACGAAATCGCCTCCCGCGCCAGCAGTACGTGGAGGTCGCGCTGATAGGCGTCAATGGCCGTTGCCCGCACGCAGGCATGGGAGTTGACCCCGCAGATGACGGTGTGGGTACAGCCGAGTGATTCGAGCAGCTCGGCCAATCCGGTCCCGAAGAACGCGCTGTACCGTTTTTTCACGATCTCGTGGTCATGCGCCTGGCGATCCAGCTCTGCCAGCAGTTGGCAGCCGCGCGTGCCCTTGATGGTGACGCGCCTGCCCGTCTGCCGCATCGCGAGAAAGGCATCGCTGAGGTCCGGCTCAAACTCCTGGCGCACCCAGATCACCGGTGCCGCATGCGCACGCGCAATCCGGGCGAGCTCATTAGCGGCACGGACCAAGTCTTCCCGCTGCGTCGAAAGCGGCGGCTGCATGAAGAAATCTTCGAGCAGGTCGATGAACAGGAATATCGGCTTCATCATCAAACGTTCCGCGCTACTCCTCCGGGGCTATGGGCCGCCCTCAAGGTTTGCCTTGTCCTGATATGGGTGCCGTTGCCCCTCGTGCTGAATGGTGGGAGTGTCGGGATACGGTTCGCGCGTATTCCTTGCTGCGCCGAATGCGGCAGGGCTGCGCTGTGCCAATGAACGGGTGTGACCGCAGGATGGTCACCACATCTCGTGCGTTACCGCTTGCAAGCCCCGACGCGTCGGCCGCTCATCTTGTTGGTGATCTGCATCGTCTCACCGCCTTCCTTCATGGTCATCACCATTTCGCCATCGAAGCGGTCCTTGTGATAGGTGACCTTGCCGTTGCCGACTACGTCGCCAGCTTCGCCGTCGCACTTTATTGTCCAGGTGACGGTGTTGCCGTTGACTTCGTGATTTATCGTGCAGTCCCGGCTCTGTTCGGTATCGCGCGGGATCATATCGGATTTGGTAATGCACTGGGTGTGGGTCATGGGCGGCATCGCCATGCCCTGCGGCATGCCGGGGATTTCCATTTTGGTAGTGATCTCCCACATGCCCTCCATCATGTCGGGCGCGGCATGGGCTGCAGGAACGGCGGACAGAATCAGGAGGGTGGGCAGAGAGAGTGAGCGTATCATGATTATTCCTTCTTGTTTTGATATGGGAGCGTAGCGGCGGAATTCCTCCAGCGTGTCGGGCATCAGCATACGGGCGGTGGGGTCGGCACGCAAGGTGTGATGCCATCGCGGCGTATGCAGCCCGCGCCGCGCTTCCGGGGGCCGGCTGCGCCGCTAGCCGGCGAGTACGCTCATGACCACCTGCCGTGTGCGCGGCCCATCGAACTCCGCGAGAAAAATGCCCTGCCAAGTGCCAAGCAGCAGGTTCCCCCCGCTGAGCGGCACGCTGATCGAGGTGCCGGTGAGCACGCTGCGCAGATGCGCCGCCGTATTGCCTTCGCCGTGCCGGTCCGTCGGGTCGTGCCAGGGGACCATTTTCTCGAACCGCCGAATCAGATCGCCGGCCACGTCCGGGTCGGCGTTTTCGTTGATCAGCAGGCCGCAGGTGGTGTGCTGAACGAACAGGTGCACCAGACCGTCCTTTACGCCGAGGTGCGCAAGCGCGTCGGTCACCTGTCGGGTGATCGGAACCATGGCCTGATGCGAAGGCGTTGATACGCTGAGGGTGAGCGTTTTCATAGGGAGCACTCCTTGGTTTGGTGCGCGAAGTCCGGTTTTTTTGAACGCGAAGGGACGGGGCGATCGGTCAATATGGCGCCAGACCGCGCAACCACGCATCGTAGATGATATCGGCCACCGCGTGTAGGCGTTCGATCCGGGCCTCCAGGTCCACGGTCATCTGTTCGGCGCTCTGTACGCTTGTGGTGGGCCGGGCGATCTCCACGGCGTGTCTGGCGGCCCATTCGGTCACCATGTCGGCCGTCATTTCCACGTGGCACTGCAGGGCGAGGATGTTGCCCAGCACGAATGCCTGATTCCGGCAATGCCGGCTTTGCAGGATCGGGACGGCGCCCGGCGGAATGGTGAAGGTTTCGCCGTGCCAGTGGAACACGTCAAACCGTTGCGGGAGGCGGCCGAGCCAGCGCCGCGCTGTGGCGTTCTCGCTCCGCTCTACGGGGAACCAGCCGATCTCCTTTACGGGATTGGGTTCCACCGTGCCGCCCAGGGCCTTGCTGATGAGCTGCCCGCCCAGGCAATGGCCGAGCACGGGCAGCTTGCGGGCAGCGGCGAGCCGGATGAGGCGCAGTTCCTGCTCGATCCAGGGGGACGGGTCGTTCACGCTCATGCCGCCGCCCATGAAGACCAGGCCGCTGGCGCCGTCGGGACTCTCGGGTATTGGATCGTTGCGATCGATAGCGATGAGTTTGCAAGGGATGCCCCGTCGTTCCAGCACCTCCAGAAAGTAGCCGGGGCCCTCGTAGCTGATGTGGCGGAAAATATAGATGGGCTTCATGAACGCATGCACTCTATTTGAAGTTAGTGTAGGTGAGCGCCTTCATGCGGGCTGTTCAGAAACGGCCTTCCGGTGAAATTTCTTGTGGATGCCGGCGCCAGCGTGGTTGCGATGAACGCGGCGGCTGCGCGGTGCCGCGGTATCGACCATCTGCGTGTCGGTGTCGTGGGGATGGTGAGTACCGCGTTCGGGTGTGGAATGCGTGAGCAAGTCGCTTTGGACTCGGTGAAAGCAGGTGATATTCAACCGCGCAACGTGGAGGCCGCTGTGTTGGATGGACCGCATCCGCCCGTTGTCCTGCTGGGCATGATCTCCCTGGGCGGAAAATCGGGAATCAATGCTTGTGCTGTGTCGGAAATACTGGCCGCAAGCGCCGGAACGGTTTTCAGGTCAGGACCCGATCAGTCTGGACGGCCGTCTGGGTACGCTGTGGCGGATTGGAGGCAAGCCGCCTCAAATCCCAGTTGACCAGTTTTTCCAGAAAGTCAGCCGCAAGCTCGAAGCGCGGCAGGGACTTCGCCTGGCGAATGGCCAAGGCGAAACAGGATGTCCACGTTGCCAGGTGACTCAGAAATATACGCTGCGCACCGCGCGGACTGGTTTGAATCAGATGGGCCATGAACTCCAGTTCAGCAACGATATGATCGGGTGCCTGCGGTGAGTCGGTACCCGCCGCAAACCCTTGGCATCCCATCAGGCTTTCGACTTCCATCGCGCTCTTGCCGCGATCCTGCAGCCAGTCGCTGGCAAAGGGCGAAACGGTGCTTTGCGGCGTGGGGAACGTGAACAGCCGGGCATATTCAGCCGCGAGCAAATGCTGAGGATGCCATTTTTCGGAAAGATCCCGCGCGATCGCCTTCAAGGGGGCGCGCCATGGGGCCTCGGCAATATCGCTTTGCAGGATATCGGTTGCCAGGCTGTAGATGGCCTGATCCCGTCCTTTCCGAGGCGCCTTGAACAATCCGGCGGCCAATGCGTAGAGTTCCGAGCGAATGCTGTGCATGACGACTTACCCTGTAGTCGTTGAGGAATTTATCCTCAAACGAACGCCCGTGCAACATCTGTTTGGCAGACAGTGTCAGCTTAGGGAGAGCCCTGAGCGGGTACATTGATGGGCATCAATCCTTGCGCATGTTTTCGGCAAAACCTTTGTAAGGAGATGCAAGCCGCCCTGACTTTGCAGGCACGATCATCGTGTGCCAATCGCCGACGCTTCCGCATCGCCTGTCGTCATGTCAGGGCGGTGGGTGCTTGTCCCGCAGGCTCGCTCAGGTTGAATAGCGTTAGGGAAGCTCTGACTGTTTCGTCATCGCGGCCATGGCGCAGCGCAGGGTGGCATCCAGTACCGGCCATTCAAAGCGGTACTGGATGCCTGTTGACGCGGGAATGGCGACGTCGGAATTGACTTGGAAGCCCGTCGGGTGCGCGTTTTCAGCTTATTGCGGAAGCTCTTTGTTGCGCTCGATCATGGCGTAAGCGGAGTGGTTGTGGATGGATTCGAAGTTTTCCGATTCCACCACGTAGGCGGTGATGCGAGTGTCGCCATTCAGGCGTACGGCCACATCGCGCACCATATCCTCCACGAACTTCGGATTGTCATAGGCCCGCTCGGTGACGTACTTTTCGTCCGGGCGCTTCAGCAATCCGTACAGCTCGCAGGAGGCTTCCTCTTCCACCAGATCGATCAGTTCTTCGATCCAGATGAATCCGTTGGTCTGCACGTCGATGGTGACATGCGAGCGCTGATTGTGAGCGCCGCGGTCGGAGATCTTCTTCGAGCATGGGCAGAGGCTGGTGACGGGCACCACCACCTTGACGCGGGTCTTGATCGTGCCTCCCATCATCTCGCCGATGAAGGTCACGTTGTAGTCCAAAAGGCTCTCGACGCCGGACACCGGCGCCTTCTTATTGACGAAATAGGGAAAGGTCATCTCGATGTGACCGGCCTCGGCCTCGAGTTGCTGGGTCACCTCCGCCAGCATGTCCTTGAACGACTCCACCGAGATCTCACGCTCGTGGCGATTGAGGATCTCGACGAAACGCGACATGTGTGTGCCCTTGAAGTTGTGCGGCAGATTCACGTACATGTTGAACGTCGCGATGGTGTGCTGCTCGCCGCCGGCGCGCTCCTTGATGCGTACGGGATGACGAATATCCTTGATTCCCACTTTGTTGATAGGAATGCGGCGCGTGTCGACGCTGTTCTGTACATCCGCGATGCAGGCAGATTTGGATGTCTCTGCGCTGGCTTGTGTCATATTGTTTCTTCCTCTGTGTAACGTACGCAGGCACGTTCGGTCTCCCACAGCGTCACGGCGCTGATGCGCACCCGCGGGCTGTTCAGCATCCGACCGAGTTCCCGGTAGAACCAGGCCGCAATGTTTTCGGCGGTGGGATTGACGGTATCGAACGGCGTTATTTCATTCAGATAGCGGTGGTCGAGTCTGGCGGCCAGTTCGCGAGCCGCCTGCTTGACCACCTTGAAGTCGATCGCCATCCCGATCTTGTCCAGTTCGGTGGCCACTGCTTCCACTTCCACTTTCCAATTGTGCCCATGCATGCGCCGACACTCTCCCGGATAATCCCGAAGAGTATGGGCGGAAGCAAAATCGACGAGGATCTTTACTGTGTAGCGGGCGGACATGGCAAAGTTGACCAACAAGCTAGGATACTAACCGACCGGTGCGGCTTTGGCAATCGCTCGCCTTGCGGGTCTTGGCGGCGCGCACGATTCCTTCCCGGGTAAGACCGCAATCGGCCAGCAGTTCTTCGCGGGTTCCTTGCTCGATGAAGCGGTCGGGCAGTCCCAGGTTGATGATCGGCACATGAATGCCGTGGGCTGCCAGATGCTCGTTGACGGCGCTGCCGGCGCCGCCCGCGATCACGTTCTCCTCGACGGTGAGGAGCAGCTTATGTTGCGCCGCCAGTTGCCGCACCATCTCGCCGTCCAATGGCTTGACGAAGCGCATGTTCACCACGGTGGCATCCAGATCCTCGCCGGCCTGCAGGGCGGGAGCGAGCATGCTGCCGAAGGCGAGGATGGCGATGTCGCGCCCTTCCCGGCGCAGCTCGGCCTTGCCCACGGGGATGGCCTGCATGACCTGCTGTACCGCCACTCCGGGACCCGCCCCGCGCGGGTAGCGGACGGCCGCCGGTTCGTCGAGCATGAAGCCAGTGTAGAGCATCTGACGGCATTCGTTCTCATCCGCCGGCGCCATGACCACCAGGTTGGGGATGCAGCGCAGGTAGGTCAGATCGAAACTGCCGGCGTGGGTGGGGCCGTCGGGGCCGACCAGCCCGCCGCGGTCGATGGCGAACAGCACCGGCAGGTTTTGCAGCGCCACGTCGTGGATAAGCTGATCGTAGGCCCGTTGCAGGAAGGTGGAGTAGATGGCCACCACCGGCTTCAGACCCTCGCAGGCCAGGCCGGCCGCGAGCGTCACGCTGTGCTGCTCGGCGATGCCGACGTCGAAATAGCGGTCGGGGAATCGCTCGGAGAACTTGACCAGTCCGGAGCCTTCCCGCATCGCCGGGGTGATGCCGATCAGCCGGGCATCCAGTGCGGCCATGTCGCATAGCCAATCCCCAAACACCTCGGTGTAGGTCGGCCCGCCCTGGGGGCGGCTGAGCATCTCGCCGGTGTCCGGATCGAAGGCGGGGACGCCATGGTATACGCACGGGTCGGCCTCGGCCGGTGCATAGCCCTTGCCTTTCCGGGTGACCACGTGCAGGAACTGCGGACCCTTACGTTCGCGCAGGTTGCTCAGGGTCCGCACCAGCGTGGTCAGGTCATGGCCATCGATGGGGCCGATGTAGTTGAAGCCGAGTTCCTCGAACAGGGTGCCGGGAATGACCATGCCTTTCATGTGTTCTTCGGCCCGGCGCGCCAGTTCCAGTACGGGCGTGCCTTTCAGCACCCTCTTACTGCTTTCGCGGACCGTGGCGTAGAACTTGCCGGACAGCACCCGGGCGAGGTAGTTGGACAGGCCCCCCACGTTGGGGGAGATGGACATGTCGTTGTCATTCAGGATGACCAGGAGGTTGCTTCCCAGATCACCCGCGTGGTTGAGGGCTTCGAAGGCCATGCCGGCGGTCAGTGCGCCGTCGCCGATGACCGCCACGACCCTGTGGTCGCTGCCGGAACGTTCTGCCGCGATGGCCATGCCCAAGGCGGCGCTGATGGAGGTGCTGGAATGGCCGGCGCCGAAGGTGTCGTAGGGGCTTTCGTCGCGCCGCGGAAAGCCGGCCAGGCCGTTTTTTTTGCGCAACGTGCGCATGAGCTTGCGCCGCCCGGTCAGGATCTTGTGGGGATAGGTCTGATGGCCCACGTCCCAGACCAGCCGGTCTTCGGGCGTATTGAAAACGTAATGCAGCGCGATGGTGAGTTCCACCACTCCCAGTCCGGCGGCGAGATGGCCGCCGGTGCTGCTGACGGTTTTGATCAGGAAATCCCGCAGCTCCGCCGCCAGCACGGGGAGTTGCGATTCGGGGAGCGCGCGGAGGTCCTCCGGCGTATCCAGCGAATCCAGAATGAGATAGGGATTTTGGCTGATCATGTCACGGCAGATAACGGGAAACGGTTAATTATGCGGACCGATCCCGTGGGTTGCAAGGAACCAGGAGCGGCTGCGCTCGACCGGTACGGCGACGGGCGCCCCGGTGCCTGCCCGAGACGAGGTGGGGCCGTCGGCTGGGTACATATCTCTGTGCAGGAGCGGCTCCGAGTGCGAATCCGTCTTAATTCTTAATGACGACGTTCCACGATGTACTCGGAAATCCAGCGCAGGGTATCTGCCCGGCCATCGAGCGGCGCGAGGCTTGCGATAGCCTCCTGGTGCAGTTCGTACGCTCGCTGTTTGGCCCCGTCCAGACCCAGCAGGGAGGGGTAGGTGGGCTTGTTGTGAAGCTTGTCCGCGCCCCGCTGCTTGCCCATGGTCTCGGTGTCGCCTTCCACATCCAGGATATCGTCCCGGATCTGGAAGGCGAGACCGATACATTTGGCGTAGTGGTCGAGCCGGTCGAATGTGTCTGGGTCGGTGTCCGGTCTGCTGAGGGCGCCGAGCCGGACGCAGGCGCGGATCAGGGCGCCCGTCTTGTGAATGTGCATGTCTTCCAGTTGCGCGATATCCAGGCGCAACCCTACCGACGCCAGATCGATCGCCTGCCCCCCCGCCATGCCCCGGGAGCCGGAGGCGAGCGCCAGGGTTTCGATCATCTTGAGGCGGACCTCAGCGGCGACGCGTATGGCCGGGTCGTGGGCGAGGACGTAAAAGGCCAGGGTCTGCAGGGAGTCGCCTGCCAGCAGGGCCATGGCTTCGCCATAGGCGCGGTGGCAGGTCGGCTTGCCACGGCGCAGGTCGTCGTTGTCCATGGCCGGCAGATCGTCGTGCACCAGGGAGTAGGCATGGATCAGTTCGACCGCGCAGGCCGGCCCATCGAGCGCTTCCGGGGCCACGCCCAGCGCCTCGCCCGTCGCGTAGACGAGGAGCGGCCGGATGCGTTTGCCGCCGTCCAGTACGGAGTAGCGCATGGCTTCATGGAGTTGATGGGGATGGGTGGCGGCAGCAGGGAGCCAGTATTCCAAGGCGCGCTCGACACGCTCTTGATAGGTCTTCATCACCGCCTGGAGTGCAGGCGTCTCAGTCTTCACGCTCGAAATCCACGATGCTCTGTTCGTCCCCCTTTTCCAGGAGGAGCTGAACCTTCTGCTCGGCTTCCTTGAGGGCTTGCTGACAGATGCGGGTCAGCTCGACGCCCCGTTCAAAGCACTTGAGCGATTCCTCCAGGCTGAGATCGCCCCGTTCCATGCGTTCCACCAGGTCTTCCAGTTCCTTCAAGGCCTGCTCGAAATTCAGATTGGTGCTACTCTTTTTGGCCACGGTGACATGCTCTGCTAAAAGCTTTCGTACGTTACCCGAGTGCTGTCAGGCGGTCAATGAGCGGTTTCGCGCCGGTGTCTTGACCGACTCCGTTGACACCTCTGTGAGGATTGATTACAGTTTTCCAGGGATTGTTAGACTAAGTCTAACTCGCATGGCGACCGATAAATCACATTTCCTTAATTGATAGCGTATGGAGGACAGTATGGAACTGAAAGGCAGCAAGACCGAGCAGAATCTGAAGGAGGCCTTTGCGGGCGAGTCGCAGGCGAACCGCCGGTACCTGTACTTTGCCGCCAAGGCGGACGTGGAGGGCTACAACGACGTGGCGGCGGTGTTTCGCTCCACGGCCGAGGGCGAGACGGGCCATGCCCACGGGCACCTGGAGTACCTGGAGCAGTGCGGCGATCCGGCCACCGGGCTGCCCTTCGGCGCCACCGAGCAGAACCTGAAGACGGCCATCGCCGGCGAAACCTACGAGTACACCGACATGTACCCGGGCATGGCCAAGACGGCCCGCGAGGAAGGCTTCGACGAGATCGCCGACTGGTTCGAGACCCTGGCCAAGGCGGAGCGCTCCCACGCCAACCGCTTCCAGAAGGCGCTGGACGAGCTGCAGAAGTAAGACTGTCCACGCTTGTCGGGGGCCGGCGCAGGCCGGCCCCACGTATTTGTCAGTTCGTCGCGTATCTGCCACTTTTGCAGGCCATTGGCCTGGCGCCATCAAAAATGACGTTTCCGCTGAGTCGAGGAGGTTTCACATGCATAAGCTGACCCGTGCGGATCTGTACAGTCTCGAACAATATTCCGAAGTGCGGCCGGAGTTCCGCCGCAAGGTGATGGCGCACAAGAAGGACCGGCACGTGCCGCTTGGCCCGAATGCCACTTTGATGTTCGAGGACAGGCTCACGATGCAGTATCAGATCCAGGAGATGCTGCGGATTGAGCGCATTTTCGAAGCGCAGGCCATCCAGGATGAGCTCGACGCCTACAATCCTCTGATTCCAGACGGCACCAATTGGAAGGCCACTTTCATGGTGGAGTTTCCGGACGTGGAGGAGCGCAGAGCGGCTCTCCGGCGCCTGATCGGCATCGAGGACCGCGTCTGGGTCAAAGTGAACGGCTTCGAGCCGGTTTATCCCATCGCGGACGAGGACCTGGAACGCGACGACGAAGAGAAGACCTCGTCGGTTCATTTCCTGCGCTTCGAACTCACGCCCGAGATGATAGCCGCGGCAAAGGCTGGCGCCGCCATCAGTGTCGGCGTCGATCACGAGTTGTACCATCACCACGTCGATCTACTGCCGGATAACGTGCAGCAATCGCTCAGGGCAGATCTGGATTGACCGTCTTACCCCATCTACCCTGTCCCGGGTGGTGTAAAAACGCCTGCTATAGTTAATTTTTGACAAGTCATCAGCGCAGCGGCTTTCTTCCAAGACGGCGGAGGGCGAGCGTATGGCTGGGCAGAGCGCAGGCACCCACGAACCCATGGAAATGATGCGGGCGGAGACCGTGGATCTGCACCGCGGCATCGTGTCCCTGATGGAGGAGCTGGAGGCATTCGATTGGTACAACCAGCGGATCGATGCGGCCTCCGACGAAGCGTTGAAACGCATCCTCGCCCACAACCGTGACGAAGAGGTCGAGCACGCGGCCATGTTGCTGGAATGGGTCCGGCGCAGAAATCCCGTGTTCGACCGCATGCTGCGCGCGTACCTTTTCACTTCAAAAGAGCTGACCGAGATCGAGGTGACCGAGACGTCGCGAGACGGTGGTCCGGTCGCGGCGGCGGAGTCCGTCATGTTTCCCGCGGAGCTTACCGTGGGAAGCCTCATCAAGTGAGCGAATCCCCTTTCACGGACATGCAGGGAGGCGGTTCATGAGCGCTCGCTTCCTGGCTCGCGACACCATCCCGTTGAGCAGCGACCAGTGGACGCAGCTCGATCGGCTTGTCGTCGAAACTGCGCGGCGGTCGCTGGTGGGCCGCCGCTTCATCCCGATCTACGGCCCCTTGGGGGCCGGTGTGCATACGGTGCCGCTGCACGAATTCGAGGGCGTGTATATCGGGGAGGCCGACCTTTCCGGGGAGGTGGAGTGCGGCCTGGTCAAGGCAGCACGCACGCGCCATATCGCACTGCCGATCATCCATAAGGACTTTCTGCTGCTGTGGCGCAACGTCGCGGCCGGGACCATCGGCATCCCGCTGGATTTCGCGCCGGCGGCGAGTGCCGCGGCGTCTACCGCACGCAAGGAGGACGACCTGATCTTCAACGGCAATCCGGAACTGGGGCTGGACGGCATCTTCACGGTGGCGGACCGCATCGTCATGCCCCTCGGCGACTGGTCCCAGGTGGGCAATGCCTTCAACGACGTCACCCAGGCGCTGGAACGCCTGGCGAGCGAAGGTTATTTTGGGCCCTATGCCCTGGCTGTATCGCCCCTGCTCCATGCCCGCATGCACCGCGTGCACGAGCGCACTGGCGTGCTGGAGATCAGGAACGTGGAAGAGCTGGTCACGGCAGGGGTTTTCCGTTCCCCTGTCATTCCGGCCAACCGGGCGGCCGTGGTCTCGGTGGGGGCGCAGAATCTGGATCTCGCCCTGGCCCAGGACATGGTGACGGCGGTGCTTGGGCCGGAGAAGATGAATTATCTTATGCGTGTGTTCGAGGTATTGGCGTTGCGCATCAAGCGACCGCGCTCCATCGTCACGCTGGAAGGGCCCATGCCCTGACCGGTTTCCGCTGACGTTTCATTGACATCCGCTTTCCACCGAAATGCCACGGCCATCGTGTCCCCGTCGGCGGGGTCGCCTCGATCCCATGGGCGGAGTACACTATCGCGCATTGTTCTGTGCGCCCTCGATGGCCAATACCCTGGATATCGCAGTGAAATATAAGCATAACAACAGATCGGGCGTGGACTTGTGGGCGGTTCTGCTGGCGGCCGGCATCTGCGCGGCTGCCGCTCCGGCCGCTGCAGTCGACCTTGGCGGACTCGATGGCGCCCGGCCGGACAACGAAAGCTTCGTCGAGCCTGAGCCGTGGAAAGAAGGAGCGACGGAGCTTCCGCCCTATCCCAATGAGAAGGACCTGCTGGAAGTGACGGTGGACGATGCCGGTGCTGGCCGTGCCTACTATCTGGATACCAAGTCCCTTTCCATGGGAGAGGATCGGGTGGTGCGGTATACGGTGGTGATCGTCTCCCGCACCGGCGCGCGCAACGTGTTTTATGAAGGTATCCGGTGCGATACGCGTGAGTACAAGACCTATGCTTACGGCACTGCCGGTGGTGCCCTGCGGGCGGTGCCCGAGTCGCGGTGGGAGCCCATCTCCGGGCGTGGGGCTACGGTGTACCGGCGTTATTTCTACGAGTATTATGTGTGCGATCCCCAGCGTTTCCCGCTACCGCCCAAGCAGGTGATTCAGCGCGTGAAACACCCCGATCAGAACTTCAATTTCCTCAATAACTGATACTCCTTCAGGTTCATTTGCAAGATGAGCAGCGTTTATGACGCGTCCTCCATTGAGGTCCTGAGCGGCCTCGATCCGGTGCGCAAGCGCCCGGGCATGTATACCGATACCTCACGCCCGAATCACCTGGCGCAGGAGGTGATCGACAACAGCGTCGACGAAGCGATAGCGGGCTACGCCAAACGGATCGAAGTGACACTGTACAAGGACGGTTCCCTGGAAGTGACTGACGATGGCCGCGGCATGCCGGTGGACGTGCATCCCGGCGAGCGTATTTCCGGCGTGGAGGTGATCCTCACGCGGTTGCATGCGGGCGGCAAGTTCTCCCACAAGAATTACCGTTTCTCCGGTGGCCTGCACGGCGTGGGCGTGTCGGTGGTGAACGCCCTGTCCGAGCGCCTGGAGGTGCGGGTGCGCCGCGGCGGGCAGGAGTACCGGATGGCCTTCGCCGGAGGGGACAAGACCTCGGATCTCAAGGTGGTCGGCCAGGTGCCCAAGAGCCATTCCGGCACGAGCCTGCGCTTCTGGCCCGACGCGAAATACTTCGATTCGCCCAGATTTTCCGTGCCCAGACTCAAGCACGTCCTGCGTGCCAAGGCGGTGTTGTGCCCGGGGTTGCTGATCCGGTTCCACGACGAGAACACGGGCGAGAAGGAAGAATGGCGCTACGAGCAAGGGCTCAAGGACTACCTGGTCGATGCCCTGCAAGATGCGCTACTGCTGCCGAGCGAGCCCTTCGTCGGCAGCATGGAAGGCCATCGGGAAGCGGCCGATTGGGCGGTGGCGTGGCTGCCGGAAGGCGGCGAGTTGATCGCCGAAAGCTACGTCAATCTGATCCCCACGCCGCAGGGCGGCACCCACGTCAATGGCCTGCGCACCGGTCTCACCGAGGCGGTGCGTGAATTCTGCGAGTTCCGCAACCTGCTGCCGCGCGGCGTGCGCATCACGCCGGAGGACGTCTGGGAGCGCTGCAGCTACATCCTCTCGGTGAAGATGGAAGACCCGCAGTTCATGGGCCAGACCAAGGAACGCCTGGCCTCGCGCGAATGCGCCGCGTTCGTCTCCGGTGTCGTCAAGGACGCCTTCAGCCTTTGGCTCAATCAGCACACCGAGTTCGGCGAACAGATCGCGCAACTTGCCATCAACGCCGCGCAGATGCGGCTGCGTGCGGGCAAGAAGGTGCTGCGCAAAAAGGTGGTGAGCGGTCCGGCTCTGCCCGGCAAGCTGGCCGACTGCGCCCTGCAGGACCCGACGCGCGCCGAACTCTTTCTGGTGGAAGGCGACTCCGCAGGCGGTTCCGCGAAACAGGCGCGTGACCGGCAGTTCCAGGCGGTGATGCCGCTGCGCGGCAAGATCCTTAACACCTGGGAGGTGGACCCCGGCGAGGTGCTGGGCTCCC
The DNA here is from genome assembly GCA_041672765.1 of Gammaproteobacteria bacterium. Lineage (GTDB taxonomy): Bacteria > Pseudomonadota > Gammaproteobacteria > JBAYZB01 > JBAYZB01 > JBAYZB01. The sequence continues at coordinate 25,439 of JBAYZB010000006.1, read as the reverse complement.
AGGAAGTGCACGACATCGCCGTGGCCATCGGCGTGGAGCCCGGTTCCAACAACCTGGAAGGTCTGCGCTACGGCAAGATCTGCATCCTCGCCGATGCCGACTCCGACGGTGCGCACATCGCCACACTGCTCTGCGCGCTGTTCCTGCGCCACTTCCGGCCACTGGTAGCGGCGGGCCATGTTTATGTCGCCATGCCGCCGCTGTACCGCATCGACGTGGGCAAGGAGGTCTTCTACGCCCTGGACGACGCGGAAAAACAGGGCATCCTGGACCGCATCGCCGCCGAGAAGATCAAGGGCAAGATCGCCGTGACGCGCTTCAAGGGCCTGGGCGAGATGAATCCGCTGCAGTTGCGCGAGACCACCATCGCGCCGGAGACGCGGCGCCTGATGCAGCTCACCATCGACGCGGATGCGGACACCGACAACCTGATGGACATGCTGCTCGGCAAGAAGCGCGCCTCCGACCGCCGCGCGTGGCTGGAACAGAAGGGCAATCTGGCCGACGTGCAGCTGTGAGTGAGCGGCGAAGCGAACTGCTCAACGCAAAGGCTCGAAGGCGCGAAGACAGATCGGGGCCGATCGGCGGGTCGGACCTCATGTTCAGAAGCGTTGCGTCTTTGCGTTGAGCGGGTCTCTCCCGTATTTCGAGTACCTTACGGTCGGCCCGTGATTCAAGTTGGAATTATCCGATGAGCGATCAGATCGAACTCAGTTACGAAGGCGTCGAGCGCGTGCCGCTGCGCCAGTTTGCCGAAAAGGCCTATCTCGACTACTCCATGTACGTGGTGCTGGACCGGGCGCTGCCCCATATCGGGGATGGCCTGAAGCCGGTGCAGCGGCGCATCGTGTACGCCATGTCCGAGCTGGGCCTCAACGCGGCGGCGAAGTTCAAGAAGTCGGCGCGCACCGTGGGTGACGTGCTCGGCAAGTTCCATCCGCATGGCGATTCCGCCTGCTACGAGGCCATGGTGCTCATGGCCCAGCCGTTCTCGTATCGCTATCCCCTGATCGAAGGGCAGGGCAACTGGGGCTCGCCGGACGATCCAAAGTCCTTCGCCGCCATGCGCTACACGGAGGCGCGCCTCGCATCCTTCGCCGAGGTGCTGCTGGCGGAGCTGGTGCAGGGCACGGTGGACTGGGTGCCGAATTTCGACGGCACGCTGGAAGAGCCGGCGATATTGCCAGCGCGCCTGCCCCATGTGCTGCTCAACGGCGCCACGGGCATCGCGGTGGGCATGGCCACCGATATCCCGCCGCACAATGTGCGCGAGGTGGCGAGCGCCTGTCTGCGTCTGCTGGACGATCCCAAGGCGACGGTGGAGCAGTTGTGCGAACACATCCAGGGGCCGGACTATCCCACCGAGGCGGAGATCATCACCCCGCGTGCGGAGATCGTGCGCATGTACCAGACCGGTTCAGGCAGCATCCGCATGCGCGCCAGGTACGAGCGGGACAACGGCGACATCGTCATCACGGCGCTGCCGCACCAGGTCTCGGGGGCGCGGGTGCTGGAGCAGATCGCCCAGCAGATGAACAACAAGAAGCTGCCCATGGTGGAGGATCTGCGCGACGAATCGGATCACGAGAACCCGACGCGCCTGGTGATCGTGCCGCGCTCCAACCGCATCGACGTGGACGCGCTCATGGCGCACCTGTTCGCCACCACCGACCTGGAGCGCACCTACCGCGTCAACCTGAACATGATCGGGCTGGACGGCCGACCGAAGGTGAAGAACCTGCGCGAGCTGCTGGAGGAGTGGCTCACGTTCCGCACCGAGACGGTGCGCCGCCGCCTGCAATGGCGGCTCGACAAGGTCAACCGCCGCCTGCATCTGCTCGACGGCCTGTTGATCGCCTATCTGAATCTAGACGAAGTGATCCGCATCATCCGCACCGAGGACGAGCCGAAGGCCGTGCTCATGGCCCGCTTCCAGCTCTCGGACGAGCAGGCCGATTACATCCTCGATACCAAGCTGCGCCAACTGGCGCGGCTGGAGGAGATGAAAATCCGCGGCGAGCAGAAGGAACTGGCCAAGGAGCGCGACAACCTGGAGAAGACCCTGGCCTCGAAGCAGCGCCTGAAGAGCCTCATCCACAAGGAGCTGGCCGCGGATGCGGAGAAGTACGGCGACGAACGGCGCTCGCCCATCGTGGAGCGCCGGCCCGCGCAGGCGATTGACGAGACGACCCTCGTCCCCAGCGAGCCCATCACCGTGGTGCTCTCGGAGAAGGGGTGGGTGCGCGCCGCCAAGGGCCACGAGATCGATCCGCGCGGTCTCTCCTACAAGGCGGGCGACGGGTTCCTGCAGGCCGCGCCGGGGCGCAGCAACCAGCAGGCGGTGTTCATCGATTCCACCGGCCGCACCTATTCGCTGCCGGCCCACAGCCTGCCCTCGGCGCGGGGGCAGGGCGAGCCGCTGACGGGGCGCGTCAGCCCGCCGGCCGGTGCCGAGTTCGCGGGTGTCATGATGGGCAATCCGGACGATCTGTTCCTGTTGGCGACGGATGCGGGCTACGGTTTCGTCGCCAAGCTCGACGATCTCTACGCGCGCAACAAGGCGGGCAAGGCGGTGCTGTCCGTGCCGAAGGGGGCGAAGGTGCTGCCGCCGGTGCCGGTGCGAAGCCTTGAGGACGACTGGGTGGTGGCGGTGACCGCATCGGGCCACATGCTGGTGATCCCGCTGGCGGAGCTGCCCCAATTGCCGAAAGGCAAGGGCAACAAGATCATCGGCATCCCATCCGCCAAGTTCGCCACCCGGGAGGACTATGTGGTGGCCATTGCCTGCATCCAGGACGGGGAGCCGCTGACCATCTATTCCGGGCAGCGCCACAAGACCATGCGGCCGGCGGAGGTGGACGAGTATGCCGGCGCGCGCGGCCAGCGTGGCTCCAAGCTGCCGCGCGGCTTCCAGAAGGTCGAGCGCATCGAGGTGGTGGTGAAGTAGGGCTGTGTCCAGCGGCGCTGCGCGCTGCCCGCGTTACGGCAGCGCCGATTTCTGCTGAAGCTCCTGTAGCGCCTTGAGCACGGTGTTGGCCCGTTCGATGCTCGCCTGGATCCGCTCGTTGAGCGGGTCCAGCGTAAGCGCCGCTTCCCAGGTGGTCTTTGCTTCCTGCACCTTCTCGTCCCGGTACAGGGCGTTGCCCTGTTCCAGCAGTTCCTCGACCTTGGCGGCGATGGCGCTGTTCAACGCCTGCCGCAGTCCAACCAGCTCATCGCTTTTCACGCCCAGGCTGTCCAGTTGGGACAGGATCTGTTGGGCGCGTGTCAGCTCTGCAGCGGCGAGGGCTTCGTGCAACTGTTCGACCAGTTGCTCGGACTCCTTGCGCCGCTGCGCTTCTTCGGTACGCTGTTTCTTGGCGCGGGCCTGCTTGGTGCGGGCGGCCTTCTGATCATTGAGGCGGGCGATGGCTTGGGCAACGTCCGGCGTGTCCTCGATCCGGCGGGCCAGGGTGAGACATTTCTCCGCCCGATCGAGCCTGCCGCCATCGAGGGCACGAGTGCCGCACTCCATCAGTTTGCTGCGGGATGATTTCAGCAGGGCGTTCGTTTGTTTCATTCTTCGCCGTACATCCGCCCCGTCCGCGCCATCGCTTTTGATCTGGATACGTTCAGCCAGCAAGGGCACCTGACGCAGCAGACCTTCGGTGTCGGCGATCAGGATGCGTTCGTCGATTTCGCGCGCACGCGCCGTCTGTTGGGTCTGGAGTGCGGTGCGCGCCTCCTGGAGCTTGGCGCTGTTCGGGACCCTGCGCGCCGCCAGATCGAGCAGCGCCAGGGCATCGGCCAGTTGCCCCTTGGCCTGGTTGCGGCGCGCGTCGGCCAATGCGCGGCGCTCGTAATCGGCCATCAACGCCTCGATCTGCCGGCGCTTTCGCTCCTTGGCGCGAGCCGCACCGGGGCCCTCCTGCGGCAGCATCTCCAACATGGCCAAGGCCTGACCGTATTCCTGCGCGGTGACCAGCCGATCGATCCGCTCATCGGAGGCGAGCAGGATATTCTGCAACGGGGTACAGGCCTGCAAGAGTCCCGCGACCAGCACCACGATCCAGAACCACGCCGTTTTCATGTCGGTACCTCCGTTTCGCCGGAGAGTATCCATTCGAGTTGCTGCTCCAGTGCGCCGGGATAGGCGGTCTTGACCCCCTTGACGATATAGGTGCTGACCGGCCTGGTCTTGCCGCGCAGATTGATGGTGGATTGATGCAGTTCGGCGATGATGCGTTCCTTGAGCCCGGGCTGTTGGTACATTTCTTCGGTAATGATGATTTCGCCCGCATTCGCGATGGAGCAGAGACGGGAAGCCAGATTGACGGTATCGCCCACCACGGTGTACTGCATGCGTTCGCGTGAACCCATGTTGCCGGCTAGCATGGTACCGGTGTTGACGCCCAGGCGGAATTGGATGGGCTGCTGCCCCTTGGCCAGGCGGTGGGCGTTCAGGTGGTCCACCAGCCGCTGGAACAGTACGGCGCACGCGATGGCGTGGAGACTGTGGTTTTCGTCCGGCTCGGGCACGCCGAAGACCAGCATGGCGCAATCGCCGATGTACTTGTCCACATGGCCGCGATACAGGCTGCTGGCGCGGCTGATGTAGGAAAAATATTCGTTCAGCAGCGCGGCGACGGCCTCGGAGCCGAGCTGCTCCGACAGTCTGGTATAGCCCACCAGGTCGGCGAACACGACGCTGCCGACGACATGCTTTCCCCCCAAGTGCACCTGTTCCAGGTTCGAGAGTATCTCCTTTGCCACCTGGGCCGAGACGAAACGCGAGAAGGCTGCCTCCACCTGGGCCTTCTGCAGCAGCCCTTGCGCCATGTTGTTGAACGCCTCGATCAGATGGCCCACCTCGTCGTTCCGCCGCTCCGGAATGCGGTATTGGTAGCGTCCTTCCTGGATCGCCTGGCTTGCGTCCATCAGATGATGGATGGGGCGGGAGAGGTGCCGTCCCAGTAAATAGGAGGTGAGCAGCCCCAACAGGATGAACAGTACCGTGACGGTTACGATCGCCTTGATGGAATCGCGTAGCGACTGATCCAGCAGCGAGCGGCTGAAGGTGATGAGTACATAACCGGCGATGACATTCTGAAAGCGCACCGGACTGATGAACGAAATGGCATGTACGTCGCCGAGCGGCGATGCTTCCCATTGCCAATGGAAGCTGTGCGGTTCGCTTCGGAGAAACTCGTGGGCATTGCCGGCAAACGGTGCATCGATGTCGAACGGCGTGATGCCGGTGCGGGTCAGCACGGCGCCGCCGCTGGCGAAGATCGCCGTGCCGAGCACCATGCCGTTGGATACCGTGCTCTTCGTCAGGATTTCCAGTGCCAGGATGTCATCGGCCAGGATTGGCTCTTTGGCCGATTCCGCCAGTTGGCTGACGATCGTGTGTCCGAACGACTGGGTCTGGGCCTGCACCACCTTGGTCTGGTTGCTTACGATGACCATGCCGAGCAGCGCCATGCCGGCACAGATCACCAGCGCGATCACCAACGAAAACCTGTAGGCAATCGGAAGCCGCAGCGGCAGCCCAGGCTGCGGCGCACGGGAGACCATCCGTTCCTGAGCCGCGTCAGCTTTTGCCGTGCTGCGGGAAATGGAGAACATCTTCATCTTGCCGCTTCTGGGGCTACCAGGAAGTAGGCGAGGTCGAGCGCTGACCGCTCGATATAGGCGCCTGATTGAGGAGGGCATCGAGATGCTGAACAATTGGTGGGTCCGATGTCTCCGGGTCGTGTCGAAGCCGGCTTGCCGAAACACAGGCCAACGGCGTGAATGGTCGTCCACCCTGCATCATGCGACTGGCGCGCCGGACCGAAGTCCGGATACCCTCGGTCATACAAAGTGATCGATGTACTGCATATCGTGCAGCCACATACCAGCGGGCATTGTAACCGAAATTGCATGGCTGCGCCGCCCGACGGAGGCGGCCGCTCATTGCCGGCAGGGTCGCGTGGCATGCGGCTGTATCATTCCTTATATCGCAGTTTGTTGACAAGTCATTGGAACTCCCGGGTTTGCTTCCACAGTCATGCGCAATATGTATTGAAGATCAAAAAACCATATTGTGTGAGTGCACACTCTCCCGCGCGCAGGAGCGGGCTGGAGAAGGGATCTTGCTTTTGGCGCCGAAGAACCGCGGAAGGGGCCCTGCCGACATTGCCCATGGCTGGGAGTGTGTCGCGCATGTAAAATAAAGTCTTTTTTCAGGTCAGGAATGCGACATGCCTCTGATTCGTCCTTTTACCGGTCTTCGGCCCGTGCCCGCCCAGGCCGCCGCTGTGGTGGCTCCGCCCTATGATGTCTTGAGCAGCGCAGAAGCGCGTGCCCGTGCCGCGGGGAAGCCCTGGAGTTTTCTGCATATTTCCAAGGCTGAGATCGATCTGCCGCCCGAGACCGATCCTTATGATCCAGCGGTTTACGCCAAAAGCGCCGAGAACCTGGCACGGATGCTCAGGGAGGGAATACTGCAGCGCGACCCCGAACCCTGCTATTACGTGTACCGCCTTACCATGGGGCAGCACGTCCAGACCGGGCTGGTGGCGGCTGCTTCCGTGGCGGCCTATGACAGCAACCGCATCCGGCGCCACGAGTTCACCCGCCCGGACAAGGAGGACGACCGGGTCCGTCAGATCGAGGCCCTGAATGCCCAGACCGGACCGGTGCTGCTGGCCTACCCGGCGGCCCCGGAGGTGGACGAACTGCTGGCGCAAGTGACGGCCGGGCCGTGCGAGTACGACGTGACGGCGGATGACGACGTGCGTCACACCCTGTGGGTGGTGCGCGATGCGGACACCTGCGCGCGTCTCTCGCAGTGCTTCGAGGCCATTCCCGTGCTCTACATCGCCGATGGGCATCACCGCTCGGCTGCGGCGTCGCGGGTGGCGGCCGCCCGGGCCGCGGCCAACCCGGCGCATAGCGGCGACGAGCCCTACAACTATTTCCTCTCCGTCATCTTCCCGCATCATCAGATGAAGATCCTGGATTACAACCGGGTGGTGACCGATCTCAACGGGCTGACACCGGAAGACTTCTTGCAGCGGGTTGGGGAGAACTTCAGCGTGCAGCCGCACGACGGGCAGTTCCGGCCCGGCCGTCCCGGCGAGTGTGGGCTCTACCTGGGCGGGCGCTGGTACCGGCTGAACATCCGGCCGGAACTGATTCCCCAGGATGATCCGGTGGCGCGGCTGGACGTGAGCCTGCTCGCGACCTACCTGCTGGAACCGGTCCTCGGGATCCACGATCCGCGGCGCGACAAGCGGATCGATTTCGTGGGCGGCATCCGCGGGCTGGGCGAACTGGAAAAACGGGTGGATTCGGGCGAAATGGCCGCGGCCTTCGCCATGTTCCCCACGCGCATGGAAGAGCTCATGGCCGTCGCCGACGCGGGCAACGTCATGCCGCCGAAATCCACCTGGTTCGAGCCCAAACTGGCGGACGGACTGGTATCGCACGTGCTGGATTAGGCGCGGGAGTTTGCCGCGACACCGACTCGGCCCTCAAGCGTGTTCGGGTTCCGCATGGGTGATTAAACGCAAAGACGCCAAGGCCGCCAGGAACGCAAAGCAGTAAAGAATGTGACGGTGCTTTAACGCAAAGACGCAAAGGGCGCCAAGAGCGCAAAGACAAGAAACGCGTATTGACCTCCCGGCCCCGGCACGCTCCCCGGACCCTGCGGCGGCCCATCCAGGCTGCCGTAATTCTCTATCAAAATCTTTGCGCCTTTGCGTCTTTGCGTTGAAACCTTGCGTTGAGTACTGCAGAACGGGGCGCCGCCCTGCGTGCTAGAGGCTTTCCCCGCCGAAGTCGAAGCTCAGGCTGCCATCCGGGGCCTGCAGGAAGTTGCCTTGAATGTAATTGACCCCGCAGTTCCACAGCACCGTCAGGCTGTCGGCGCTCTCCACGAATTCGGCCACGGTCTGTTTGCCCATGGCCTGTGCCTTCTCGGTGATCTTCTTGACCGCCGCCTGCGTCTCGGGATCGCGTACGTTGCGAATCAGCGAACCGTCGATCTTCAGATAGTCCGCAGGCAGGTGCTTCAGCAGGGCGAACGAGTTTGCGTTCGCGCCGAAACGGTTGAGCGCCACTTTGCAGTGCAGGTTCTTGAGGCCCTGCAGGAAGGTCTTCGCGCTCGCCAAATGGGAGGCGGCAGCGCTTTCGGCCACTTCGAAGATGATGTTGCGTTCCGAAAGCCGGGCGCTGGTCAGTTGCTCGTGGATCCAGGGCAGCAGTGAGGCGTCGGTCAGCGATTGCCCCGAAAGCTTGACGAAAAAGCGGATGTCCCATCCGAGGCGACGCTGTTCCTGCAGCACGCCGATGGCGTGCTTGATCACCCAGCGGTCGATCTCGGCGATCAGCCCGGTCTGCTCGGCAGTGGGCAGGAACTGGCCGGGCATGATATCGCCGCCCTGCTCATCGAGCATGCGCACCAGCACCTCGTAATATGCGCCCTGTTCGCCGTGGAGGGCCATGATGGGCTGGTAGACCAGACGGAACCGGTCTTTTTCCAGGGCTTCCTTGATCTTTGCTTCCCACAGTTTGGCCTGCGCGCCTTGGTCCTCCTTGGTCACGACCGGGCTGTGAACATGGACTTTGTTGCCCCCCGCGGAGCGGGCCGTTTCGCACGCGATATCCACTCTGGTCAGGGCTTCCTGCGCGTTGGGCACGTTGCCGTCGATCTGGGTGACGCCGATGCTGCAGGTGGTGGCGACCGAGTGGTCGGCCACCTCGAATACGTGGTGCTCCACGGCGCTACGGATGCGCTCCGCGACCACGCCGGCGCCTTCCAGATCGCAGCCGCGGGTCAGGATCGCGAAGGTATCGTCGCCGAAGCGCGCGACGACATCGTTTTCCCCGGCCTTTTGTTTCAGCAGCGTGGCGAAATCGCCGAGCATGAGGTCGCTGACCGCGATGCCGACATTCTCTTTGATCGACTTGAAGTTGTCCGGAGCGATAAAAAGCAGCACGGCCTTGCCATCTTCTTCGGCGATTTCGCTTATCGTGCTGTCCAGCACCTGTATGAAATATTGCCGGTTGTACAGGCCGGTCAGCAGGTCCTGGTTGCTCAACTGCCGGATCCGGCTCTCCAGTTCGTCCTGGTCAATGGAATTGTCGCGGACCACGATCTGGGTACATCTTTCCCCTTCGATGCTGGCCGGGGTGAACTCCATCTGGGCCTTGAAGGTCTCGCCGTCCGCGCGCAGCGCCTGGATTTCCAGTTCCGCGCGTTCATCCGCGCCTTTGCTGTAGCGGCGCAGGAAGTCCTTGAGCTTGCCGTGATCTTCCGGCGCGACCATGTTCATGAGTGGCATGCCTTCGAGATCTTCCAGTTCGCTGAAGCCGAACATGGCCAGGTAGGCGGTGTTGCAGTAGATGTGCATGCCTTCATGCACGTAGCTGATGGCATCGCGCGAGCTGTCCAGCAACGATCGGCAGCGCTTTTCGCTTTCGCGGTAGGATTTTTCGCAACGCTTGAGGGCGCGCCGGAGTTCGAGGTTTTCGAGTTCGCGCGCCACCACCAGTTGCAGGTGCTCGGGCTGCTGTTGGGACACCAAGTCGCGCGCGCCGGCTCTCAATGCCGCCACGAGCGTTGTCTCGTCCACGCGGTCGCCGACGGCGATCAGCGGTACGATTCTGCCCGCCTCGTTTACCGCGCGGGCGGCCTGCTCGACGCTGAGCTCCGGAAAATCGGAGCGGCACAGGATCAAATCGGGGGACTGCCCTTTCAGGGCGGATGCCAGATCTTCCTCATCCTCCACGAGGACGGGGCGTACTCCATAGCCGGCCTTGCGCAGGATATTGCTCAACGCCTCCATTTCGTTCGGCGAGTCGTCAATGACGATCAAGCGAAGAATCTCACTATGGTCCACTTTCCGCTCCTGGCGCCTGGCTCGGCGTTACTTGTAACTAATTTCTCGGGTGTTTTCCAGCATATTGTGCACAGCCGGCGGCATGGCGGAGCCGGTCTTGCGGCGGCGGGGCGGTGTCTTGTCAGAGGGATAGCGGTATCTTGCCGGGCGCGCCGGGCTCTTCCCGCACGAAGCGTGGCACAAGATAGCCGGGCAGGCGCTTCCATAACGACTCATGGATGCGCTGCGCGCTTCGGGCATCGACCTCGAAATGCGCGGCGCCTCGGACCTTGTCCAGCAGATGGACGTAATAAGGCATGACGCCCGCATCGAAGAGCGCTTCGCTCAATCGGGCGAGGACCTCGGAATCGTCGTTTACCCCACGCAGCAGCACGCTCTGATTGAGCAAGGTGGTGCCGCACTCGGCCAGGCGGCGCAGGGCGAGCCTGACCGAGTCATCGATCTCGTTGGGGTGGTTGGCATGGATCACCACGACCCGCTTGAGTCGGGTGCGCGCAAGCCAGTTCAGCAGATGATCGTCCACCCGGGCGGGCAGAACGACCGGCAACCGGGTATGAATGCGCAGACGCCGTAGATGGGCGATGGCATCGAGGCGCTCCGCCAGGAGCGCGAGCCGCTCGTCGGTGAGGGCGAGCGGGTCGCCGCCGCTGAGGATGACCTCGCTGATGCTGTCGTCGCGTGCAAGATGCGCCAGTGCATCGTCGAGCCGTTGCGGCGTGGCGGCGCCCTCGGAGTACGGGTAATGGCGCCGGAAGCAGTAGCGGCAATGCACGGCGCAGGCGCCGGTGGCCACCAGCAGGGCACGGCCGTGATATTTGTGCAGCAGGCCGGGCACCGCCACCGCCGCGAGGTCGCCGACCGGATCGTCGCCGAAGCCTGCTACCGCCAGCAGTTCTTCGCCCAGCGGAAGCACCTGGCACAGCAGCGGATCGCGGGGATCGCCCTTGCCCATGCGATCCACATAAGACCGGGGTACCCGGAGCGGAAACTGTCCGTGGGCGGCATGGGCGCCGGCCAGCAGTTCCCGGGGCAACCCCAGCAATTGCAGGAGTTCCACCGGATCGCGCACGGCCTCGGCCAACTCCCGCTGCCAAGCGGAAGTCTGCCGCCCGTCGTCGGTTCGGGGTATCATAGGCGGGTTTTTCACGGTACTACCCAACAAGACAGGACGGCAGGAATTCGATGACTACTTTCAGTACCAATGAGTTCAAGGGCGGCCTTAAGGTGATGGTGGACGGCGATCCTTGCGCGATCATTGAAAACGAGTTTGTGAAGCCTGGCAAGGGCCAGGCGTTCAACCGCGTCAAGTTGCGCAACCTTAAGACCGGCCGCGTGATCGAGCGCACTTTCAAGTCCGGTGAGACCCTGGAAGGCGCGGATGTGATCGATATCGAGATGCAGTACCTCTACAGCGACGGCGAGTTCTGGCATTTCATGGTGCCGGATACCTTCGAGCAGCACGCCGCGGACAAGAATGCGGTGGGCGATGCCGCCAAGTGGCTCAAGGAACAGGACATCTGTACCGTGACCCTCTACAACGGCGCGCCGCTGTCCGTGGCCCCGCCCAACTTCGTGATCCTCAAGATCGTCGAGACCGATCCCGGCGTGCGGGGCGATACCTCGGGCGGCGGCGGCAAGCCGGCGACTCTGGATACCGGCGCCGTGGTGCGTGTGCCCCTGTTCGTGCAAACCGGGGAGCTGATCAAGGTGGACACCCGCACCGGCGAGTACGTCTCGCGCGTGAAGGAATAATGAGGTGTCCTGGTACGGCCCGACTTGGTGATCCGGTGCGGCTGATGACGGCGCAGCCGCTTTTTCCGCAATGACCGCGACGGACTGGCGGCCGAGCGCGTTGCTGGAGATCTTGCGTCTGCGCGCACGATTGCTGGCCCGCATCCGGTCCTTCTTCGAGGACCGCGGTGTGCTGGAGGTGGAAACGCCCATCCTTTCGGCCGCCGCGGTCACCGATCCCAACCTCGCCAGTTTCGCCACCCGCTACACCGGTCCCGGTGCGCCGCAGGGCTGCATGCTGTATCTGCACACCTCGCCGGAGTTTCCGATGAAGCGCCTGCTTGCCGCCGGCAGCGGGTCGATTTATCAGATCTGCAAGGTCTTTCGCGACGGGGAGGCGGGGCGGCGGCACAACCCGGAATTCACCATGGTCGAGTGGTACCGCGTCGGCTTCGATCATCATGCCCTGATGGACGAGGTGGAAGCGTTGGTCGTCGCGGCCATCGGGGACCGCGTGGACCTGCAGCCCGCGGAACGGCTGAGCTACGGCGAGGCCTTCGAGCGGTACGCCGCCATCGACCCCCATACCGCGTCGGCGGAGGCGCTGCGGGAGTGCGCCCTGCGCCACGGGATAGCGCCGGTGGCCGGGCTCGGGCTGGAGCAACGGGATGCCTGGTTGGACCTGCTGCTGACCCATGTGGTCGAACCGCGGCTCGGCGCCGGCCGCCTGACGTTTCTTTATGATTATCCCGCGTCGCAGGCCGCTCTGGCCCGGGTGCGGCCGGGCAGTCCGGCATTGGCCGAACGCTTCGAGCTTTACCTGGGCGGGATCGAACTGGCCAATGGCTTCCATGAGCTGGGGGATGCCCGCGAGCAGCGGCGCCGCTTCGAGGCGGACAATGCACGGCGTGTGGCCGAGGGGTTGCCGCCGCTTCCGATCGATGAGCGGTTACTGGCGGCCTTGGAGCACGGCCTGCCGCCCTGTGCCGGGGTGGCGCTGGGGTTTGACCGGCTGGTGATGATCGCGGGCGGATTCGACTCGCTCCGCGACGTGATCCCGTTTCCCGTGGAGAAGGCCTGAAACCGGTGCCGCAGCCACGGTGATCCCCGCTACGCTTGCAACGTGTTACGCGAAGCCGGAAACTCCCTTCCATGGAACAGCAGGCGACATCGAGGTACGGAGAGGCCGGGGCGGAGATCGGCGTCGAAGGAGCGCTCATCCGGTGCTCGGGCGCCTGGACCTTAAGGGGAGCGGCGGCACTGGAGGCGCAACTCGCCCAGCAGTCCTGGCCCTCTGCGCCTGAACTGCGGCTGGATGCGAGCGGCATCCACGTCATGGATACGGCCGGCGCCTGGCTTTTGCACCGCACCATCGCCAGCATGCGGAACGGCGGGCGCCGGGTGCAGGTGGAAGGTCTGCACCCCGACCACCGGACCCTGCTCGATACCATCGGCGCCCTTGCCAGGGCGCAGCAAGAGGTGGTAGAGCCCCAGCCGGACGGTCTGCTGACCGGCATCGGTAAAGAGGCCGTTACCAAGGCACGGTTCGCCCTGCGGTTTCTATCCTTCATCGGCGAGAGCGCCCGCGCGATGCTGCGCTGGGTTATGCAGCCCCGGCGCGTCCGCTGGCGCGCGTTTCTGCACGAGTTGCAACTGGCAGGCTTCAATGCTCTGCCCATTACCGGCCTGCTGGCATTTCTGATGGGCATCGTCATCGCCTATCAGGGCGCAGACCAGTTGCGCCGCTTCGGCGCTGACATCTTCATCGCGGACCTGGTGGGGCTTTCCATGCTGCGGGAACTGGCGCCCATCCTGACCGCTATCATCGTGGCCGGCCGCTCCGGGTCGGCCTACACCGCCCAGATCGGCACTATGAAGGTGACCGAAGAGATCGACGCCCTGCGCACCATCGGGGTGCCGCCCCTGGATCTGCTGGTCTTGCCGAAGATGCTGGCGCTGACCGTGGCGCTGCCGTTGCTGACGGTGTTCGCCGATATCGTGGGGGTGCTCGGCGGCATGGTCATGGCCAGCCTGCAGCTCGGCGTAAGCTCCAACGATTTCCTCGAACGGCTGCGCAACGCCATCGATCTCTCCTCGTTCATGGTCGGGGTTGGCAAGGCCCCGGTGTTCGCGGCCATCGTCTCTCTGGTGGGCTGTTATCAGGGCTTTCAGGTGACCGGCAGCGCCGACAGCGTCGGCCGGCGAACCACGGTGAGCGTGGTGCAAGGGATTTTCCTGGTGATCGTGGTCGACGCGCTGTTTTCGGTCGCCTTCAGTTGGTTGGGTATCTAGAGCCATGGTGGCCGGCATGAGGCAGGCGCCGCAGGCGGAGACGGTGATCGAGGTTTCGGGGGTCTGCACCCGCTTCGGCAGCGCCGTGGTGCACGACCACGTGAGCCTGTCCGTGCGGCGCGGCGAGATCTTCGCGCTGGTGGGCGGCAGCGGCAGCGGCAAGTCTACGCTGTTGCGGGAGATTATCATGCTGCAACGGCCCCAGGCGGGCTCCATCCGGGTCTTCGGGAGGGAGGTCCTGGACCTCGACGAGGACGGGGCGCTGGAGCTGCGCCGGCGCTGGGGAGTGCTGTTCGAGCGCGGGGCGCTGTTCGGCGCGCTCACCGTCCTGCAGAATGTGGCGCTGGTGTTGCGCGAGCACACGGACCTGAGCGCTGAACTGATCGAAGAGATCGCTACCCTCAAGATCCTGCGTACCGGCCTGCCGGCGAGCGCCGTGCATAAATATCCGAGCGAGCTCAGCGGCGGCATGCGCAAGCGCGCCGGGCTGGCCCGGGCCATTGCGCTGGACCCGGAACTGCTGTTCCTGGACGAGCCGACCGCGGGCCTCGATCCCACGAGCGCCAGCGGCATCGACGAATTGGTTTTGCAGTTGAAAGAGCTGTTCGGCCTGACCATCATGGTCGTCACGCATGATCTGGATTCCCTGTGGCGGGTGGCGGATCGGGTCGCGGTTCTGGGTGAGGGACGGGTGGTCGGCATCGGCACCATGGAGGAGTTGGCGCAGGCGGACCATCCCGTCATCCGCGAGTATTTCTACGGCCCGCGCGGCCGTGCAGCACGGGAGCAGGCATGGAAGAAAAGGTAAGTTATGCCATTGTCGGTCTGTTCGTTTTGCTCCTCGGATTCGCCCTGATCGCCATCGTGCTCTGGCTCAGCAGCGGGGCCTTTTCCCAGGCGGCCTATGACCGGTATCTCGCGTTCTTCCGCGAATCGGTGTCCGGATTGAGTGTCAATGCGCCGGTGAAGTACCGGGGAGTGGATGTGGGCCGGGTGCGCTCCATCGAACTCACCCCGGACAATCCCGAGGAGGTGCGCCTGGTGCTTGATATCAAGGAGGGCGCGCCGATCAAGACGGATACGCGCGCAGTCCTGTCCGTGCAGGGGCTGACCGGAATCGCCTTCATCGAACTGACGGGCGGCAGCCGGGAGGCGCCGCTGCTGGAGGCCAAACCGGGCGAACACTATCCGGTGATCCCCACCAGCCCGTCGCTGTTCCTGCGGCTGGACACGGCGCTGTCGAGTCTGACCGCCAATCTCAACCGGGTGACGGGCGACATCAGCAGCCTGTTGACCGAGGAAAACCGGCGCGCGTTCGCCAGCATCCTGGCCAACCTGGCCACGGTGTCGCAATCGATCGCGGCCCATAACGGGGCGCTGGAGCGGGGACTGGAGAGCGCGGCGGACACGTTGGAGCATAGCGCCAAGGTCACGGCGGAATTGCCTGGACTGATCGAGCGCATCGGCCGCAGCGCGGAAGCCGTGCAAGCGATGGCCGAGGAGATGGCGGGGGCGGGCAAAGGGCTGCGGGCCGCCGTCGAATCCGGCAACCGGGATCTGGAGCAGTTCACGATGCAGACCCTGCCGGAGTTCGCCGGGCTGTTGAGCGAACTGCGCGAACTGACGGCGACCCTGCAGCGCGTGGGCCGGCAACTGGAGCAGGATCCGAGTATCCTGCTGCGAGGGCGCCCGGTCCCGGCGCCCGGTCCCGGTGAATAACGTCCAATAACATACCCATATCTCGATACTGGATCAGATGACGCAGCGATTCTTTTTTTTCGCATACCGGACGGGCCGCGGTGTGTCCGCCGTCGTAGCCATCACCTTGATTTCATTGATGCTGGCAGCCTGCGCGCCTCTGGGACCCAGGCCGTCGGCAACGGAAAACATCTTCGTGCTGAACGCGCTGTTTCGGCAGGAGATGGCGCAGGCGGATGGCCCGGAGCACAACCCCGGTGAAGACTCGCGGCCAACCATCATGGTGACCCCGCCGCGCGCCGTGCCCGGTTTCGATACCCCGCGCATCGCGTACATGCCACGCGCCAACGAGCTCAGTTACTACGCCAACAGCCGCTGGGCCGACACGCCGTCGCGCATGATCGAGCCGTTGCTGATCCGGGCGCTGGAGGCGACGGGGGAGTTTCATGCCGTGGTGCCGTTGAGCAGTCCGGTGCTGGGGGGCCTGCGCCTGGACACGGATATCCTGCGCCTGCAGCAGGAGTTCCTGTCCCGGCCCAGCAGGCTGCGCCTGACCCTGCGCGCCCAGGTGTTCGATCTGAGACAACGCAGCGTGCTGGCGACCCGTACCTTCGAGGCGGAGGAGGAGACGCCCAGCGACAACGCCTACGGGGGGGCGACCGCCGCCGACCGGGCGCTGGAGAAGGTGTTGCGGGAGGTGGCGGCGTTTGCCGCAGAACAGGCGAGCGCCGTCGGCGGGAAGTAGCAGCGGTACGAAGGGTTCCCGGGGAGCAGGACCGGGAACGGGAAATCGAGTCCCGCTCCCGTCCCCGCGTGTGAATCAGGCGGTTGCCGGGGTGGCATCCAGTACCGCGGGGGCGGTGCTCGGATAAACCCCGGTGAGCAGGTACTCCAGCAGTTCCCGCACCGTCCGCAGCTCCGTGCCGAAGGGGAGCGGTTCGGAGCCGCGGAAGAACAGCCCCGACTTGACGTTGCCCGCCAGTGCCGCGGAGAGCTGCGCCTCGATGCAGAACTGTCCGGCACTGGAATCGCCGTCCTTGAAGCCGCAGTAGGTCAGGCACTCGAGCTGGCTGGCGCATTCGGCGCACTCCGGATTGGCGCGTGCCTTGAGCTTTTCCTCCTTCGCAAGATAACGCTTCAGCCACGGCGTCAGCACCGCGCGCGCCGGCAGCCCTGCCGCACTCATGAAGGTGATGATGTCGCTGGGCTTGGCCTCCATGAGAATGCGCTTGAAGTTCGGGTGCGCGTCGCCCTCCACGGTGACGGCGAAGGGCGTGCCGATCTGCGCGCCGCTGGCGCCCCAGGAAAACAACTGTTTCAGCTTCTCGAAGGAGTTTATGCCGCCCGCCCCGATGAGGGGGATGCGGTCCAGGGCGATGCCCAGTTGCTCGAAGACGCCCCGGATTTCCTTGAAAACACGGGCGAAGTCGAATTTGGGATCGTTGATCTCTTCCTGCCGCGTTGCGCCCAGGTGACCGCCCGCATAGCGGGGGTGCTCGATGACGATGGCGTCCGGCAACCGGCCCTTGCGCATCCAGCGCTTCAGTACGGCCCGCACCCCACGCTCCTCGGACAGGATCGGGATCAGCGCCACGTCGTCATGGCCGGCGACCAAATCCGGCAGGTCCAGGGGCAGGCCGGCCCCCATGATGATGGCGTTGGCGCCGCTTTCGCAGGATTGGCGCACCAAATCGGCGTGCCGGTCCACGGCCTTCATGACGTTGACGGCGATGAAACCTTCCGGCCCGCAGATCTCGCGTGCCGCACGGATCTCCCGGTCCAGGGCCTCGAGGTTGCTCGCATCCATCACCGCTCGGTCGCGGCAACCGCGGGTGCGCGCCATGATATCCGGATGCAGGCGGCGCAAATCGATGCTGGCGATGGTGCCTACGGCCCCTTCCTTAGCCACGGCGCCGGCGAGCTTGTGGGCGGAAACGCCGACGCCCATGCCCCCTTGAATGATCGGTAACAAATGCCGGCCACGGATGGCGAGCGGCGGGAAAAGATTTTTTATCATAGTGATCACGTCGGAAAAAGGTGCTTCATTCTACGGCATAACTTGTGGCAAAGAAATTGGTGGCCATGATCCCGCCCGTGGCGGAACGCCAAAAAGCGAACGCCCGGGGCTGTCATGCACGTTCCCGTGCCGTTTCGGCCGGCACATTGGGGTCGGTATCCGCCCTGATGACGCCAATGCCCTGGCCCATCCGCACCCGCGCCCCGGGCCGAACGCCGGGCAGCCATTCAATGCCGTGCTGTGGGAACAGTACGATGACCGTCGAGCCCATGTTGAAACGCCCCGCTTCCTGCCCGCGCTCCAGCACGACAGGGCCGGTCGGGAGTTCCCGGTAATCGGACACCGCCACCTCGTGGCCCCGGGGCGGGGTGACGACGCCGGCCCAGACTGTTTCGATGCAGGAGACGAACATGGCGCCCACCATGATCAGGGCCATCGGGCCTGCCGCGGTATCGAAGATGGCCGCCACCCGCTCGTTGCGGGCGAACACGCCCGGGATGACGCGGGTGGTATGGGCGCCCACGCCGAACAGCCGGCCGGGGATGTGGATCATCTCTTGCAGCGTCCCGGTACAGGGCATGTGAATCCGGTGGTAATCGCGGGGGGAGAGATAGAGCGTGACGAAACGTCCGCCGGCAAACCGTGCCGCCCGTTCCTCCGATCCGCCGAGCAGTTGGCGCACGGAAAAGTACCGCCCTTTGGCCTGGAGAATCTGCCCCTCCTCGATCTCACCCGCCTGGCTCACGACGCCGTCCACCGGGCTGACGACCGCATCGGGTTCGGCGGCCAGCGGGCGGGCGTCGGGGCGCAGGGCGCGGGTGAAGAAGCTGTTGAAATCCGGATAGGCATGCGGGTCCTGCTCCCGGGCCTCGCTCAGGTCGATGCTGTAGAGGCGCATGAAGGTGTCGATCAGGAAATTCTTGAACGCGCGGTGGCGGATGCGGGTCGCGCGGTAGCCCAGGCCGGTCAGGGCATGGTGCGGCAGCAAGTATTGGGGCAGGGACTTGAGGTAATCCATCACTGCCGCCCATGGCTCCAGGGGCGTCTTGTGTTCGTGCTTCATCGTGGATCTTGGCGGCAATGAACCGGGAGGTCGACAACCTGATGCATTAGAGGGGAGCGGCGTTCCGTCAGGCGGGTTGCACATCAGACTGGTGTGCCGATCGTTGGGTCAATTATCCCGGTGACGGCGCAGCGTGGCAAATGCTTTCGCGATGCTGCCCGGGTCGTGCGGGGCGGAGAACAGCGCGTGGAGGTGCGCTTGGGGGTCGACCAGCAGGATGGCGGTCGAGTGGTCGATCCAATAAGTGTCCGGGGCGCTCTCCGGAATCGGGCTGCGCATGTACAGAACCCCCAGCTGGTCCGCCAGTGCCTTGATCTGCCCCGGCGAACCGGTGACCCCGATGAAGCTCTCGTTGAAATACGGCACGTAGCGGGCGAGGTGCTCCGGCGGGTCGCGTTCCGGGTCCACGGAGACGAATACCACCTGCATGTTCGCGTGATACCGCGGCTGTTCCGCGAGACGCGCGTCCACCGCGTCCAGTACGGCCAGGGTGGTGGGGCAGACGTCCGGGCAGTGGGTGTAGCCGAAGAACAGGAAGGTCCACTTGCCTGCCAAGCGGTCCAGCGTAAAGGGCTGTCCGTGGTGATCCGTCAGAGTGAACGGCGTCAGCGGTTTCGGTGTGGGCAGGACCGTGGCGGCGAGGTCTGCGGGCAGCGGGGCCACTGCCGGACGCGAGGCCTGATTCCGGGCTATCCACATGCCCAGTGCGAGACTCAGCAGGGCGATGGTGAGGAAAATCCAGGCACTACCGCGCAATGTTTCGTTCGCATGCATTGGCGCCAATCCCTATTCCATCCAAGTACATGATAGATCCTGAGCAAGTGGTTTGCGGGGGACGGCGGAACCCGGGAAAGGACGGGGCGGTGCAGACCCGGCGGAGGGAGAGGCGGCCGCTACGGGGCGGGAGCCGTCGGTGTCACGCGTTGCTGGATTTGTCGGTTTCCGCGGCAAAAATCTCGTCGTAAAGCTCCCAGGTGACGCGGGCATCTTCGGCGCTGATCTTCTGGACCACTGCACCGAGATGGACGATCACGAAATCCCCCACCTGCGGCGGCTCTTCCTGAAAGAACAGCAGGTTCGCCTTGCGTATCACGCCCTTGGCTTGGCAACGCGCGATCAACCCGTTGATTTCAATGATCTGCATGGGAATACCAAGGCACACAGGTCTTGCTCCGCGTCAAACCGTGGAAGTTGGCTGGCCTGCAAGTATATACCCGCGGGACGCCATGCGGCATCGGAACCGCCTACGGGCGCTGCGGGCCGGCCGAGATTCCCCGCTGTTCTGTTGGTTTTTGTCGTCGCAGGGGGGGGCGAGTGACCCCGTGGCGTCCTCTTGGAGGGCCGCTTCGTATATCATTCCCGCTCCCAATCCGAGTGGTGTGTCATGAATCAGTACGAGGAAGCGGTACGTGAACTGTCCACCCTGCGCGATTTCATCCGCTGGGGGGCGAGCCGGTTTACCGAGGCGGGGCTGGTGTTCGGCCACGGGACGGACAACGCCATCGACGAGGCGGCGGCCTTGGCGCTGCACGCCCTGCATCTGCCGCCGGATCTGCACGGCAGTTATCTGGCGGCCGCGCTCACCACCAGCGAGAAACGGGCGGTGGCGGAGCTGTTCGCTCGGCGCATAACGGAGCGGCTGCCCGCGCCGTACCTGACTCATGAGGCCTGGTTTGCCGGGCTTGCGTTTTACGTGGACCAGCGTGTGCTCGTGCCGCGCTCGCCCATCGCCGAGCTGATCCAGCACGGCTTTTCGCCCTGGATTCGGGCGGAGCGGGTGCGTCGCGTGCTGGACCTCTGCACCGGCAGCGGCTGCATCGCCATCGGCTGCGCCTACGCCTTCCCCGAGGCCGAGGTGGATGCGGTGGATGTGTCCGCCGATGCCATTGCGGTGGCGGAGATCAACATCGCGCGGCATGGGCTGGAGGGGCGCGTGCATGCCGTCCGGTCCGATCTGTTCGAGAGCCTGGCCGGGCGGCGCTATGACATCATCGTGAGCAATCCGCCCTACGTCTCCGAGGCGGAGATGGCGGCGCTGCCGCAGGAGTACCGCCACGAGCCGGCGCTGGGGCTCGCGGCCGGCGCCGAGGGGTTGGACGTGGCACTGCGCATCCTGCGCGCGGCCGCCGACTACCTGGAGGAGGACGGCATCCTGGTGGTGGAGGTGGGCGACAGCGAGCGGGCGCTCGCCGAGCGCTTCCCGGACGTGCCGCTCTGCTGGCTGGAATTCGAGCGGGGCGGGGGTGGGGTGTTCCTGCTCACCGCCGAGCAGTTGCGGGAGTACCACGAGCATTTTCAGATGTAGGGTGGGCACCGCCCACCGAAAAATGCCTTGACCAACCGGCGCATGGTGGGCGGTGCCCGCCCTACGTTCGGAAAAACGTGTTATCGTGTCGGAATTGTTGGGGAATTGCCATGATCAAAAGACCGAAGACCGTCGACCAATACGTCGAGCTGGTGAAGCAGGCCGTGTTCGAGGTGGAAGAGCTGCGCCTGGCCACCGAGTACGATCTGGAGCAGATGGGCGGTGTAATGACCTTCCTGGACAACCTGGAGGAGCAGGTGAAGGGATTGTGGGACTCCATGGTGCAGGGCACCTATGAGTTCCGTGACGAGGATCTGCCGTTCATGCGGATCGTGAACACGGCGGACGACCGCCTGCTGCCATTCAAGTTCCTGCTGCGGGTGATCAACGAGACCCACCGCAAGGGACTGGACGTTGACGAAGTTTGACGTGCATCAGCGTCGGCCGGTTGGATTGGCAATAGCCTGAAACGGCGAATTACGGAGACTCCCATGGACCAAAGCCTGGTATTCGATCTGGACCTCATCCGCCGCTACGACAAGTCCGGCCCGCGCTACACCTCCTATCCCACCGCGCCGCAATTCCATGGCGGCTTCGGCGAAGAGCAGTACCGTGCCTGGGCGAAACGGACCAACGAGGAGCCGGTGCTACGGCCCCTGTCGCTCTATTTCCATATTCCGTTCTGCGACACGGTGTGCTTCTACTGTGGCTGCAACAAGGTGGCGACCAAGGACCGCGGCAAGGCGTCGCCCTATCTTGCGCACCTGTATCAGGAGATCGCCATGCAGGGCGCGCTGTTCGACCGCCGGCGCACGGTGGATCAGCTCCACTGGGGTGGCGGCACGCCCACCTTCATCAGCCACGACGAGATGCGCGAGCTGATGCGCGTGACGCGCGAGCACTTCACGTTGCGCGACGACGATTCCGGCGAGTACTCCATCGAGATCGATCCGCGCGAGGCGCGCGGCGACACCATCGCGCTGCTGCGCAGCCTGGGCTTCAACCGCATGAGCCTCGGCGTGCAGGACTTCGATCCCCGGGTGCAGAAGGCGGTCAACCGTATCCAGACGGAGGAGGAGACCTTCGCGGTGCTGAACGCGGCGCGGGCGGAGGGCTTCAAGTCCGTCAGCATCGACCTGATCTACGGGCTGCCGTTCCAGTCTATGGAGAGTTTCGGCCGGACGCTCAACAAGATCATCGCCGTTGGTCCCGACCGGCTCTCCGTGTTCAACTACGCGCACCTGCCGGACATCTTCAAGCCGCAGCGGCGCATCAACGCCGAGGACCTGCCGTCACCGGCGGAGAAGCTCGACATCCTGCAGCACACCATCGAACGGCTCACCGAAGCGGGCTACATC
Source organism: Gammaproteobacteria bacterium (assembly GCA_041672765.1). Lineage (GTDB taxonomy): Bacteria > Pseudomonadota > Gammaproteobacteria > JBAYZB01 > JBAYZB01 > JBAYZB01. The sequence continues at coordinate 3,106 of JBAYZB010000006.1, read as the reverse complement.
TACATCGGCATGGACCACTTCGCCAAGCCCCAGGACGAGCTGGCCATCGCGCAACGGGAAGGCACGCTGTACCGCAACTTCCAGGGCTACTCCACCCATGCCGACTGCGACCTGATCGGCCTGGGGGCGAGCTCCATCGGCATGATCGGCCCGACCTACAGCCAGAACCACCGGGAGCTGGAGGAGTATTACGCCGCCCTCGACGCGGGCCGCCTGCCCATCTTCCGCGGCATGGAGCTGAGTGCCGACGACCTGCTGCGCCGCGCGGTCATCACCCAGCTCATCTGCCACTTCCATCTGGATTTCGCCGCGATCGAGGGCAAGTTCGGCATCGTGTTCCAGGAGTACTTCGCCCCCGAACTGGATGAGCTGGCGGGCATGGAGCAGGACGGCCTGCTGCGCCTGGATGCGGGCGGGATTCAGGTATTGCCCGCCGGGCGGCTGCTGATCCGCAACATCTGCATGGTGTTCGACCGGTACCTGCGCGAGCGGCAAGGACAGCGCTTCTCCAAGGTGATCTGAAGACACCGGTCCGGGCGGACGGCGAATCGATTAACATATGGCGTCATGCGGGCGGCGCTCTGCCCGGCCATCGTCCTACGGAATCTCCCTCCATGGCAGGCAACACGATCGGAAAACTGTTCAGCGTCACTACCTTCGGCGAAAGTCACGGGCCAGCCCTGGGCTGCATCGTGGACGGCTGCCCGCCCGGGCTGGAACTCTCCGTGGCGGACATCCAGAAGGAGCTGGACCGGCGCAAGCCGGGCACGTCGCGCCACACCACCCAGCGGCGCGAGGCGGACGAGGTGCAGATCCTCTCAGGGGTGTTCGAGGGCCGGACCACCGGCACGCCCATCGGACTGCTGATCCACAACACGGATCAGCGCTCCAAGGACTACGCCGGCATCATGGACCGGTTCCGCCCGGGCCATGCCGATTACACCTACCAACAGAAGTACGGCATCCGCGACTACCGCGGCGGCGGGCGCTCCTCGGCGCGCGAAACGGCCATGCGGGTGGCGGCAGGCGCCATTGCCAAAAAATACCTGTACGTGTGGCACGGTATCCAAGTGCGCGGCTACCTGGCGCAGCTCGGTCCCATCAAGGCCGAAACGCTGGACTGGGACGAAGCGGAGCGCAATCCCTTTTTCTGCCCCGATGCCTCCAAAGTAACGGAGCTGGAGGCGTACATGGACGCCCTGCGCAAGGAGGGCGACTCCATCGGCGCCCGCGTCAATGTGGTGGCGACCGGCGTGCCGCCGGGGCTGGGTGAGCCGGTGTTCGACCGGCTGGACGCGGACCTCGCCCACGCGCTCATGAGCATCAACGCCGTGAAGGGCGTGGAGATCGGCGCAGGATTTGCCTGCGTGGAGCAGAAAGGCACGGAGCATCGGGACGAGATCACGCCGGAAGGCTTCCTGAGCAACAACGCGGGCGGCATCCTGGGCGGCATCTCCACCGGGCAGGACATCGTCGTCAGCATTGCCCTGAAGCCCACCTCCAGCATCCGTATCCCGGGGCGCAGCGTGAACTTGCGTGGCGAGCCGGTGGAGGTGGTGACCACCGGGCGCCATGACCCCTGTGTCGGCATCCGCGCCACCCCCATCGCCGAAGCGATGGTCGCCATCGTGCTGATGGATCACCTGCTGCGCCACCGCGCGCAGAACCTGGACGTGCGGTCCGAAACACCGGTGATTCCGCCGCGGGTGGTGTAAGTCGAAGTGGCGAGTTTCTCGGTAAACACCAGGCATTGCGGCCCGGCCCGGAAACGGCCCAAAGGGTTCGTGTAGGGATGCGCACCGTCGCATGTCGAGGCCGGGGAGCCTCGCCGGGTGGTCCGCAGAGAGCCCCGCATTTGCGATACAACTTGTAGCGGGAGTCGCGCTACTTCATGTGCGCAACGACTGATTGTTTTGAATCAAAACGTCCCGCTATTTCTACCAAGTAATCACTGATGTCGATTCACGCCCACGAAGCGACCCCTTATTGGCGTCTGTCGGGGTTCTACTTCTTTTATTTCGCCACGCTGGGGACCTTTATTCCCTATTGGACCCTGTACCTCCAGGGTCTGGGTTTTTCCGCGGCCGCCATCGGCGAGCTGGTGGCCATAGGTATGGCCACCAGGATCGTGGCGCCGGCGATCTGGGGTTGGATCGCGGATCACACCGGCAAACGCATGGCCATCGTGCGCCTCGCTTCGCTGCTGGCGGCGGTCGCCTTCGCCGGGGTGTTCCTGGGCAGCGGCTACTGGTGGCTGGCGCTGGTGATGGCGCTGTTCAACTTCTTCTGGAATGCCGCGCTCCCCCAGTTCGAGGCGACCACCCTGAATCATCTGGGGCCCCATACCCACCGTTACAGCAACATCCGCCTGTGGGGCTCCATCGGGTTCATCGTGCTGGTGGTGGGGCTGGGGCCGGTGCTCGAGCGTTTCGGCACCGGCGTGCTGCCGTCCGTGCTGTTTGCCCTGTACATCGCGATCTGGCTGAGCAGTCTGACCGTGCCGGAGCGCGCCGCCGGCCACCTGCACCTGGACCATGAGCCGCTGCTGCAGGTGCTGCGCCGGCCCGTGGTAGCGGCGCTGTTGGTCGTCTGTTTTCTGAGCCAGGCGAGCCATGGACCGTATTACACCTTCTACTCGATCTATCTGGAGGCGCACGGCTACTCCCGCACCCTGGTGGGCGGACTGTGGGCGGTGGGCGTGGTGGCCGAGATCGGGGTGTTCCTGGTGATGCAGCGGCTCCTGCCGCGCTACGGCGCACGCCGCCTGTTGCTGGGGAGCCTCGCACTGACCGTCCTGCGCTGGGCGCTCATCGCCGGGTATCCCGACAACCTGGTCCTCGCGCTCTTCGCGCAGACCCTGCACGCTGCGAGCTTCGGCGTCTTCCATGCCGTGGCGATCCACCTGATCCACAAGTTCTTTACCGGGAGGCACCAGGGCAAGGGCCAGGCCCTCTACAGCAGCCTGAGCTTCGGTATCGGTGGGGCGGTGGGCAGTCTCTACGCCGGCTACGTCTGGAGCAGCATCGGGCCCGCCTGGGCCTATGCCTGCGCGGCGCTGGTCAGTGCCGTCGGACTCGGCATCGCCTGGCGCGGCATCCGGGTGGAG
>JBAYZB010000005.1:0-43121 GCA_041672765.1 Gammaproteobacteria bacterium | reverse complement strand
CGTGCGCGGCCGGGACGGCGGGCTGATCCAGTTGTCCAACCTGGTGGACATACGCGAAACGGTGGCGCCCAAGGAACTCAACCACTTCAACCGGCTGCGCTCCGCCACCATCTCGGCCAACGTAGCGCCGGGCTACAGCCTGAGCGACGCCCTGGGCTTTCTCGAACAGGCCGCCGCCGAAACCCTGCCGGCCTCGGCGCAGACCTCCCTCGACGGCCAATCGCGGGAGTTTCGCGAATCGGGCAGCACCATGTATGTCACCTTCGCGCTGGCGCTGGTGTTCATCTTCCTGGTGCTCGCGGCGCAGTTCGAGAGCTTTCGCGACCCGTTCGTCATCATGCTCACCGTGCCGCTGGCCATCGCCGGCGCGCTGCTCTCCCTCAAGCTGACCGGCGCCACCCTGAACGTGTACAGCCAGATCGGCCTCGTGATGCTGGTAGGGCTCATCACCAAGCACGGCATCCTGATCGTGGAGTTCGCCAACCAGCTTCAGGAACGCGGCCGCGGCGTGCGCGAGGCGGTGATCGAGGCGGCGGCGCTGCGCCTGCGCCCCATCCTCATGACCACCGCCGCCATGGTCCTGGGCGCCGTGCCACTGGCCTTCGCCGCGGGGGCCGGCGCCGAGAGCCGCCAGCCCATCGGCTGGGTGATCGTGGGCGGCCTGCTGCTCGGCACGCTGTTCACCCTGTTCGTGGTTCCCACCGCCTATACGCTGGTGGCGCGCCGGCGTGTGCGAGAAGAAGATGAGGGCGCGCAGGCGCAAGAACCTGAATATGCGGAGGTTTCTCGTCTTCACGAGAACTAAAGCGCCACTGCACGTCCCTTCCCTTCCGAGAAAGAGCCTGCTTGAGGGCGCGCGGCGGATTGTTCGGCGTTGCCCGCGTTGTCCGCAAGCGGCTTAACGGTCCGCCGCCGCCCGGGGTACAATTGCGCGCTTCGCCGCGCCGCAAGGCGCGCCCCTTTCAACCAAAACCGTGGAATCATGTCTGCGACCGACAGCGCCGTCCTGAACCCACCATCCTGCCCAACGCCTCTGGCGCCCGATCTGCCGCGTGCCGGAGAGCGCCACGTGCGCTGGGGCCGTTTGTACGGAAGCGCCTGGGGACTGGCCATCGCTGCGGCCGCGCAGCGGCGCCAGGGTCCTCTGCTGGTGGTCACGGCGGGCATGCCGGAGGCAATGCGGCTTGAAGCGGAGATCCGTTTCTACTCCCAGGATCCGGCGCGGCCGGTGCTGATCTTCCCCGACTGGGAAACCCTGCCTTACGACGTCTTCTCGCCCCATCAGGACATCGTTTCGCAGCGGCTGGCGACCCTGTACCAGCTACCGACCCTGGAGCGCGGGGTGCTCATCGTCCCCGTCGCGACCCTGATGCAGCGCCTGGCGCCCCGGGAATATCTCGACGCCACCAGCCTAGTGCTCGACGTCGGCCAGCGCTTCCCGCTGGACGAGATGCGCGCGCGCCTGGAGGCCGCCGGCTACCGCTGTGTCTCGCAGGTGTTCGAGCACGGCGAATTCGCGGTGCGCGGCTCGCTGATCGACCTTTATCCCATGGGCAGCCCCGTGCCCTACCGCATCGACCTGTTCGACGAGGAGGTGGAATCCATCCGCACCTTCGACCCCGAGACCCAGCGCACCTCGGAGCAGGTGCAGTCGGTGCGGCTGCTGCCGGCGCGGGAATTTCCGCTCACCGAGGAGGCCATCGCCCGTTTCCGCCACGCCTATCGCGTCGCCTTCGAGGGCAATCCGCAGAACAGCCCGATCTACCGGGACGTCAGTCAAGGCTTGGCCCCGGCGGGGATCGAATACTACCTGCCGCTGTTCTTCCCGCGGACCCAGACGCTGTTCGATTATCTGCCTCCCGCCATGCTGCTCATGGTCACGGAAGACGCGGAAACGGCTGCGAAAGACGTCTGGAAGCAGATCGAGGAGCGCTACGAGCAGGGCCGGCACGACCTGGAACGCCCGCTGCTCCCGCCGGAGCAACTGTTCCTGCCGACGGCTCAATTGAGCGGCAAGCTGGAAGAGTTTCAGCGCGTCACGCTGCAGCGCTTCGAAATCACCCCGCTCGCCGGCTATGCCGAGCGCGTGGTGAATTACGCGACCACCACCCCACCGCCGCTGACCGTGGACCGCCGCAGCCGCACGCCCACCGCCGCGCTCGAAAGTTTCCTTCTGGAGTACCGCGGCCGGGTGCTGTTTGCCGCCGAATCCGTGGGACGGCGCGAGGCGCTGCGCGACACGTTGCAGCGTAGCGGCGTGCGTCCGCAGGAGTTTGCCGGCTGGCGGGAATTCGTCGCCAGCGACGCGCCCGTCGGGCTCACCGTTACGCCCATCGAGCATGGGCTGCAATTGGAAGACCCGGCCATCGCGGTCATCACCGAGCCGCAACTGTTCGGCGAAAAGGTCCTGCAGCGCCGCCGCCGGCCCACCGCGTCCGCGCAGGCGACGGAAAACGTCATTCGCAACCTCACCGAGCTGCAGATCGGGGCGCCGGTGGTGCACGAGGAGCATGGCGTCGGACGCTACCTCGGCTTGCAGATGTTGACCGTCGGCGGCACCGAGACCGAGTTCGTGGTGCTGCAGTACGCGGACGACACCAAGCTCTACGTGCCGGTCTCGTCCCTGCACCTCATCAGCCGCTACACGGGCACATCGCCGGAGCATGCCCCGCTGCACCGTCTGGGCAGCGATCAGTGGCAGCGCGCCAAGCGCAAGGCGGCGGAGCACGCGCGCGACGTGGCGGCGGAACTGCTCGACATCTACGCCCGCCGGGCGGCCCGGCAGGGCCACTCATTCCGTCTTTCCGAAGACGATTACGCGGCCTTCGCCGCCGCCTTCCCGTTCGAGGAAACGCCCGACCAACTCGACGCCATCAACGCCGTGATCGGCGACATGGTCTCACCCCGGCCGATGGATCGCGTGGTGTGCGGCGACGTGGGCTTCGGCAAGACCGAGGTCGCCATGCGCGCCGCCTTCGTGGCCGTGCAGGGCGGCAAGCAGGTGGCGGTACTGGTGCCCACCACCCTGCTCGTGCAGCAGCACCATCAGAATTTTCTCGACCGCTTTGCCGACTGGCCGGTGCGCATCGAGGGCCTGTCGCGCTTCCGCAGCAAGAAGCAGCAGGACGAAGTATTGAAGGGCGTGGCCGACGGCACGGTGGACATCGTGATCGGCACCCACAAGCTGCTGCAGGAGAACGTTATGTTCAAGCGGCTGGGCCTCGTGATCATCGACGAGGAACATCGCTTCGGCGTGCGCCAGAAGGAACGCTTCAAGGCGCTGCGGGCGGAGGTGGACGTGCTCACCCTCACCGCCACGCCCATTCCTCGCACCCTCAACATGGCGTTGTCCGGCCTGCGCGACCTCTCCGTGATCGCGACACCTCCCGCCCATCGCCTCGCGGTCAAGACCTTCGTGAGCGAGTGGAACAAGGCGCTGATCTACGAGGCCTGCCTGCGCGAGATCAAGCGCGGCGGCCAGGTCTACTTCGTACACAACGACCTCGACACCATCGAGCGCAAGGCGCGGGAACTGCAGGAACTGGTGCCCGAGGCTACCATTCGCATCGCCCACGGGCAGATGCGCGAGCGCGAGCTGGAACAGGTGATGCTGGACTTCTACCACCAGCGCTTCAACATCCTGGTGTGCAGCACCATCATCGAGAGCGGCATCGACGTCCCCAGCGCCAACACCATCATCATCAACCGCGCCGACCGCTTCGGCCTGGCGCAGCTCCACCAGATGCGCGGCCGCGTGGGCCGCTCGCACCACCGCGCCTACGCCTATCTCATCATCCCCCCGCGCAACCTCATGACGCCCGACGCCGTCAAGCGCATCGAGGCCATCGAGTCCCTGGAGGACCTGGGAGCGGGCTTCATGCTCGCCACCCACGACCTGGAAATCCGTGGCGCCGGCGAGCTGCTGGGCGAAGAACAGAGCGGCCAGATCCAGGAGATCGGCTTCACGCTCTACAGCGAGCTGCTGGAACGCGCGGTGGCGGACCTCAAGGCCGGGCGTCAGCCGGCACTCGACCGGCCGCTGGACCATGGCCCGGAGATCGACCTGCAGGTGCCGGCATTGATCCCGGAGACCTATCTGCCCGACGTGCATACGCGGCTCATCATGTACAAGCGCATCGCCAACGCCGCCAACGCCGACGAGTTGTGGGATCTGCAGGTAGAGATGATCGACCGCTTCGGCCTGCTGCCCGACCCGACCAAGAACCTGTTCCGCATCACCGAACTGAAGCAGAAGGCCGCGCCGCTCGGCATCCGCAAGATCGAGGCCGGCCCCGGCGGCGGCCGCATCCTGTTCGGCGCGGAACCGCATGTCGATCCGCTCAAGATCATTCAGTTGATCCAGAAACAGCCCAAGACCTACAAACTCGACGGCAAGGACAAGCTACGCTTCATCCAGGAACTCGCGGACGGGGAGGCACGGATGCAGGCGGTCGAAAAACTGCTGGACACCATCGGGCCGCCCTGCGACGGGCCGGCGGAGGCCGCACCCGCCCGCCCGGAACCCGCCCGGCAAACCTGAGCCCTCAACACTGCGAGACAGGAGCATGTCGCACGGTCGATATCACGCTTTGAACCGATATTTGCGGACAGGCGCGCTCTGTGCGCTCCTGCTCGGCCTGGCGGTCGGCGCCACCGCCGCAGAGACGCCTCGCTATGAGGTGGAACTGATCCTCTTCCGGCATCTCGATGACTCCGGCTACGCGGAATCTTCCGACGCGAACGCGCTACCCAACAACGACCATACCGCTCCGGCACCCCCGTCCAACGATCGGACCATGCAGGCTGAACTCCTGGACGAACACGATTACCGCCTGATGAACGAGGCAAGGAGTCTTGCGGCCTCGCAGAAACATCGCCTTCTGACGCACATCGCATGGCGTCAGCCCGTCTTTGACCAACGGGACGCGCAGGCCGTGCCCGTCAACGCCGATTCGGCCGATTTTCTCGTCACCGGGACGGTGCGCCTGTTCCGGGGACGTTACCTCCACCTGGATGCGGATCTGCACCTCCACGAAACGCCCCAGGACGCTCCGCCCCAGACATTCCGTCTCCAGGATAGGCAGCGCATCCGCGCCGGGGAACTCACCTATTTCGATCACCCCGCCTTCGGCATGCTGGTCCTGGTAAACCCCGCGCCGCATGACGGGGAGCAGGCCGCACCGGCGCACGCTGCCCCGACGGACGAGCCGGTCATCCACATCGAAATCAAGGCCGGGGAGGAAAACTGACAGGCAGGCGGCAAACCGGGCATCTCACGCCGAAATGCCCGGGGCAGACGCAGAGAGAATGTAGTTGGCAAGTCGAGCGGGCAGCGCCGTCACAGCAGCGGAATCAGATGCTCCAACAGGGCGCGGACTTTTTCCATGCCCCCTTTCAGATGGTGCTCGATCTCTTCCATGGTGATCTCGCCGTCGCTGCGGCCGGCAGCCCAGTTCGCCATCACCGCGCACGCCGCATAACAAAGCTCCGCTTCGCGCGCGAGGGCTGCCTCGGGCATGCCCGTCATTCCCACCATGTCGCACCCGTCCCGCTCCATGCGGTTGATCTCCGCGGCGGTTTCGAGCCGCGGCCCCTGCATCGCGCCATAGGTACCGTTCTCTATCACGGCGATGTCGGCGTTCCGGCACGCGGCGATCAGCGCGGCACGCAGCTCCTCACAATAGGGGCGGGTGAAGTCCACGTGGGTGACATGCGTGAGATCGTCCTCGAAAAAGGTATGTCCGCGCGACCAGGTGTAATCGATGATCTGATCCGGGATCGCGATGCAGCCGGGCGCCATGTCGGCACGGATTCCCCCCACGGCGGCCACCGCGACCACCCTCTTCACGCCGATCTGCCGCAGGGCCCAGATGTTCGCCCGGTAATTGATGCGGTGCGGCGGAATGGTGTGACCGTCGCCGTGGCGCGGGAGGAAGACCACTTCCCTGCCGGCCAGCACGCCATGGGTCAGCGGCCCGGAAGGCTCGCCGTAAGGCGTCGACACCACCTCGCGCCGGGTGATCTCCAAGGTCTTGAGAGAAGTCAGTCCGGTACCGCCAATGATTGCCAGTTCTGCAGCCATTTTCTGTTATGCCATCTCGTAAAAATGCGCCTGGGCGTTTCCGCCCCGATCCGGACGGCCGACGCCCAGGCTCCTGAAACCCTGCATCGGACGTTTGCGCCGCCCGCCCCCCTGTTTACATGCCCTTGACGGCGTAGATCCCCGGCGCGTTGCGCAGGTAGCCCTTGTAATCCATACCGTAGCCGAAGACGTAACGATCGACGACCTGCAGCCCGACGAAATCGGCGTGGGCACCCTTGGCCTTACGGTCGTGCAGTTTTTCCACGAGTACCGCGCTGTATACCGCCTTCGCCCCTTCGGCCCGGCACTCTTCCAGAATGGCCGCCAGGGTCAGTCCTTCATCCAGGATGTCGTCCACGATCAGCACGACGCGGTCGCGCAAGGGCGTCTGCGGCCGGGCGATCCAGTGCAGTTTGCCGCCCCGGGTCTCGCCGCAATAACGCGTTGCATGCAGGTAATCGATCTCGAGCGGAAAATCGAGCCGAGGGAGAATCCGGCCGGCGGGGATCATGCCGCCGGTCATCACACCGATCACCAACGGGTTGCTGTCCTTGAGGACCCGCGTGATCTCGGCCGCCATCCGATCCAGGGCGGCCTCCACCTCTTCAGCCCGATAAAGTACATCCGCCTGTGCGTATACGGCGTGTACATGTTCTAACGTCATGACATCTATTTCTTGTTCTTTCGTGCTGCTAATAGGTAAAGGTCACGGTGTCGTCATCCATGGCCTCGCTGATGATATAGGCGCCCCCGACCGTCTCCTCGATCTCGGGGATGAGATCGTCGCCCCAGAGCTCCAGCGTCGGCGTGCAGACCTTGAACTTCACGCCTGCTTCATGGGCGTCCTTGATGAAGTCGTAGACGGATTTGGAGCTGCCTTCCTGCACGAACAGTTTTTCTGCGACGCCTTTCTTGGCCAGTTCGCCCGCGCGCCCCGTGAGAATCACTTCCACTTCATACTCCATAGCGGCTGCGACCGTGGCTTGGAAAAATGGCGCGCCGAGCTCCGAAGGGTTACGCGGATCGGTGTTTACCATGACAATCATGAGCTTGTCAGCCATCGCTACTCTCCGAGGAATCCGAATATCCCGAAGTACGCCCCCGCGCCCGCGTGCTGCGATTATAGGAGCGTTACCAGGGTAAAGCCAGAAACCTGCCGATATGCGTTTGAAAGTAATGAGAAAACCAGGTTTTAGCGAACAGATGCCACCGTGCTCCTAGCGGGTCTCCGCACGGGTCGGATCCAGCAGCCGTGCGCCATGTGCGAGCTGCGGACTCGCCCGCTCCACGGCCCGGCGTCCTTCGGCAATCGCCTCTTCCGCCCGATGAAATTCCAGCAAGGCGATATGCGCGAGCTGCGGCGTGATGCGAATGTCGGGCGGGTCACCGGCCATGCGGCTACGGGTGATCCGGATCTGCATGATATTGATGCTGCGCCCGATCACGTCGAAAATCGAGGGCAGATCGCTGCTCTCGCCGAACAGCATCGTCCTCAAATAGCGGGCGGGCTGGCGCAACAATCCGTTGCGCTCCCCCGACTCGGCGGCCTCCGCCACCTGCCCTTCGATATCCTTTGCCGCCCGGAGCGGGTGGCGCTCCAGCAGATCGGCATTGAGATCGACCGCGATCACGATCTCCGCACCCAATGCCCGGCACAGGGAAACGGGCACGGGATTCACCAGCCCGCCGTCCACCAGCCAGCGGTCGTCGTAACGCACGGGTGTGAATATACCCGGCAGCGCACTGGAAGCGCGCACCGCGTTCAGCACCGAGCCTTCGCGCAGCCAGATCTCCAGTCCGGTCTCGAGATCCGTCGCCACCGCGGCAAACGGCCGGGACAGCGCTTCGATCGCCCGATCTTCGAAGTGGCTTTGCAGGAAGTCGAACAGCCTGTTGCCCTTGATGAGGCCGCCGCTCAGCGTAAGGTCGAGGTAACTGACCACATGGTGCCACTGCAGCCGTTTGCACCAATGCTCCAGTTTTTCCAGATATCCCGAGACGTAAGCGGCTCCCACCAGGGCGCCGATGGATGTACCGCAGACGACATCGGGTTCGATGCCGCGCTCGCGCAGGGCCTGCAGCACGCCGATATGCGCCCAGCCGCGCGCGGAGCCGCCCCCGAGCGCGATGCCGATGCGGAGTTTGCGTGGCGGTTCTTTCATCAGTCGAACAGGCAACACCATGTGCTTGGGATACGCTGCATCGCGGGCGCGATGCAGCAGACGATGGCGCTTACTCCCCGTCCTTCTCCTCCGTGCGCGTGCGCACGACCTGGGAGAGCGGCACGACCACCTCGCGCTGCGGCTCATCCACGAAATAGGGCCGCGCTTTGGTCGGGCGTCCCGCCATCTCGGCCAACTCCTTCTCGCGATGACTGATCAGCACCAGGCAATCGCGGATCTCGTCGATGGTCTTTTCGCTCAACGGATGTTTCATTCCGGGCGGGACCGTGGTGTCTTTGATGATATCGACCAGGGTCAGCTTCATCGACTTGAGGATGAATTCTTCCTTGCTGAGGTCGTCTTGACGATTGTTTTCGGTCATCGGTTCACCTGTGTGGTTCGGATACGAGGTTTGATCGGCCTCGGCCATCATAGATCCATGTCGAGCAGCGGCGCGGGATCGTACTCCTGCACCTGGCGCACAGCATCGGCCCATGCGGGGTCTTGCCGCAGCGCGGCCCGGTCCACGGCATGCCGTCCGTGCAGACGCGCCAGCCGCAGTGCGCTCGCCGGGTCCCGGTGTCCCCTCAATCCGTCGAGCACCTGTATGGCGCCTTCACGATTATTGCACACCAGGACCATATCGCAGCCCGCATGCAGCGCCGCATGCGCACGCGCCGCACAATCCCCGACGCCCGCCGCGCCTTCCATGCTCAGGTCATCGCTGAATACGGCGCCTTGAAAACCCAAACGACCACGCAACACCTCCTTCAGCCAGAAGGCGGAAAAACCGGCCGGGTTCGGGTCGATGCGCGGATACACGATATGAGCCACCATGACCGCCGGCAGACCGTAGTGAATCATGCGCTCGAAGGGCACGATATCGGTCAGGTACACGTCCTCGTACAGGCGCTCGTCCACCGGCAGTGCGAGATGCGAATCGGCGCACACGCGCCCGTGTCCGGGGAAGTGCTTGCCGGTGGCCGCCATGCCCGCACGGTTCATGCCCCGCATATAGGCGCGGGCGAGCGCCGCCACCACTTCCGGATCACGATGAAAGGCGCGGTCCCCGATCACCGTGCTGACGCCGCAATCCACGTCCAGCACCGGGGCGAAGCTCAGATCGACGCCCACCGCGCGCAACTCGCTCGCCATGAGCCAACCGGTGGTCTCCGCTACCCGCAGCGCGCGCTTGCGATCCGCATCGTACAACACCCCCAGCAACGAGACCGGCGGCAGCCGCGTGAACCCGTCCCGGAAGCGCTGCACACGCCCGCCCTCCTGGTCCACCGCCACCAGCAGGTGCGGCTCGCGCAGGGCGTGGATCTCCGCCGTCAGCCTCTCCACCTGCTCCGGGGAGACGTAGTTGCGGCTGAACAGAATAACCCCTCCCACCAGGGGATGGCGCAGCAGCTCCCGCTCCTCCGGCAACAGCTCCGGGCCGAGCAGGTCGATCATGACGGGCCCCAATGACATGCATTTCCTCTTAATCGATGCGGTCACAAAAAAGCTTGCCGGCAAACGATTCAACGCCAAGACGCAAAGGGCGCCAAGTATGGTCCGTTACGGGCCACGCTGCCCTCTGCCGCCGATCATTCCCACGGCTTCATCGGCCCGTGACCTTGCGCGTCCTGTGCATGCCTTGCGCCACAGACTTTCGAGTCAGCCGGTTCCCGGCCGGCTGCGTACGTCGAGCCGGTCGCGCAGCCGGTCGCCCAGCAGGTTGACGGATAGCACCACCAGCGCCAAGGCCGCGCCCGGCGCAATCACCGCATGCGGGGCCGCCAGCATATACCGGGCCCCATCTCGTATCATACTCCCCCAGGACGCGTGCGGCGGCTGCACTCCCAGCCCCAGGAACGAAAGCCCGGCCTCCGCCGTGACCGCCGCGGCGATCCCGAAGGTGGCCTCGACGATGAGCGGGGCGGCCACCAGCGGGATCAGATGCCGCGTGACGATGCGCGCGTGCCCCGCGCCCAGCGCCCGGGCGGCGGCCACGTGATCCCGATGTTTGAGGGACAGCACTTGGGCCCGGGCCAGGCGCGCGTACCCTACCCAGCCGACGCTTACCAGAGCAATCACGGCATTGCCGAGTCCGGGACCGAGCACACCCGCCAGCGCGATGGCGAGCAACATGCCGGGGAACGCGAGAAAGACATCGATGAGGCGCACGGTGACACGGTCCCAGACACCCCCGAAATACCCGCTGACGGTCCCGATCAGGGTGCCGAGCAGCGCCGAGACGGATACCACCCAGAACGCGACCAGAAAGGCGGTACGCGCCCCCATCACCAACCGGTCCCAGACCGGCCGGCCGAGATCGTCGTAGCCGAGCCAGGCGCCGTGGGCGGGTGGCGCGAGTATCCGCGTCAGATCGACGGCATCCGGCTGCAACGGCAGCAGCGGTCCCGCTATCGCCATCGCCAGCCAGGCGAGCAATACCATCCCCGGCAGCAGCCGCGCACCCATCACTCGCCTCCGGACCGCACGCGGGGGTCGAGCCAACCGTACACGAGGTCGGTCGCGGTATTCACCACCACATACGCCAGGCTGATGAACAGCACGCAGCCCTGCACCACCGGGTAATCGCGGCGCTGAATCGCCTCGATGGTCAACTGGCCGATGCCGGGCCAGGAGAAAATGGTTTCCGTGATGACCGCCCCGCCTAGCAGCGCGCCGAGCTGCAGGCCGAGCAGCGTGACGATGGGCAACAGGGCGTTGCGCAGCCCGTGGCGCAGGACCACCGCGCGCTCCGGCAACCCCTTGGCCCGCGCCGTGCGGATGTAGTCCTCCCCCAGCACTTCCAGCAGCGTGCTGCGGGTCATGCGCGCCAGAATCGCCGCCATGCCGGTGCCCAAGGTCAGGGCCGGCAGCACCAGCGACGCCAAGCCTTCGCGCCCGCTCACCGGGAGCCAGCCAAGCCAGACGGAAAACAGCAGCACCAGCAGCGGACCGAGCCAGAAATTGGGCAGCGCCGCGCCCACCAGCGCGTAACTCATCGCGGCGTGGTCCCAAGCCGTTCCCCGGCGCACGGCCGCGACCACCCCCAGCGGCAGGGCGATGGCGATCGCCACCGCCAGGGCGGCCGCCGCCAGTTGCAGCGTGGCCGGCACGCGCTCCAGGAGGAGGTCCAGCACCGGCCGCTGGGAATATACCGAGACACCCAGGTCGAAGCGCGCGAGCGCCTGGAGATAGTGCAGCAACTGCAGATGAAGGGGCTGATCCAGGCCGAGGGCGTGGCGCAGGGCCATGCGGTCCGCCGCCTGCGCCGACTCTCCGAGCAGCACGTCCACCGGGTCCCCCGGCGTGAGATGAATGAGCAGGAACACGAGGCAGGCCACGCCGAGCACGACCGGCAGCGCGCTGACAATGCGGGAGACGACGAAACGCAGCATGGAGGGATTGCTCAGGATCGCGGCGCCGGTACTCCGTCCCGCACGTCAATCGAATGCCGGGGCGCCGAAATAGTGTCCCTGCCCCCAGTCGACACCCACCTCCCGCAGCACCGCGAGCTCGTCCTCGTCTTCGACGCGCTCGGCCACCGTAATCAACCCCAGGTCGCGCGCCATGTCCTGAATCCCCTGCAGAATGGACCGTACCCGCTTTTCCTGCGGCGCGCGGTGCACCAATTGTCCCTCGATCTTGAGATAGGCGATGGGAAGGTCGGCGAGATAACGGAAGGAGGAGTGGCCGCTGCCGAAGTCGTCCAGCGCCAGTTGGAGGCCCAGGTCCAGCAGCGGCGCCAGGATGCGGCGGGCTTCCGCGAGATCGCTGAAGAAATCCCGTTCCGTGATTTCGAGGACGAAGGGTAACGGTGCGTCGCCCTGGGACCGCGGGCGTTGCCGCACGAGGGTTTGCTGCAACTCATCCAGATACTCGGAATGCCGCAGCAGGTTGCCGGAGACGTTGACGAAATAAATGGGAGCGTCCGGAGCCTCGGCGCCCGCCCAACGCTCCAGTGTCTGCCTGATGATGTGATAATCCACCCGATGCAGGAGATGGAGCTGGCTGGCGGCGTCGATGAAACTGGCGGCCTCGAGCAGCGTGCCGTCCTGGTTCACGATGCGCGCCAGCGCCTCCTGTGCCACCACCTTGCCACTGCCCAGTTCCACGATGGGCTGATAGGCGGCCCGCAGGCGCCCCTCCTGCAGCGCGGCCTCCAGGCGACCGGCGATGGAAAGGATGCGGGCCTTGCCGGAGATCGCCGGCATGACGCGGTTGCGCCCCGCGCGTTTCGCCTCGTACAGGGCGGCGTCCGCGCTGTTGAGCACCGCATCCAGGGTGGTGCCCGCTCCGGGATAACTCGCCACGCCGATACTGACGGTGACACGCACGGCGTGACTGTCGGCATGCACCACCTGCGCCGCCAGGTGGCGGCGCAGCCGCTCCGCCACGGGGATGGCGGCATCGCAGTCCACGTCGTTGAGGAAGCAGAGAAACTCCTCCCCTCCCCAACGCCCGATCCAGTCGCCATCGCGCAGCATCTGGCGCGCCGCCCGGGCCAGCGCAACCAGTACCTGATCGCCCACAGCGTGGCCGTAGTTGTCGTTCACGAGCTTGAAGCGGTCCAGATCGAAGAGCAGCAAGGTGTAGGGCCTGCCGCGGCGCTGGGCGCGCCCATGCTCCCGCTCCAGGATCTCGCGCATGGCCCGGCGGTTGAGCAGCCCGGTGAGGTGGTCGAAGGTGGCGAGGTCCTGCAGCCGCTGCCGCAACGCGGCCTGCTCCAAGGCGACTTCCGCCAACTGCGTGAAGGCGATGAAGGGCTCGATCCCGACCCGCTCGAAATAATCCGGCTCATCCGCGTAGATCGCGACCACGCCCTTGGCCGCGTGCCCAGTGGCCCCGAACGGAAAACTGGCGCTCTCCTCCAGCCCTTCCTTCAGCGCCTGTTCCCGCCAGGGAGCGAATCCGGGATCGGTCCTGACGGGGGCTACGACCGGCCGGCCCATGACCATGGCCCGGCGTGTCGGGCCTGCGGTATCCAGGGACTTGAGATCGAGCGCGAGATGTTCGGCATACGCCGAGGCCGGACCGACGATGTATTCCGGACGGACGATGGCTGCATTGGGGTCCCCCAGATACATCCAGGCCAGCCGGATATGCGGGGAGGCAGCGACCAGGGCATCGCACACGCCGCGCAGGATCGCCTGCGCGTCCTGGCCCTGAGCGAGCTGGGCGGTAGCGGACAGCAGCGCATGGGTGAGCGCGTCCCTTTCTCTCAGCTCTTCTAACGGCCGCCCCTTATCGGACGTTTTGCTGGTCGCCACTTCCGAATCCTTGTACGGCAGGGAAACTGCCGCTACGAGTGCCTGCCGGCATGGTACTACGCGACCATGGTGCGGGCAAACGCGCGTCTTGCCCCGCCTGCGCGAAGGCGCAGGGGTTCAACGCAAAGGTGCAAAGACGCAAAGAGTTTATTGAGGATTACCGCAGCCTGGACGGGCTTCCGTAAGGCGTAGAACCAAACCTTTCTTTATCTTTGCGGTCCTTGGCGTGCTTTGCATCTTTGCGTTAAAACGCCAGCTCCCATCCTCTACCCCGTGATCAACACCCGCGTTCCTACCGTGACGCGATCGAAGAGATCCACCAGCGCGAGGTTGTGCATCCGCACGCAGCCGTGGGAGCCCGGTACGCCCACCTCCTCCTCGTCGGGACAGCCGTGGATGTAGATGTAGCGGCGCATGGTATCCACCTCCCCGAGCCGGTTACGGCCCGGCTCCAGGCCGCTCAACCACAGGATGCGCGTGAGAATCCAATCGCGCTCCGGATAGCGCTCGCGCAATGCGGGCGTGTAGATCTCACCCGTGGGGCGCCGGCCGACGAAGACGGTATTGATGGGACAGCCCGCGCCGATCTTCGCGCGGATGACATGCCACCCCCGCGGCGTGCACTCGCTCCCCCTGCGCTCCCCCGGTCCGTTTTTCGCCGTGGACACCGGATATTCGACGACCACCCGCCCGCCCTCCAGCAGGCGCAGGCGCTGGCGCGGGATTTCCACATGGACGATCACTTCGGACATTGCGCTTGCCTCCCGTTCACGGCCGGCCGCCGCGTGCCGCTCCCCCGCGCCGCACGTGGATTAATCCGTCGTAGTTGCCGTCCGCCGCCAGGTCATAGCCCGCGATGTCCTCCCGCGCGACAAAGACGTGATCCTCGTACCAGAGCGGCACGTAGGGCAGCTCCTCGAGCAGATGGGCCTGCAACTGCCGATAGTACTCCCCTTGCGCTTCCAGATCCGCCGCCGCTTCCGCACGCTCGATCAGGCGATCGGCGCGCGCACTGCGCAGCCCACCGCGATTGGCGCCCTGGGGCGGTAGCGAACCGCTGTGAAAGGCATACCGGAAAATATCCGGCGTCTTGACGCCCACCCAGGCGAGACTGTACATCTGGAAACGCCCGGCCTTGATGTCGCCGTAAAAGGTCCCCCAGTCGAAGCTGCGGATCTCCACCTGTATTCCCACCCCTCCCAGTTGATGCTGCAGGATGGTGGCAAGGCGCACGCGGAAGGGATCGCTGGAGGTCTTGTAGGTGAGGCGCAGCGGATGATTTTGGTCATGCCCGGCCTGCGCCAGCAGTTCCCGCGCCCGTTCCGGCGCATAAGTATAGCCGTGCAGTCCCTTGCCGCCCGCCCAATGGTCTGGCGGCAGCAACGCATCGGCCGGCCGTGCGGCGCCGGCCAACACATGCTCGATGATGGCGTCCCGGTCGATGGCGTGGGCGATCGCCTGGCGCACCTCCCGGCGCCCGGTTACCGGATCGTTCAGGTTGAACCCCAGGTACGCGAAGTTCGTTCCCCGGCCCCGCACCACGCGCAGTTCCGGCCGCCCCGCGAGATAGCGCAGGAGCTCCGGCGGAAGGTCGTTCTGCATCATATCGAGTTCGCCGCGCACCAGTTTCAGCGCACGCATGGTCGGGTCGGGCACACGCACGAACTCCACCACCTGCCCGTCGCTGCGCCGCACGAGCCGCACGCGGTTGTCGTCCGGCCGGTCCAGGAAGGCGAAGGGGCCGCTGCCGATGGGCGCGCGCCGGAAATCATGTCCGGCGGCGATCCGTTGCGCCGGCAGAATAGCGATCGCCAGGTACGCCGGAAACAGCGGATCGGGCCGCTCCAGGTGAAAGTCCACCGTATCCTCGTCCAGGACCTCCACGCTGCGGACATGGGCGATGGCGACGCGTTGCGGCGAGGCGTGGGCCGCGTCCAGGACGTAATCGTAGGTCGTCTTCACGTCCCAGGCCGTGAGGCGCGTACCGTCATGAAACTCCCGGCCCTCCGAGCCGAGCCGAAACCGGTAATGGGTGGGGGTGATGCGCTGCCACGAGGCCAGCGCCGGCACCGGCATGCCCCGCTCGTCGAGGTCCGTCAGTTGCCGGTAGAGCAGCCGGTTGACCCGGTCCGAAACGGCATCGGTGGCGAAGCGCGGATCGAACATGCTTGGCACCTCGGCCAGCCCGAAGCGCAGGGCTTCTCCCGGCGCATCGGTGCAACCCGCCGCCGACAGGCAGGCCAGGGCGAACACCCCCAGGCGCAGCAGCCGGCGAAACAAGCCGTATTCACGCATCAACGGCCAAGCCCGCACGCGAGCCGCCTGCGCGCCCTCCAACTTCACCAATCCTTGAAGGGGTGCTTGACGAGGGACACATTGTAGTAGCGCGGATCATGCGAGACTTCGTCGCCCACCCAGGCCGGGAGTTCGAAGGTCTCGTCCGGACTCCGCAGTTCGATCTCGGCCACCACGAGTCCGGCGTTGTCGCCTTCGAAGACGTCGATCTCCCAGATATGACCGGCGTGCTCGACGATGTAACGGATCTTCTCGATCAGCGGCCGCGCGCACAGATGCTCCAGCATCTCCTCCGCGTCCCGCCGCGGGATCTCGTATTCGAACTCCATGCGCGTCACGCCCAGCGTGGCGCTCTTGACGTTCAGGTACCCCTGATCGCCGGCCACGCGCACGCGCACCGACGAGAGCGCATCCGTTGTCAGATAGCCCTGCCGATAACGGCATCCGGGCCGTGCCTGCGCGCGCCAACTGTCGTCACGCACGAGAAACTTGCGTTCGATTTCAGTGCCCATGCCTCCTCCGGCAACGGCGGATGTTCAAGGCCGCAATGGTATGACAGACATCATCCGTTGTGTATGCTAATTTCAACCGAAAGCGCAGGCAGCATGGACCTGCACCAGGGCTGCCATGACAGAAGGAGACGAGGCATGAAGGCGATGCTCATGACCGCGACGGGCGGCCCCGAAGTCCTGCAACTGGCCAACGTTCCCGAACCCGAGATCACCAGCGATACCGAACTCCTGGTACGCCTCAAGGCGGCCGGGGTGAATCCCGTGGACACCAAGTTGCGCAGCAAGGGCACCTATTACCCGGACCGGCTGCCCGCCATCCTCGGCTGCGACGGCGCGGGCGTGGTGGAGGCCGTGGGCGCCGGGGTCACGCGCTTTCGCGTCGGCGATGAGGTCTACTTCTGCAGTGGCGGCATCGGCGGCAGCCCGGGCAATTACGCGGAATACGCCGTGGTGGACGAGCGGTTCTGCGCCCACAAGCCCCGTTCCCTCAACTTCGCGGAAGCCGCCGCTGCGCCGCTGGTGCTCATCACTGCTTGGGAATCGCTGCACGATCGCGCCGCCATCAAGCCCGATCAGACGGTCTTGATCCACGCGGGAGCCGGCGGCGTGGGCCATGTGGCGATCCAGCTCGCGAAGCTCGCCGGCGCCCAGGTCTGCACCACCATCGGCAGCCGGGAGAAGGCCGACTTCGTCTCCGACCTCGGCGCGGACGCGCCGATCCTCTACAAGACGACCGATTTCGTCTGGGCCGTACAGGAGTGGACTAAAGGCGACGGCGTGGACTTGGCCCTGGATGCGGTGGGTGGGGACACCTTCATTGCGACCTTCCGCGCCCTGCGCGTCTACGGCGATCTCGTGACGCTGCTGCAGCCCGGCCCCGACGTCGACTGGAAGGAGGCGCGCCTGCGCAACCTGCGCGTCAGCTACGAACTCATGCTCACGCCCATGTATTACGGCCTGGACGCGGCCCGGGAACACCAGGCGCAGATCCTGGAGGAATGCGCCCGTCTGTTCGATGAAGGGCGACTACGCATCCACCTCGCCCAGACCTTCCCTCTGGAAGAGGCGGCGGCCGCCCACCGCCTGATCGAACAGGGCACCATGACCGGCAAGATCGCCCTGGTGCTGGAGTAAACGCCGCACCGCCTTTAACGCAAAGACGCGAAGCACGCCAAGTACGCAAGACAAAAAGGCGGGCTGAACTTCAGGCTGTGCAGAGACTGAAATCAGAACGTCGGGGAACGATCGAACGGCAAGATCTGTTACAACCAACCTTGCCAAGGCGGGAATGTTTTCAAGGTAATGCCCAGGCCCAGGGCCCCGAACTGGGAGTGCGCACTCCAACCGGGCATCGGGGGTCGGAGGGTGGACCACATCCAGCGATGAGCCCTGGGCCACCCGAAGGCAGTGTATTGCTGCAAGCGGCTGACCTCAACGTCATCGTGCTTGGCAGGACGATTCCCGCCGCGGCACCGCAGCTCTCCCGGCAAACCGCACCGAGACAGATATTCAACAGCATGCAAATTCCTCTGCGCCTTTGCGTTGAATCATCGCTTGCGTCAAGTCATCGCCGCCGCGGATAAGCCAACCGAACTGTCACGCCCGCTCGAACAGGGCGATGGACTCCACGTGCGCGGTGTGCGGGAACATGTCCATCACGCCGGCGCTCACCAGGCGGTAGCCGTGGTCGTGCACCAGGATGCCCGCGTCGCGGGCGAGCGTCGCCGGATTGCAGGACACGTAGACGATGCGGCCGGCCCCCGTGGCGGCCACCTGCCCCAGGACGGCGTCCGCACCGGTGCGCGGCGGGTCCAGCAGCACCTTGTCGAAGGCCTGTTCTCCCCAGGCCGGGGCGGCCTGCGCAGCGGCCAGGTCCGCCGCCAGGAACCGGACGTTGCCGATGCCATTATGCTGGGCGTTCGCCCGGGCCCGCTCGATCAACGCGGCGTCCCCTTCCACGCCCACCACTTCCGCGGCGCGGCGCGCCAGCGGCAGCGTGAAGTTGCCGATGCCGCAGAACAGGTCCAGCACGCGCTCATGGGGCTGGGGATCGAGCAGGTCCACGGCGCGGCTCACCATGTGGCGGTTCACCTCGGCGTTCACCTGGGTGAAATCGGTGGGACGGAAGAACAGCTCGATGTCGAACTCCGGCAGCCGGTAGCTGAGCGCGCCCGCCTCCGGCCACAGCAGATACGCGCTGTCCGGCCCTTGCGGCTGCAGATAGATCTGCATGCCGTGGGCTTCCCCGAAGGACTTCAGCCGCGCCTGGTCCGCTTCGCTCAGCGGCTCCAGGTTGCGGAACACCAGGGCGACGGCCGCATCGCCGACCGCCACTTCGATCTGGGGAATGCGCTCGAAGGCCGCAAGCCCCTGGATCAACGCCCCCAGTTCCGTCAGCCTTTCCCCGACCGCCGGATGGAGCACTTCGCAGCGCGCCAGATCCGCCAGATAACGGCCCTGTTTTTCGCGAAAACCGACCAGCACCTTGGCCTTCTTCCGCACGTACTTGACGCCGAGCCGCGCCCGCCGCCGGTAGCCCCAGTGCGGCCCCGTCAGCGGCGGCAGCACCTGCCCGGGCGCAACCTTGCCGATGTGCTCCAGGTTTTCCAGGAGCGTCTGCTGCTTGGCGTGGATCTGCGCTGGCGCCGCCATGTGCTGCAGGCTGCAGCCGCCGCATACGCCGAAATGCGCGCAGCGCGGCTCGACGCGCTCCGGCGCGGCGCGCAGGACCGCCGCGACCGTTGCCTCGTCATGGTCCTTGCGCTTCCGCTGGATGACGACGGAGACCTCCTCGCCGGGCAGGACGCCCGCGACCAACAGCGTCCTGCCCTCCACGTGGGCGACGCCGCGGCCGTCGTGGGTCATGGAATCAATGTGTACGGTCAAGGGCTCGGCCTTGGTCCGGGGCTGGGTTCGGGACATAGGGATGATTCAAGGAACGGAATACGCTACGTGAAGATACGATCAGTTCTGGAACTGATCGGTTCCCGCCGACGCCTGCCACGCCTGCAGGAACTCCTGGAGATGGGCCTTGGACTCGCGCGCCAGGCTGTCGCGCACCAGTTGGCATTCCGTGCGGTACTGTTCGGGCGAGAGCCGTCCCCGCATGAGTTCGAAACGCAGATACACGAGATAGGTGTTCAACACGTCCGTCTCGCAGTAGTTGCGGATACCCGCGATGTCGCCCTGCTGATAACTCTCCCACACCTTGGCGCCGCTCATGCCCATCTTGCCGGGCAGGCCGAGCAGCACCGCGATCTCGTCCAGAGGCGCGTTCGCCCGCGGCTGATAGGCCGCCAGCATGTCCATCAGATCGGTGTGGCGCTCGTGATAGCGATTGAGGTAGTTGTTCCAGCGGAAGCTCTGGTCCTCGTTGCCGGTCTCCCAGTAGCGCGGGGCCGGTATCCCGTGCAGCAGGGCCCGATAGTGCAGCACGGGCAGGTCGAACGCCGAGCCGTTCCACGACACCAGCGTGGGCGTGAACTTGTCAATCCCATCGTAAAAGCGGCGCACCAGTTCCTGTTCCGGCGAATCCGGATCGCCCAGGGACCAGACCTTGAACAGGTCGCGCGTGCGCAGCACCACCGAGATGGCGACGATGCGGTGCAGATGCAGCCGCAGGAACTCCGAGCCGTTTTCCTGGCGGCGCTGCTGGAACATGATCTCGGCCACATCCTTGTCGCTGAGCCCGTCGAGGCCGTACAGACGCCGCCCGCCTGCCACATCGGGCACGGTCTCGATATCGAACACAAACACATTCATGGGCGCATCCGCTCCCGCCAGTCGTTCTTCTTGATTGAACCGCGCGAACGGCGCAGTTACTTCTGCTTCCAGCTACCGCCCTGGTCCTGATACCACCAGCCGCCCGCCGCCTTGTCGATCCAGCGGCGCGCGAAGGTCTTGCGGATGTCCGCCTCCCATTCGGGATGGCCGTTCGCCCGGGCGATCTCCCGATACAGCGCGTTGCGGTCGTTGTTCTCCTCCGCCACCAGTTGCCGCACCGTGTTCCGGTCCTTGAGCGGGGCGGCGTTGGCATCGCGTACCGTAATCAGACCATCGGCCGTCAGCCCGATGGCGCCGCTCTGGTAGAACGGCACCAGCCGGCTGTGACGCGCCTGCATCGACGCGGTGATCTTCTGGATCGCGGGAGACGAGATGGAAATGTCGGCCTGAGCGTGGGCGGCGGGAATCAGAAAGTCGAGCACGCGCGCCACGAAGGTCTGGGAATGCGCCCGGCTCTGTGGAGCGGTCTTGTTCTCCGGGGCCGCCGGCTTCTCCTGCCCCGTCCCCGGCTGCCTGCCCCAGACGTCCTCGATGATCCGATCGGCGGCCTTCTCGGCGGCGGCGGCCGGGAAATAGATGTTGATGGTCACGCAGGCCGTGAGAAACAACAGCAGCGGGATGAGACTCGTGTTTCGTAGCATGTTCATGCTCGCTTTCCTCTTGCGGCAATGTTTCTGATCGAAATTATTGTCTGTCGCATTGCGGCCCCGTCACTCGGCCACGGCTGCGCTCCCTTGCGTGACCCGCTGCAGCCGCTCCACCAGCTCATCCCAGTTGACACGGCGTACATAGCCGATCACGTTGATGCGCGGCAGGCCGCCGCCCTTCACAATGTAATAGCCGTCTTTGGCGGGTGCCAGGCCATCCATCACACACACGGAATCCCGCAAAGTGCAGCTCAGGCCGATGCGATCGTAGGAGAAGTCTTCGAAGAACCGCAGGTAGCTGCGCGAAAGCGCTCCTCCGATGCCGCCGCCCAAACTGGTCAAATTGTCCACAGCCTTCTGGCTGATGCGGTGCCGTGACCGATCATCCGGCGGTGTTGCGAACCAGGCATCGAACGCCACCGGCGCCCAGTCCACCATCTGCAGGTTCGCGATGGCGCCTTCCAACCGGCCCTCAATCTTACCAAATGCGAAGGTACGGGTCAGGGCGTCGAGGTCCAGATTCTTCAGATCGATGTCGGCCGCTAGCGCCGGCGCAACACCAAACGGCCGCTCCAGCACGAGATCGCGCACGGTGACGACGCCGTCGAACACCCGCACCAGCAGCACGCCGTCCACGGTGAGGCGCTCGTCGGCATAGGAGACCGCCGGGATCACGCCGGAGAGCTTGCCCGCCATGATCGGCCAGTCCATGGCCTCGGTGAACGCCTCCATGGAAAGCGGGCTCAACACCGCGTCGAAGGACCATTTCATCTGCGGCGTAGCGGCGTCCTCCAGACGGAAGGTCTCCACCAGCAGCTTGCCGTCCAGCACCATGAATTCCGCGGGACGCAGCAGGCGCGCCGCGCGCCCGCGCGCCTCCAGGTCCAGTTGCGCCGGCCCGAGAGGCAGACGGTAGAGCGCACCGGACGCCCAGCCCAGATGGGAACGGACCGGACTGCCGTCGCTGTTCCAGCCGAAATCGCCGTTGACGTGATGCAATGCGAACCGGCCCTTCCGATCGGCAAGTTGCGCCTCCTGCAGACGCAACCGGAGCTTCACTGCACCGTCGGGCGCATACTGGAGCGCCCCCTGCACCTGGCCGGCGGTATCGAGGCTGTCGAACGCGGTGCCGAATGTCAGCGGCTGCAGATAGGTCTGGTACAGCTCCGGCAGTTGCCCCCCGACGAGCTGAAAATCGGCGGATCGCATCTGCGCGCCCTGCGCCAGACTCAGCGTCAACCGCCCTTCCGCCTCCAGCGCTTGCGGGTGCGTAAATGCCAGGCGAGCCACCTGCAACAGGCCTTCGTCCGGATACCAGTGCATTGCCGCCTCGAGCCTGATGGGCCCGGCGCTCGGAGTGATGACGATCGGGTCCCGGACCAACAGATCGCCCTGCCGCAGGAGTGCACTGCCGTCCAGCGTCCAGGCCGTCCCGGACCGCCGTCCGCGCACCGCCACTTCCGCGCCCAGATTCTCCCCGGCCGCCCCGCTTGCAGGCGCGCTGAAGGAAAACGCGCGGACCCGCGCGTCGAGTTCGACTGCGCTGAGCGCCGCACCATGACCCGCGAAACGGCCCGTGCCGGACACCAGGCCCTCCGCTTCAACACTCGCATCCCAGACACCGCCTTCGTCCAAGAGCCTGATCGCCCGCTCGGCCCGGAGATCGCTGGCCTCGACCCGCACCTGCCAGCCGTCGGCAGCGACATCCGCCCTGCCGGCCAGCAGGCCGCCTGCAGCGGCAAGCTTGGCGAAAGTGAGGAAGGCCTTGCCGCTGGGCGGCTCGTAGCGGAACGCGATGGAGAACTCCGGGCGGTCGAGATAGGGGCTTTCGATGCGGGCGCGCCCTTCGGGGCAATCCACCGCCTCCGGCGTGATGCGCGCCCGGGGACAGGTCAGCTCGATGCCGCCGATCCTGCCGATGGGCGGGGGCAATTCCGCCCGTCCCGCCGCCACCAGCAGCAGCGCCTCTTCCCTGTCCTGCCAGGCCAACCGGACCTGGACATCCGTCATCCGCCAGCCGTTCCCTTGCAGGTCGCCCAGGGCGAGCTCCAGCGTATCGAGCCCGGTCGCCGGGATGGCGGTCAGAACCAGCGGCGGGACCAACCCGAACAGACGCAGGAGAAAACTGCTAATCCGGGAAAACACCAGTGGAGAGATAACGGTCGCCCCGATCGCAGATTACCGCGACGATCACCGCGTTCTGCACTTCCCGGGACAGACGCAACGCCGCCGCCACGGCGCCGCCGGAGGAGACGCCGGCGAAGATGCCTTCCTGCGCGGCCAACAGGCGTGTGGTCTCTTCGGCCTCCTGTTGGCTGACGTCGATGATGCGGTCGACGGCCGCGGGATCGTAGATTCGGGGCAGGTACGCCTCGGGCCAGCGCCGGATGCCAGGGATGTTCGAGCCTTCCGCGGGCTGCACCCCGACGATCTGGATCGCGGGATTGCGCTCCTTGAGGTAGCGCGAGGTGCCCATGATGGTGCCGGTGGTGCCCATGGCGCTCACGAAGTGGGTGATCCGCCCCTGCGTGTCCTGCCAGATCTCGGGGCCGGTCGTTTCGTAATGGGCAAGAGGATTGTCGGGATTGGCAAACTGATTCAGTACCTTGCCCTTCCCCTCGGCCTCCATCCGGTCCGCCAGATCCCGCGCCTCCTCCATGCCGCCCTGGCGCGAGACGAGGACGATCTCGGCGCCGAAGGCCTTCATGACCGCCCGGCGTTCGACGCTCATGGACTCGGGCATGATGAGGATCATCCGGTAGCCCTTGATGGCAGCCGCCATCGCCAGCGCGATCCCGGTGTTGCCGCTGGTGGCCTCGATGAGGGTATCGCCCGGACGGATCTCCCCGCGCGCCTCCGCATGCTGGATCATGCTCAGCGCGGGGCGGTCCTTCACGGAACCGGCGGGATTGTTGCCTTCGAGCTTCACGAGCAACGTGTTGGAGCTGTTTCCCGGAAGACGCTGCAAGCGCACCAGCGGCGTGTTGCCTACAAAAGCCTCGATTGTCGGAAATTCCATCGCTACAGGGACCTTCGGATCTGTCAGAAGAAGCGCGCCGGCATCGGCGCGCAGTCGCAGCCGGGTGCACTGCCCGGCCCGGGAGACCGCTTTCGTTCTGATAATAACAGTCCCCGGGGTTTTTGCTAAACCTTCCTTCGCTACGCAACTCCACGCCTTGCGCAAGGTGTCGGCCCTGCCTTAGTCTTGAGCTCGTCGTCGCTGTCCGGCCTTCCCGCGGCAGGACTCACGAATCAAAAAGGAACGACCCCGCAGGAGCCTGCCGGATATCCCATGCCCCCAAGGAAGACACCATCCCGAGTCCATATGCCTGCGCTGGCGTTGGCAGCCTTGTTCGCCTTCGCCCTCGGCGCCTACCTGTTTTCGTTGCCGTATGCGCTCCTGCTCGCCATCGGCCTGCTGCTGGCTCTCTGCATCCTGTTCTCCGGCGTGCTGCCGGCACGCTTTCCGGCTAACCGGCAAGTAACCGCTCCGGAGCGATCCGGCGAATCGAGTTTACCCCCCGAAAGCGGCAACGCCACGCCGGTATCACACCGGGACACGACCCCGCCGCCTGCTGCCGCACACGAAAGTCCCGCTTCCCTCAACGCCATCATCGGCTTCAGCAACCTGCTGCTGCGGACCCGTCTCGATCCCACGCAACGGGAATACGTCCAGATGATCCGCAAAGCGGCATTGGAACTGCTGGCGCGCACCGACGACCTTGCACCGCTTCAGGGTACAGCGGAGAACGCCGTCGTCCCCCCATCGTTCGATTTGGCGGAGTGCGTCGAAGAGACGCTCGCCCGAATAGTCCCTGCCGTCAACGCCAAGGGGCTGGAACTCGTGCATTTCATCTATTCCGATGTGCCCGTCGAGGCAGCAGGGGATCCGGCCCTGCTGCGCGCCGCCCTTACCCGCCTGGTCGAAGGCACGGCCGAATGCGCGGCCCGGGGCGATGTGATCGCGCGCCTGATGCTCGATGACGACACGGAAAAAGACCTGACCCTGCGCCTCGCGGTCACCGCGAACGCGCTGCACTTGAGCGACGCCGAACGCGAGTCCATGCTCGCCCGCATGAAATCGGCCGGCGCGGATGCAATGCCCCCGGCGCCACCACAGAGCCTCGGTATCGAAACCGATCCGGGCGCGGGAACCACCGCTTTTTGCACCCTGCAATACGCGCGACCGCGACCGGCCACGCCGGCCGCAATGCCGTCCAACCCGTTGGCGGGCGTCAGAGTCCTGCTCTGCGACCCGCACCCGCTGGTCCGTTTGTCGATCCGCCACCTGCTCGCGCACTGGCAGATGGAGGTCACCGAAACGGACGACTTCTCCCAGGCCATCGCCCTGCTGGACGAAGCGCAGGCGGCCGGCAGCCCGTTTCATTGCGCGCTGTTTGGCCTGTCCCAACTGATGACCGATACGGTGCCAGTCCAGTCCGCCCTGCAGGCGGCACGCAACGCTTATGCCGGTCCCCTCATCGTCCTTGGCGGTGTCACCATGCCGATACACGAATGCGCCGACGCCTGGCTGAGTAAGCCGGTCAATCGCCGCGCGCTGCATCGGGAACTCCTGCGCCTGCTGGAGGCCGCGCCGGCCGGTCCGTCCCCAGCCGCGCCCCAGCGGCCGGACATGGCGGTATATGACCGGGAAGCCTCCATTCGGCTTGCCGGCGGCAATGAACAGGTCGCGGATGACCTGCTCGCCATGCTGTTGGCGGAGCTGCCGCGACAACAACGCGGGCTTCAGGAGGCTTTCCGGGAGGGAAACATGGAGGAACTCGGGCGCATCGCCCACAAGCTTCACGGTTCCGCCTGTTACTGCGGAGTCCCCGCGCTGCGCGCGGCGGCGGCGCGACTCGATGCAAGCGCCACGGCCGCGGACAGGGAAACGATCGCCGCAGCGCTGGAACAGCTCGATCGGGAAATCACCCGCCTGCTCGATACGCAGCGCACCGCCCCTACGGGCTGAAAAACTACAACGTAAAGAAGCGTAGGTGCAGGACATCAACACAGAGGCGCAAAGAAGGCGTTAGAAAATTACGGAAGCCTGAGCAGGCTGCCGCAGAGTTCGGGGGATGGTGCCAGAGCGGAAAATCCAATCCGCACAGAAAGCTTCGTCTCTTTGCGGTCCCTGGCGGCCTTTGCGTCTTTGCGTTAAAACGCCGGATCTACCTACGGTGCAATCGGCGACACGCCCTAATCGGTTTTCATCAACAGCGTCACGAACGCCACGGCGTACTCGTCCTCGTCGGCGATGCTGAGCAGGCTTTTGTCGACGCCTACCCGTTCGCAATACTCCTTGGCGGGTCCGTAGTATTCCAGCCCCGGCTTGCCGTTCGCGTCATGCACGACCCCGATCTGCCGCGGCCCCAGCCCCTTGCTGAAGCCCGTCCCCAAGGCCTTGACCGCCGCCTCCTTGGCCGCAAACCGCTTGGCGAGAAAGTGCCCCCGCCGTTTGCATGCGGCAAACTCCGCCATTTCCAGGGGCGTCAGGATGCGGCTGGCGAATCTGTCTCCGTAACGTTCCAGGTTCCTGCGCATCCGCGCGACGCGGACGATGTCAGTGCCGATGCCGTAGATCATGTTCCAGGCACGCCTAGCCTTGACGCGCCTCGCGCATCAAGCGCTTCATCTCCCGCACCGCCGCCTGCAGGCCGGTGAAAAGCGCACGCGCGATGATGGCATGGCCGATGTTCAACTCCCGCACGTCCCGCAATGCGGCGATCGCGCCGACGTTCTGATAATTCAGTCCGTGGCCGGCGTTGACCTGCAAACCGGCCTGCGTTCCGAGTTCCACCGCCTGGGCGATACGCTGCAGCTCCTGGGCGCGTTCCGCCGCGCTCGCCACCTCCGCGTAATGCCCGGTGTGAATCTCGATCACGGGCGCCCCGGCCCTGCTCGCGGCCTCCACCTGGCGCGGATCGGCGTCGATGAACAACGAGACCCGCACGCCCGCCTCGCGCAGCCGACTGCAGGCCTCGGTGATGCGGGACAACTGACCGGCCACGTCCAGACCGCCCTCGGTGGTCAATTCCTCCCGCCGCTCGGGCACCAAACAGCAATCGTCGGGACCGATGCGCTCCGCAAACCCGAGCATTTCCTCCGTCACCGCCATCTCCAGGTTCATGCGCGTCAGGAGAATGCCCTTCAGCATCTCCACGTCGCGCTCCTGGATGTGGCGCCGATCCTCGCGCAGGTGCAGGGTGATGCCGTCCGCTCCCGCCTGCTCCGCCTCGATGGCCGCCTGCACGGGATCGGGATAGCGCGTGCCGCGCGCCTGGCGCAGTGTCGCAACGTGATCGATGTTGACGCCCAACAAGATGTCCCGTGATGTGTTCATATCGGTAAATTCACCAAACAGCGCAGATGATGGAAATGCGTAGCCCGTGCACGTTAGTCTAACAAACCGCGGCCGGGCCACGGGAATGGCGGCGGTTCATTCGCCGCTCCGGGCAGTTCCCTTGCTCATGAACGCGGCAAACAGCTCGCGGCTCTTCAGCGGCCGCTCACCCAGGTGAAACCCCAGCACCGCCCGCATCAGCCGTTTCGCGTCCGCCAGACTCTCCGCATCCCGCAGGTCGCCGCGGGCAAGCGCCAGGAGGCTGGCGCCCTGGATCGGGATGCCGTCGATTCCCGACTCCGCTGCCAGGACGCCTCGCTCGATGCGGTAGCGATAGGTTCTTGCCGGATCCACCGGCCGGCCGGTGTCGGCCTCGCTGTCCAGCACCAGGCCATACCCCAGTGCCTGCAACAGATCGCGCTCGAAGATGCGTAACGCCCGCTCCTCCGCGCCAGGGCGTTCCAGCGCCGCGAGCGCCATTTCATAGGCGTCGAACAGCTCCGGATGCGGGTCCTGGCGTTGCACCATGCGCAGCACCAGCTCGTTCAGATAGAACCCGCTCAACAGCGCGCGCCCCTCCAGGACCGGCGCCGCCCGGTTTCCTTCGGCACCGGTCAGCGTCTTCAACTCGCCACGTCCCGCCCACGAGACCAGCAGCGGCCGGAACGGCAACAGCACGCCCCGCAGTTGCGAGTTCGCCGCCCGTGCCCCGCGCGCCACCACGCCGACGCGGCCATACTCCCGCGTCCACAGTTCAAGGAGCGCGCTGGTGTCGCGATAGGGCCTGTGATGGAGGATATATGCCGGCTGGAGGGTGGCGCGCATGAGACAAGGATATCGAATACGGGATGCAAAAAGATGGAGGCTACGGGTCGCCGTGCGGCGGAACAACTCCAACGCCAAGGCGCAAAGCTCGCAAAGGAACTGCAGACCGGCGTCACTCCGGGCCTCCTGCACTCCGTCCTGCGGGTCGGACTTTAGCCCGGTCGACGGCTCAACCTATGGTTTGGGAATCTTTGCGCCTTGGCGTTGAAAAACATCGACTGCTTGCGGAGCGACCTCTCACAACCTTTGACCAGTCACGTCCGATTATTCTTCATATCCGAGGCTGCGCAACGCCCGTTCGTCGTCGGACCAGCCTTCCTTGACCTTGACCCAAAGCTGCAGGAACACCTTGCGGCCGAACAGCTTTTCCATGTCCAGCCGAGCCTTCTGGCCGACGTCCCGGAGCACCGTTCCACCCCGGCCGATGACGATCTTCTTCTGGCCCGGCCGCTCCACCCAGATAATGGCACTGATACGCAGAAGCTCGCCCTCCTCCTTGAATTCCTGGATTTCCACCGTCAACGCATAGGGCAGCTCCTGGCCGAGGCGGCGCGTGAGTTTTTCGCGAACCAGTTCGGCGGCGAGGAAACGCTCGCTCCGGTCCGTGATCTGGTCTTCGGGGAAAAAATGCTCCGAGACCGGCAACAGTTCCAGCACGGTGCGCTCCAGCGCGGCCACGTTGTCGGCATTCTTCGCCGACAGCGGAACGACCGCGGCGAACTCCCGTTTTTCTGCAAGCGCCTGCAGGTGCGGCAGCAACGCCTTCTTGTCGGCGATCCGGTCGACCTTGTTCACCGCCAGGATGACCGGAGCCTTGACCGGCGCAAGCAGCCTCAACACGTGCTCGTCCTCTTCGGTCCAGCGCAGTCCCTCCACCATGAACACCACGACATCCACCTCCGCCAGGACGCTGGCCGCGGTACGGTTCAGATAGCGGTTCATGGCCCGTTTGCCGCCCAGATGCACCCCAGGCGTATCCACATAGACCGCCTGGAAATGATCGACCGTCTTGATGCCCAGAATGCGGTGGCGCGTGGTTTGCGGGCGCCGGGAGGTGATGCTGATCTTCTGGCCGAGGATACAGTTCAGCAGCGTCGACTTTCCCACATTGGGGCGGCCGATGATGGCGACATACCCACAGCGGCTTTTGGTTTCATCCATCTTGCAGCAACTTCAGTGCTTGGTGCGCGGCGTTCTGCTCCGCCCTGCGGCGGCTGCTTCCGCTGCCCTGTGTGGTCAAGGTCCGGGTGCCGCGCGAGATATTGCACACCACCGTAAAGGTTTGCGCGTGGGGTTCACCGCTGACGTCAATCACATGATAAACCGGCAGCGGCAGTCTGCGGGACTGCAGGTATTCCTGTAACCGCGTCTTCGCATCCGTCAGGCTCGTCGCCTCGGGCAACGAGTCGAGGCGGTCCTGATACAGTCTCCCGATAAGCCGCCGGCAGGCGTCGAATCCGCCGTCCAGGTATACGGCCCCGAAAACCGCTTCCAGGCCATCGGCCAGGATCGAATCGCGCCGCTGGCCCCCGCTTTTCATCTCCCCGGAGCCGAGGGTCAGATGGCGGCCCAGGTCCACGCTGCGCGCCAAGGACGCCAGGGTTTCCTGCTTCACCAGGCTCGCACGCAGGCGGCTCAATTCCCCCTCCGTGGCCGCGGGAGAGCGCTCATACAGCTCCGCGGCTATGACAAAGTTCAGGACGGCATCCCCGAGAAACTCAAGCCGCTCGTTGTTGCGGCTGCCCGCGCTCCTGTGCGTCAGCGCGTTCTCCAGCAGTGACGGATCCGCGAAATGGTAATCCAGCCGCTGGCACAGACTGTCGAGGGATTTGCTCAACGGAGCGTCACCTCAGTTCAACGTTCTTGTCGAACGTCGCGACCGCGGAAAGATTGCCCATCAAGGGCGTCCGCACCTCGTATTTCACTATGACCTTGAGCTTACCGCCCTCGTTCGTGACCCTCACATGATTCGGCTTGACGTTCCGCACGTCATTGACATCGAACCGCTTCATCAGCATCTGCATGATCTCTGCCGGCGCCTTGCTTTTGATCTCGGACTCGCTCTTCAGCGACTCCATTGAGGACACGACATTGAAATATTCCAGGTACATGGGCGCGAGGCGCAGGCCAATCAGGCTGAAAAAGCCGATCAAGCCCAACACCAGGAGCCAACCGACAGCGCTCATTCCTCGTTGTTTGTCTCTAAATTTCATCAGGAAGCTCCCCCGGGCGTGCGTGACTACTCTATCTGTTTGCCGATCCTGTTCCACCCCACGCCGCCGTTGGCCGAATCCCAGTTCAACCAGATGAAGAACGCCTTGCCCACCAGGTTCTCCTCCGGTACCGGACCCCAGTAGCGGCTGTCGTTGCTGTTGTCGCGGTTGTCGCCCATCACGAAGTAGTGCCCTTCCGGCACCACGAACTCTCCTTCGACGCCCCGCGTACCGGGTTGAACGAGTATCCGATGCTCCGCCGCACCGAGTTCTTCGAGCCGCAAACTCGCGCCGGTCATTACCTCACCCGAACCAACCCCGGTATAGATGCCGACAGGCTCCTGCTGGATCGGTTTGCCGTTGATATAAAGCATTTTGTCATAGTAGGCAACGTGATCACCGGGCAGCCCGATCACGCGCTTGATGTAATCGATGGCGGGCTCTTTGGGGTAGCGGAACACCACCACATCACCCCGCTGCGGTTCCCCCAGATCAACGATTTTGGTGTTTATCACCGGCAGGCGCAGTCCGTAGGCGAATTTGTTCACGAGAATGAAATCACCGATCAGCAGCGTCGGCATCATCGACCCCGAGGGTATGCGGAACGGCTCCACCACGAATGAGCGCAGTACGAGCACCAACATGATGATCGGGAAGAACGAACGCGAATACTCGACGATCAGCGGCTCTTTCTGCGTGCGCCCGGCCGGGGAATCTTTCGCTGCGGCCGCCGTATCCGCCGCCCGCCTGCGCGGCGCCCACAGAAGCACGTCCAGCAACCAGATCACGCCGGTCGTCAACGCGGCCAGCACCAGTATCAGGGGGAAATCGAGGTTCATCGGCAATGATTCCTGGGCATCGTTTCCGCTATTGAGTGTTACGCAATCTTACTTCTTTCCGACTTGAAGAACCGCGAGAAACGCCTCCTGCGGAATCTCCACTTTGCCCACCTGCTTCATCCGTTTCTTACCCTCCTTCTGGCGCTCCAGGAGCTTCTTTTTGCGCGTGATGTCGCCGCCATAGCACTTCGCCGTGACGTTCTTGCGCAACGCCTTGACGGTGGAACGTGCCACGATCTGCCCACCGATCGCCGCCTGGATGGCCACCTCGTACATCTGCCGCGGGATGATGTCCCTCATCTTCTCCGTCAAATCGCGCCCGCGGCTGTGGGCCTGGTCGCGGTGCACGATGATGGACAGCGCGTCGACGCGCTCGCCGTTGATCAGGATGTCCAGCTTCACCAGCGGCGCGGGCTGGAACCGCTCGAAACTGTAGTCGAAGGAGGCGTAACCACGGCTCACCGACTTGAGCCGGTCGAAGAAATCCAGCACCACTTCGTTGAGCGGCAACTCGTAGCTCATCGCCACCTGGTTGCCGAGATATTGAAGCTTGTGCTGCACTCCGCGCTTTTCGACACACAGGCTGATCACGCTGCCCACGTAATCCTGCGGCACCAGGATGTTGGCCAGGATGATCGGCTCGCGGATCTCCGCGATGTGATTGACCGGCGGCAGCTTCGCGGGGTTGTCGATCTCCAGCACCTCGCCCTTCGTGGTCACAACCTGGTAGACCACCGTCGGGGCGGTGGTGATCAGGTTCAGCCGGTACTCGCGCTCCAGACGCTCCTGCACGATGTCCATGTGCAGCATGCCGAGAAAGCCGCAGCGAAAACCGAAACCCAGCGCCTGGGAGGTCTCGGGCTCGAAGTGCAGGGCCGCGTCGTTCAGGCGCAGCTTCTGCAGCGCCTCGCGAAACGCGTCGTAATCGTCCGAGTCGACCGGATAGAGCCCGGCGAACACCCGCGGCTGGACCATCTTGAAGCCTGGCAGCGGCGCTGCGGCCGGCCGGTCGGCGTCCGTGAAGGTGTCGCCCACCGGCGCACCATTGATGTCCTTGATGCCGGCGATGACGTAGCCCACCTCGCCCGCCCGCAGGCAATCCGTATCCTTGCGCTTGGGCGTGAACACGCCGACCTTCTCCACCTGGAAGGTACGCTGGGTCGACATCACCATGACCTTTTGCTTGGGTGTGATGGTGCCCTGCACTACACGAACCAGCGAGATCACCCCCACGAAATTGTCGAACCAGGAGTCGATGATCAGGGCCTGCAACGGCGCCGAGCGGTCGCCGGTGGGCGGCGGAACGCGCCGGATCAGTTCCTCTACCAGATCCTGCACCCCCATGCCGGTCTTGGCGCTCACCCGCACCGCATCCTGGGCCTCAATGCCGATAATCTCCTCGATTTCGTGGATCACCCGGTCCGGATTGGCGTTGGGCAGATCCATCTTGTTCAATACCGGCAGCACCTCCAGGCCCTGATCCAGCGCGGTATAGCAGTTCGCCACGCTTTGCGCCTCGACACCCTGGGCCGCGTCCACCACGAGCAGTGCGCCCTCGCAGGCGGCGAGCGAGCGGGACACTTCGTAGGAGAAGTCCACGTGTCCGGGGGTGTCGATGAAGTTCAACAGGTAGGTTTCGCCATTGCGCGCCCCGTACTGCAGCGACACGCTTTGCGCCTTGATCGTGATGCCGCGCTCCCGCTCCAGGTCCATGGAATCGAGCACCTGCGCGGCCATTTCCCGCTCCGACAGGCCGCCGCACAGCTGAATGAGGCGGTCCGCCAGCGTCGATTTGCCGTGATCGATATGGGCGATGATCGAAAAGTTTCTTATCTGTTGCATGTCAGTCACGGCTTAACCTCGAGTACACGCCGTCATGAAATCACACGGCTGCCGGCACAGCAGTGCCTTGCCCATGGACCGTTCCCGAAGGGCGCGAATCGTACGGGGTTCAAGTTGATTCTTAATGCAACGGGGTCGCAAAAGTACGGACACATTTACCGGATAGCCGTCTGGAAAGGAGTCGTTCCCTGTTCGTACAAATACCCGGCAAATGCAGAAAAGTTTCCACAGACAAACGACTTATATTTAACAGGCATCGCTGCGCCGGAGCGCGCGTATTATACACGCTCAGTCGGCGCTTAAATAGCGAATAAGTGCCGCTCTATCCAGGAAATAGTGACAGATCTCCCGATCGCCGCCCAGCAGCACGGGCACCCGCTCTCCGTACCGCTCTTCCAGCTCCGGGTCACGCTCCACATCCAGCACCTCCAAAGAAAATCCCCACTCCGGCTGCAGCGCCCTGACCTCCCGTTCCATCTCGTCGCAAAGATGGCAGCCGCTGCGTCCGTAGATCACAAGCTTCTTTGCCATGATGTTGTTCCACTTGTCGCAGGTCACGTCAATGCAGGGGCGCTGTGCACAGCGCCCCTGCACCGCTCCCGTCATTCCTTCTCGGGCAGCTTGAGTGCCAGGAACACAGGGCCGTTGCGCCGCTGCACCAGTAGCGGCACGGACTTGCCATAGGGCAGATCGTTCACCAGCCGCTTGAACTGCGCGCTGTTTTCGATTTGCACGCCGTTGAGCATGGTAATGATGTCGCCACGCTGCACCCCCGCCTGCGCGGCGGGCCCTTTGCGCACTGCGGTCACCATGACGCCGGTCTGCTTGCCGCCCAGCCGCTTGCGCTGCTCGTCCGTCAAATCGGCCACTTCGATTCCCAGCCGGTTCTCGCTGACGCTCCTGGGCTTTCCTTCGGTCGCCGCCTGCAGTTCTTCCTCTTCGGGCAAGGCCGCAACAACCACGTTCAGGGTACGCGACCGCCCCTCCCGAATCACTGTGACCGGCACCTTTCCACCGACCTTGGTGGCTCCCACCAGCGGCGGCAGATCCGAGGATTTGGAAATCGCCTGGCCGTTGAACTCGACGATCACATCACCAACCTGAATGCCGGCCTTCTCCGCGGGGCTGTCGGGAAGCACCTGGGCAACCAGCGCGCCCCGAGGCGTCTTCATCCCGAACGATTCCGCGAGTTCGCGCGTCACATCCTGGATCAGCACTCCCAGCCAGCCACGCGTCACACGCCCGCTGGTCTTGAGCTGGTTGGCAACATCCATGGCCACCTCGATGGGAATGGCGAAGGAAAGTCCCATGAAACCGCCGGTCCGGCTGTAGATCTGGGAGTTGATCCCCACCACCTCGCCGTCCAGATTGAACAGCGGACCGCCCGAATTGCCTGGGTTGATGGCGACATCCGTCTGGATGAACGGGACGTAATTTTCCCGCGGCAGACTGCGGCCCTTAGCGCTTACGATACCGGCCGTCGCGGAATGTTCGAAGCCGAACGGGGAACCGATCGCCAGTACCCACTCGCCGACCTTGAGCTTGGCGGAGGTGCCGATCCGGACCACCGGCAGGTCCTTGGCATCGATCTTGAGCAACGCGATATCGCTGCGGGAGTCGCTCCCCACGACCTGTGCCGTCAACTCCCGGCGGTCGCTCAGACGGACGATGATTTCATCCGCATCCTTGACCACGTGGTAATTCGTCAGAATATATCCGTCCGAGGAAATCACGAATCCGGACCCCAGTGACTTGGAATCGAATTCCTGCGGCCCATCCTCGCCTTCACCGAAGAAATGGCGGAACAGATCGCCGAACGGAGTGCCTTCCGGCAGATCCGGGATCTCCATTCCGGGCGGCAGGCGGCGCTGCAATCCCTGTACCTTTTGCGTGGTGCTGATGTTGACCACCGCAGGGCTCGCCTGCTCTACCAACGCCGTAAAATCCGGCAACTGCTGCGCCTGCAACATGCCCAAGGGCATGCACAGGCCCAAAACCCAGAGAACTGCAAACCAGTATCCCCTGACTCGTGCAAGGTGCATAAACGCTCCTGATCAATGCAAATGCTTGGTTACATCAAATGAATGCGAACCGCCCTGCACGGCCCGACGGGCCGGGCTGCGACCGTTCACCGCCCTATCCGCCGGATTCCGTCCCCGCGCTCTTGTTTTCGAATCCATTTGTCGCCCAGCTTACGGGGGCGAATCCCGCGCGCCGCAGAATTACGGGCTGCCAGGCCGCATCGCTGCCGATCCTGCCCGCGAATCGACGCAGCCACAGGAAGCCCGCCGCGAGCCCCGACAGTCCGAACAAAGTGCTGAGAATCTCTTTGAGGCTTGCCTCGTCCCCGGCCAGGGCAGCGCCGAACCAAGCAGCCGCCAGCATCGTCAGCACGGGCACGGCGTAAACCGCAAAGGAGCCTTTCATCAAGGTTCTGTCGGGGATCCCGACCACCACGTCTTCGCCCACCTTGGCGCCGATCCCGTTCAGCGCCCGGACCCGCGCCCGCTTCTGTCCCAGCACTTTCGCCAGGGTCGCGGTCCCGCACCCTGCGCTGGCCGAGCACGAACCACATGCCCCCTTGCGCCAGGTCTCAACCCAGGCGATACCCTCTTCCGTTGCCATGACACGCGCCCGTTCTTCGATCATTGTCGTTCGTCTTCGCCGTTCGGGATGTACTGGACCGATTGCCCGATCTTGCTGACCGTCGCCTGCGGCACTTCGCCCACCGCCGTCACCTGATGCCCCGACACCACGGTGCCGTAAGCGTTGACCGCCCCCATGTGAGAGGCTCCCTTGAGCATCTGCTTGCTGCCCTTGAGCTTCTCAATGAAGACCGACACGGAAGCAAGCCCGTCCGCCAACACCAAATGCTCGATCTGTTCCCCGTTTCCCGGCAGGCTCAGCTTCTCGCGGAGCGTCAGGACAAAGCCGGCGGGCGGGCGGGTGACCTTCCAATTCCTGTCCCCTTCCACAGCACGGCCCATATCCGAAGCGGCTTTCGGCTCCTGGTGCCAGACGAAGCCTTCCCCGCCGAGGCTCGGCTCAAGCGCGGCGGACGGGACCTCGTCCAGCAGCTTCAGGTTGGTCAGCATCACCTGCTCCAGAACCGCACCATCCGTACCGATCAGTTCGGACTTGAGTAGCATCCCTGTGGCCCTATCCAACCACAGCCGGTACCCATAGCGAAACTGGTCCTTTGGCCTGATGGCGATCACCCGTGCGTCGTGACCCGCCATGCGGTCGTGTCCCGCCAGCAGGAAATCATAATACCGTGCCACCTGTTCCGAACTGATCTGCGCATCACCCACGAAAGGCGTTCGCGCCCGTTGCCGCTCCACCATGACGGAACTGCGGTCGGGCAGGACACACGCCACCCGGCCCCTGTCGCGGATGATCTCGCGCGGCATCCCGCTCAGCGAAATCATCCGCTCCCGTTCGCCATCGGCATCGGACTTGTGAATGATGCGCATGGCCTCGAGCTGGCGGCCCTGCATGTAGACAAACGTCGCGTCGTAGTTCAGCGTCTGCATCGCGCGACTCATCCTCTCGAACCAATCCCTGGCCTCCTCGGATGACCTGGCCCATCCTTCTGCAACCGGAAACATCGCCAGAAGGATCAGCCCGATAATCCGCGCGACCGGGACACAAAGCCTGTTATTTCGACTCATATCCCGCCATTCTCATGTACGGCAGCCTTCCATGCATTCCCGGAACGGAAGAGTACTCGCTATGATTGACCAGATAGTAGTTCAGCCGTGTCTCCACTTCCGGCTGTGCGGAATCCCAGCGTGCCTGGGGAGACTGCATATGGCCCGCGTAAACCGTGTCCGCCGGCGCGCTCGCCGCATAATTCACCGGGGTCTCACCCGGCTCCTGCATGCCTGAGCGCGCCCCGAGCACGGCGACCGCGGCGACGGAAGCGGCAACCACCAAGCCGGCCCAATACCGCTTGTCGCTCAGCGCATTGCCGCGCCGTGCCGGCCGTACCAGCAGCGCCGGCTCCGCTTCCAGCGCCTGGCTCACTCGCCGGGCGAAATCGCCGTCCAGGGGCACCGGACGCTTGTTTTTCATCACGTCACTGATGAAGTGATACCGTTCCCATCGGTGCAGAAGCTCCGGGTCCCGCCTGAGCCTGTCGAACACCGAAACACGTTCCGAATCATCCAGCTCATCGTCTACCAACGCCGAGATCTGTTCGCCGAACCTGTCACTCATGATCTTACCCGCCGCAGCATCAGTCTCAGATCAACCCGCCGTGCGCCACCCTGCCGCTCACGGCACCGCTGTCCTCGTTTCTTGCTTCTTCGGTCCTTCGCCAATCTTATTCCAACAACGGACGCAGCTTGTTGTTGATCGCCTCACGCGCCCGAAAAATCCGGGACCGCACTGTACCTACCGGGCACGCCATGGCTTGCGCAATTTCCTCGTAACTCATCCCTTCCAATTCGCGCAGCGTGATGGCCGTCCGCAAATCCTCGGGCAGTTCCTCGATCGCCCGGAACACCGTTTCCTCGATCTCATCTCTCAACGCCAGACGTTCTGGCGTGTCGTACTCTTTAAGACTCGTCTCACCCTCGTACTGTTCTGCATCATGGGCATCTATATCCCCTTCAGGGGGACGCCGCCCCTGGGCGACCAGATAGTTCTTCGCCGTGTTGATGGCGATGCGGTAGAGCCACGTGTAAAACGCGCTCTCGCCGCGAAAGCTGCCCAAGGCCCGATACGCCTTCAGGAAGGCCTCCTGGGCCACGTCGAGCGCTTCCCCGTGATCATGCACATAGCGCGAGACCAGCTTGACGATCTTGTATTGATACTTGCGTACCAGGACATCGAACGCCTTCTTGTCGCCCCTCTGAACCCGCTCAACAAGTGCCTGATCTACACTCTGTTCGCCCATTCGGGCATTCCCCTCTCCCCTGCGGCAAAATCCCTTTGCCTAGCGTGGTAGACAATAACCATGAAAGATAGTTCGCCGAAGGCCCTGAAACAGGTATATTGCATCCTGACCTCCGGAACCATCCGGCTTGTACTATATAAAAGATTACTAATAAACAGAACCTGACCTATGCGGAGCGTTACGCTCGAGCCATGGATCATCACCCTACTTTCGATGTTCTGATTATTGGCAGCGGCGCCGCCGGCCTGAGCCTGGCATTGCGGATTGCGCCGCAGGCCAAAGTGGCCGTGCTCTCCAAGGGCCCCTTGACCGAGGGGTCCACCTTCTATGCCCAGGGGGGCGTGGCGGCCGTGCTGGACAAAAAAGACTCCATCGATGCCCATGTCCAGGACACCTTGATTGCCGGCGCCGGGCTCTGCGATCCCGAAATCGTGCGCTTTACCATCGAACACAGTCGCGCGGCAATCCTTTGGCTGCTGGACCAAGGCGTGCCGTTTACGCGAGAACAGTCTTCCGACGGCACCTTCGATTACCACCTGACACGGGAGGGAGGTCACAGCCACCGGCGCATCATCCACGCCGCGGATGCCACCGGGCGCGCCATCGAGACCACGCTGGAGCAACAGGTCCGCAACCATCCCAACATTACCTTGTTCGAACAGCATATCGCGATCGATCTGATCACCGGACGCAAGCTCGGGCTGCCGGACAACCGCTGCCTCGGCGCCTATGTATTGAATCGCGTCCAAGGCCGCGTGGAGGTTTTCGGCGCCCGCTTCGTCGTGCTCGCCACCGGGGGAGCCAGCAAGGTCTACCTCTACGCCAACAACCCGGACACATCCACGGGCGATGGCATCGCCATGGCCTGGCGCGCCGGCTGCCGGGTCGCCAACATGGAATTCAACCAGTTCCACCCGACCTGCCTCTATCACCCCAAGGCCAAGTCGTTCCTCATCACCGAGGCGGTGCGCGGCGAGGGCGGACGGCTGCTCCTGCCGGACGGCAGCCCGTTCATGCACCGATTCGACCTGCGGGGAGAGCTCGCGCCGCGCGATATCGTCGCCCGTGCCATCGACCACGAGATGAAGCGCCTCGGCGCCGAGTGCGTGTATCTGGACATCAGCCACAAACCGGCCGAATTCGTCAAAAAGCACTTCCCCACCGTGTATGCGCGGTGCCTGGAGTTCGGCTACGACATGACGCGAGAGCCGCTGCCGGTGGTACCCGCGGCGCACTTCACCTGCGGCGGTATCATGACCGACCGGCGCGGCCGCACCGATCTGGAAGGCCTTTACGCACTCGGTGAAACGGCGTTCACCGGCCTGCACGGCGCCAACCGTCTGGCGAGCAATTCGCTCCTGGAGTGCCTGGTATTCGCCGCGTCAGCCAGCGCGGACATCGCCGCGCAACTCGACTCCGCCCCGCCCCCGCCCGCCCTGCCCGCTTGGGACGAGAGCCGCGTAACGGATTCCGACGAAGAGGTGGTGGTCGCCCACAACTGGGACGAGCTGCGCCGTTTCATGTGGGATTATGTGGGCATCGTGCGCACCACCAAACGCCTGCAGCGCGCCAAACGCCGGGTCGATCTCCTGCTGGGCGAGATCGCGGAATACTACGGCAATTTCAGGGTTACCAACGACTTGATCGAACTGCGCAACCTCACGCTGGTCGCCGATCTCATCATCCGTTCGGCCTTGTTGCGCAAGGAAAGCCGCGGTCTGCATTACACGCTCGACTACCCTGTGGCGGACAACTCCAAGCCACCTGCCAATACAGTTTTGGTGCCGCCAAATTTCGGCGACGAATCCTGGGCCGACATCGACCGGCAGGAGAGCGTCAGCGCATAGCGGTATCCGACGCCCCCGCTGCGGCACCGAACGGTTCTTCGACTTCCGCACCATCGAGCGTGAGCCGCACCCGCAAGCGTCGAAAGCTCTCCCGATCCACGCCGTCCTGGGGCAGGACCACGGAACAGGTGCGCCGCGTTTCGAGCGCGAAGTCGAGAACCGCGAGTCGCGGGTGCATGAAGCTTCCACGCAAGAGGCGGGCCGGTTCCAGCCTGCCGTTCCGCTCCAGCAACCACGTTCCCGATGGCTCCCAGATCATTCGCGTCACGGCGCGCGACCCCAGCACCAGGGCATGTTCTCCGAGGGAACGAGCGAGGCTCAGCCCCACAACCGCCGCGAGGG
Organism: Gammaproteobacteria bacterium; assembly: GCA_041672765.1. Classification (GTDB taxonomy): domain Bacteria; phylum Pseudomonadota; class Gammaproteobacteria; order JBAYZB01; family JBAYZB01; genus JBAYZB01. The sequence continues at coordinate 3,222 of JBAYZB010000005.1, read as the reverse complement.
CGAACTTGATCCAAAGGGCCAGTGGAATTGTCGGCAGGATACCCCAGGCTCCGCAGTGGAACAGCGTGAGCACGAGCGCCAGCCGCGGCGACGGGCGCCGCTCAAGCCGCAAGGTGGGCGCGTATCCGCTCAACGACATCGGCAAGTTCCTTCTTCTCGGGGATAGAGCGCCCCATCAGCCAGTCGAGCAGCTCCGGGTCAGGCGCCTCCAAAAGCGCCTCGAAATCCCTCTGCCCTTGATCCGGCAGCAGGTGGAATCCGGACTCCAGGAAGCCAAGCAGCAGCAGGTCGAGTTCCAGCATGCCGCGCCGGCAGCGCCAACGCAGCCGGGACCGCCGCGCGTTCGCCGCCGCTTCATTCTCTCCGTCCGCCGTGCTCATCGCTGCGTACTTTCCAAAAGCGGGAGTCAGATCGCCCGTTTCACCATCATCTGCCGTATATGGCCGATGGCGCGTGCGGGGCTCAGCCCCTTCGGACACACGTCGGTGCAGTTCATGATGGTCCGACAGCGGAAGAGCGTGTAGGGACCTTCCAGCGCATCGAGGCGTTCTTCGGTTGCCTGGTCGCGGCTATCGGCAAGAAAACGATAGGACTGAAGCAGCGCAGCGGGCCCGAGGAACTTGTCCGGATTCCACCAGAACGACGGACATGCGGTGGTGCAACAGGCGCACAGGATGCACTCATACAGCCCGTCCAGCCGCTCGCGCTCCTCGGGCGATTGCAGGCGCTCCACCTCGGGCTCGGGATCGTGCACGATGAGATAGGGCTGAGCAGCGCGGTATTGCTTGTAGAATTGGCTCAGGTCGACCACCAGATCCCGGATCACGGGCATGCCCGGCAACGGCCGCAGCACCACCGGCTCCTCGAGCTCCGCCAGAGGCGTGGTGCAGGGAAGGCCGTTCCGCCCGTTGATGTTCATCGCATCCGAGCCGCATACGCCTTCACCGCAGGAGTGGCGGAAGGCCAAGGTCTCGTCGATCTGCTTCAAGCATTTCAGCGCATCGAGCAGCATCATGTCCGGCTGCGCATCTTCGAGTACCATCTCCTGCATGTACGGCGCCGCATCGACTTCCGGGTTGTATCGATAAATTGAGAAGCGCATGATATCGCCAAAACTGTCTAACAGGTTTTAGAATTAACCTTCCCTTGGACCAAAGCCGGGTGCGATAGTGCCCGTCCCCGATCTCATACCATTCCCGCCGCAAGCCGCGCCGGTGGCAACCGCTGCTGCAAACCTTTTCTCAGTAGACCCTGGGCTTCGGCGGAAACGGTTCGACCGTAAGCGGCTTGATCCGCACGGGCTTGTAATCGACCGTGGAGCCTTTCTTGTAATAGAGGGTGTGCTTGAGCCAGTTCACATCGTCACGCTCCGGCCAATCCACCCGGGTATGGGCTCCGCGGCTCTCCTTGCGCGCCAATGCCGAACTGACCGTTGCCAGGGCAAGGTCCACGAGATTCTCCAGTTCCAGCGCTTCGATGCGCGCGGTGTTGAAGACCTTGCTGTGGTCCTTGAGCCGCGCGTGCTGCAACCGCGCCTCGATCCCGCGCACCTTTTCCAACCCTTCGGAGAGTATCTCTTCGCGTCGGAACACGCCGCAGTATCGTTCCATCGTCCACCGCAGTTCCTTGCGCAGATCCGCCACCGTTTCGCCCTCGCCCCGCCGATCCCAGCGCGCCAGCCGCTCCAGGGCGGCATCGGCAGCGTCCTCCGGCAACGGGCGGTGAAAGCGGTTTTCCGCCAGGTACTCCGTGATGTGATTGGCCGCCGCACGCCCGAACACGAGGATATCCAGCAGCGAATTTCCGCCGAGGCGGTTGGCCCCGTGAACCGATACGCATGCGCATTCGCCGGCCGCGTAGAGACCGGGCACCGGCTCTTCGGGACCATGCCGTTCCGGCACGATCACCTGGCCATGGAAATTGGTGGGAATCCCGCCCATGGCGTAATGCGCCGTGGGGTACACCGGGATGGGCGAGTGTGCCGGATCGATGTGCAGGAACGTGAGCACCATCTCGCGGATCGCCGGCAACCGCTCGCGGATGACGGCCTCGCCGAGGTGATCGAGCCGCAGCAGCACGTGATCGCGCTGCGGTCCGCATCCCCGGCCCTCGTGCACCTCCGTGGCGATGGCGCGGCTCACGACATCCCGGCTGGCCAGATCCTTCGCATGCGGCGCGTACCGTTCCATGAAGCGCTCGCCTTCGCTGTTGACGAGATATCCGCCTTCGCCCCGCGCCCCCTCCGTGATCAGCATGCCCTTGCCGGCAATCCCCGTCGGATGGAACTGGAAGAATTCCATGTCCTGCAACGGCACACCAATCCGGAGCGCCATCGCCATGCCATCGCCGGTATTGATCGCCGCGTTCGTCGTGGTGCGGTACAGTTGCCCGCATCCGCCGGTGGCCAGCAGGGTGGTCTTGGCTTCGATGATCAGGGGCTGCCCGGTCTCGATCTCCAGGACCAGGGCGCCCAGCACGTAGCCGTCCCGGTCCCTCAGCAGATCCACTGCGAAATATTCGTCGAAGAAATGGGTCTTGGCCCGGATGTTCTGTTGATAGAGCGAGTGCAGGATGGCATGTCCGGTGCGATCCGCCGCCGCACAGGTGCGCGCCGCCTGCTCCCCGCCGAAGTCGCGGCTCTGACCGCCGAAGGCACGCTGATAAATCTTGCCGTTTTCCAGCCGGGAAAACGGCACGCCGAAGTGCTCCAACTCGTACACGACCTGTGGCGCGGTCCGGCACATGAATTCGATGGCGTCCTGATCGCCCAGGTAGTCGCTGCCCTTGACGGTATCGAACATGTGCCAGTGCCAGTTGTCGGGCAGGACGTTGGCCAGCGCCGCATTGACCCCCCCCTGGGCCGATACCGTATGGGAACGGGTCGGAAACACCTTGGAGACCACCGCCACCCGCGCATCCGCGCGCGCAAGTTGCAGCGCGGCTCGCAAACCGGCCCCGCCTGCCCCGATGATCAAGGTGTCGAACCGGCGCCGCGCCACTTTCATGCCAACCTCACCGACAACAGGGCGCTCAATGCCCAAAACCCGAGCGCCAAAAGGGCCAGTCCCAACAGCGAAAGCGCGGCCAGTCGCAGCCCCGCCGAATGTACGTAATCCATGAAGACATCGCGTACGCCCACCCAGACGTGTACCAGCACCGCGACCACGAACACCGCCCATGCCACGCCGATCGCGGGCCGCGCCATCCACTCCCGCCAAGCGA
>JBAYZB010000004.1:0-44171 GCA_041672765.1 Gammaproteobacteria bacterium | reverse complement strand
GTCCACCCTACTTCTGGTTAGTTGTTGTCAGGCCGCACCAATCGCAGGATCTGCTCGCTCGGTTCGGGCTGTAGTGTCACGTGGTCGATGCCGAACCGTTCGTGCAGCAGTACGCGCAGCCGCTGCAGCGTGTCGTTCCAGGCGTTCATGTTGGTGAGCACCACGTGGGCGGAAAGGGCCACCTGTCCCGAGGCCGCGGTCCAGATATGCAGGTCGTGCACCGACTGGACGCCCGCCACGCCCGCCATCGCGTGTCCCACTTCCGGCAGGCTCACGTGGGGCGGCACGCCTTCCATGAGCACGTGAACCGCTTCGCGCAGCAGCCGCAGGCTTGAGACCAGGATCAGGGCACAGATGAACAGGGATGCCAAAGGATCGATCGGAAGCCAGCCGGTGAAATAGATCACCGCGCCGGAGATGATGGCCGCGATGGATCCCAGCAGATCGCCCAGGACGTGCAGCAGGGCGGCGCGGGTGTTGATGGACTGCTCGCCGCGGCTGAGGGTGAGCATGACCAGGACGTTTACCCCAAGTCCGATGACGGCGACACCCATCGCGGTGCCGCCGGCCACGGGGCGCACGGCATGCAGGCGCTCTATAGCCGTTATGACGATCGCGGCCACGACCAGCAGCATGAACAGCCCGTTGATGGCGGCGGCCAATACTTCGATGCGGCCCAGTCCGTAGGAGTGTCGGGCCGAGGGCGGGCGGCGGGCAATCCAGGCGGCCAGGGCGGCTAGCCCTAAGGCCGTGCTGTCCGTCACCATGTGTCCGGCGTCGCCCAGGAGCGCGAGCGAACCCGACCACCAGCCGGCCAATGCCTCTACGGCCGCAAAGCCGAGGGTCAAGCCCAACGCCACGAACAGGCTGTTCGCCCCGCGTGGGCCGTGGTGGTGCGTCGGGTGATGGTGCCCGTTCATTCCGGATCGCGGCGTTGCCATGTTCCCGATTTGCCGCCCCTCTTTTCCAGCAGGCGGATGCCGTCCATGGTCATTCCCCGGTCCACGGCCTTGCACATGTCGTACACGGTAAGCAGCGCGATCTGAACGGCGGTCAGGGCTTCCATCTCCACGCCGGTCTGCCCGGTGGTTTCGACCGTGGCCCTGCAGTAGACGGCGTTGTGTTCCGGCTGCGGGGACAGGTCCAGTTCCACGCGGGTCAGCATCAGGGGATGGCAGAGCGGGATCAGATCGGTGGTCTTCTTGGCGGCCATGATGCCCGCTATGCGCGCGATGCCGAGCACGTCGCCCTTCTTGTGACCGCCCTGCTGGACGAGTTGAAGCGTGTCGGGATGCATGTGGATGCGGCCCTCCGCGACGGCTATGCGCTTGGTGGCGCTTTTGCCGCCCACATCTACCATATGCGCTTCGCCGGCACTGTTGAAATGCGTCAATTCAGACATGGGGACTCGTTCCTTTAAAAATGGTTTCGGAGATGCCGGTGCCTCGCCGCTTGTCCGCGGAGCCGATTCGGTGAACAAGTCAAATAATAGGTTTTGCACTCGTCTGGGGGCAAATTGCCGCGAGCGGGGCGGAAGACGGATACGTCACTGGCGGCGTGGTTGACAACCGTCATGTCGGCTATTAAGTGTTAATGGATGTTTGGCCGAAGGTTGCGCCGATCAGGATGCTTGTGGCGTAAGCATTGTATGCCGGATTCGTCTCCGGACAAGACAGAAGGAGCGCTCCATGGCGAAGGCTTTGACGGGTCAGCAGATGATGAAGTTGAAGCAGCGACTGCAGGAACGCAACGGTGAATTGCGGGCGAAGATCCAGCAGGAGCTCATGCGCTCGGACAACGAAACCTTCGCCGAGCTGGCAGGCCGGGTCCACGACGAGGGTGATGCATCGGTCGCCGATCTTCTTACTGACATTCGCATCGCCACCGTCGACAACCTGGTCAGGGAAGCCAAGGACATAGAGGGGGCGCTGAAGCGCATGGAGGAGGGTGTTTATGGCATTTGCGAGGAGTGTGGCGGGTATATCGAACCCGAGCGACTGATGGCCCATGCCACCGCAAGGCGCTGTTTCAATTGTCAGACCCAGTATGAGAAGACGCACGCAGGGGAGCAGCGTTTTTCCTTGTGAGTGCGTCCCGTCGTTCAGTTCCCTTGTGTATTGCGTTCTCGGATTCATGTCGGCTGCCGTGCTTGCCACGGCGGCCGATCCTCAGGCAGAAGGCGTCGAGGTTGAATGCGCATGGCCGTGGGCTGTGGCCTCGTCGAGGCGCACCTCGTGCAGCGTGAATTCCATGGTCTGAAGATCGCCCAGCACATAGGTCGGCGGTGCACCGATACCCCCCACGGTGCCGGGATTCACAAGCACCGTGGTGCCGCCTTTGATGTTGCTGACCCGTTCGATTTCGGCCTTGTGGCTGTGACCGCAGCACACCAAGTCCCAATCCCCCGTGGTGGCCATGGCGCGGCCGTAATGCGGATAGTGCACCAGAAAGATCCTGCGCCCATCCAGTTCAATGGCGGCGTCCTGTCCGAAGAAGCGGATCACGCTGCCCGACTCGCAGGCGAGCATCCCCATCGTGTAGAGGTCTCCCGTGTTGTTGCCGTGAATCACGTACACGGGGATGCGGTATTTGTTCAACACGGTCAGGGTGCTGGGGGCGACCACGTCGCCGCAGTGCAGGATCACTTCCGCATGCGCTGCCTTGGCGGCCTTCACCGCCGCTTCGAGAAGGTGGCGGTTGTCGTGGCTGTCGGACAGGATGCAGATTTTCATGGCGACAAGCGGCAAGTTATAAGTTTCAAGTCACAAGAAAAAAGCGACAAGCCGGTTTACTTGCCACTTGTCGCTTGTGATTTTTGTCAGAAATTCGGTTTTTCCGGCGCTTCCTGATAGCGCTGCACACTGGCGACGATTTCGGTCTTGGCCTCTTCCGGTCCTGTCCAGCCTTCCACCCTGACCCACTTGTTCGGTTCCAGATCCTTGTAATGCTCGAAGAAATGGGCGATCTGAGATAACAGTATCTGCGGCATGTCCTCAGGCGTCTTGACTTGGCGGTAAAGCGTGCAGAGCTTGTCCACGGGCACGGCGAGCAGTTTGGCGTCCGGCCCGGCCTCGTCGGTCATCTTGAGCACACCGATGGGACGGCAGCGGATCACGGAACCGCTGATGAGCGGCACGGGTGTGACCACCAGTACGTCCACCGGGTCGCCATCTTCCGACAGGGTGTGGGGGATGTAGCCGTAGTTGCAGGGGTAGTGCATGGCCGTGTTCATGAACCGGTCCACGAACATGGCGCCGGTGGCCTTGTCCACTTCGTATTTTACGGGGTCGCAGTAGGCTGGGATTTCGATGATGACGTTGATGTCGTCGGGAATATTGAAGCCAGAAGTAACGCGATCGAGATTCATACCTTGTTTTACCTGTTGCAGAAACGCAAGGGCCGATCTTGCGACCGGCCCCGGTTGATTTTGGCGGTAAAGATACCCGATGCGCGCTAGGCGAAACAAGTACGATGGTTCTATATCACTTGCAATTAATATGCTTATGTCTCGCGCGGAGGCTGCGGAGGGCACGGAGATTCCGGTAATGAGGGCGCTATTTGCTCAGCACAACCAGTCTTCTCCGTGCGCTCCGTGGCTCTCCGTGCTTTTCATGTGAAATCAATTGCTTCCTTGTGGGTTGCGGGCGCCTGTACCCGTTTCAGATCAGCGGGACGATCAGCAGTGCCACGATATTGATGATCTTGATCAACGGGTTGACCGCGGGACCAGCGGTGTCCTTATACGGATCGCCCACGGTATCGCCGGTGACCGCCGCCTTATGGGCCTCGGAGCCCTTGCCGCCGTGATGGCCGTCCTCGATGTACTTCTTGGCATTGTCCCAGGCGCCGCCGCCGGTGGTCATGGAGATGGCCACGAAGATACCGGTGACGATGGTGCCGAGCAGCACGCCGCCGAGAGCCATGCGGCCGGCATCGGCGCCCATGAGCCAGCCGACGATGAGGGCGACCAGGATCGGCACCAGCACCGGCAGCAGGGACGGGACGATCATTTCCTTGATCGCGGCGCGGGTCAGCATGTCCACGGCGCGGGAGTAGTCCGGCTTGGCCTTGCCTTCCATGATGCCTTTGATTTCCCTGAACTGGCGGCGCACCTCGACCACCACGCTGCCCGCGGCGCGGCCCACCGCCTCCATCGCCATGGAGCCGAACAGGTAGGGCACCAGACCGCCGATGAACAGGCCGATGATCACCGCGGGGTGGGACAGGCTGAATTCCACCGCCTTGCCCGCGTGGTCCAGGGCATGGGTGTAGTCGGCGAACAGAACTAGGGCGGCGAGGCCGGCCGAGCCGATGGCGTAGCCTTTGGTGACGGCCTTGGTGGTGTTGCCCACCGCATCCAGTGGATCGGTGATGCCGCGCACCTCGGACGGCAGGTCGGCCATCTCGGCGATGCCGCCGGCGTTGTCCGTAATGGGACCGTAGGCGTCCAGGGCTACGATGATGCCGGTCATGGAGAGCATGGAGGTGGCGGCGATGGCGATGCCGTACAAGCCCGCCAGTTCATAGGAGGCCCAGATGCTCAGGACCACCGCCAGCACCGGCGCTGCCGTGGCCTTCATGGACACGCCCAGGCCGGCGATGATGTTGGTGGCATGGCCGGTCTCGGAAGCCGCGGCGATGTGACGCACCGGCGCGTACTCGGTGGCGGTGTAGTACTCGGTGATCACCACCATGGCCGCGGTCAGCGCCAGGCCGATGAGGGCCGCATAAAAGAGGTTCATGGTGGAGATGGTGACTCCGTCCAGAGTCACGCTGCTGCCCATGATCCACATGGTGACCGGATAGTAGGCGATGGCCGCCAGCACGCCGGCGACGATCAGGCCGCGGTAGAGGGCGTTCATGATCTTGCCGCCTTCCCGTGCCTTCACGAAGAAGGTGCCGACGATGGAGGCGACGATGGAAACGCCGCCCAGCACCAGGGGGTAGACGACGGCTTCCGCGCCGACCTCAGCCAGTACCAGGGCCCCCAGCAGCATGGTGGCGATAATGGTCACGGCATAGGTTTCGAACAGGTCCGCAGCCATGCCGGCGCAGTCGCCCACGTTGTCGCCCACGTTGTCGGCGATCACTGCCGGGTTGCGCGGGTCATCTTCGGGGATGCCGGCCTCCACCTTGCCCACCAGGTCGGCGCCCACGTCCGCGCCCTTGGTGAAGATGCCACCGCCCAGACGAGCAAAGATGGAGATGAGCGAGCCGCCGAAGCCCAGTCCCACCAGCGGGGTGATGAGGTCGCTGGTGGACGCGCCTTCCGGAGCGAGGGCATACAGCACGGCGAAATAACCGGCCACGCCCAGCAGCCCCAGACCGACCACCAGCAGGCCGGTGATGGCGCCGCCGCGGAAGGCCAGCGCCAGGGCGTTGTTCAGGCCGCTGCGAGCGGCCTCTGCGGTACGTACGTTGGCCCGCACGGAGATGTTCATGCCGATGTAGCCGGCGGCGGCGGAAAACAGCGCGCCGATGGCGAAGCCGATGGCTGTCAGTGCATCCAGGGCGATCAGGATGATGACGAACAGCACCACGCCCACGATGCCGATGGTGGTGTACTGGCGGTTGAGATAGGCGGAAGCGCCTTCCTGCACGGCCGCTGCGATCTCGCGCATGCGTTCATTGCCGGCGGGCTTGTCCAATACCCATTTGACGGATGTCCCTCCGTAAAGCAGGGCCAGTGCGGCGCATACAAGCGCAAAAGTCAGACTGACAGCCATTTAGTACTCTCCTTTTAGTAGCAGGTTATTGGTACGGTTTTGTGTTGTTATTCTTAGCCGAACGACGTGCCCGGCGTGAAACCGAAGATCCGCTCCAGGTCGAGTTCGACAATCAGCCGGTCCACGGCTTCCTGGCCGTGATCCTTGGCCACCTCCGCCAGTATCAGCCTGGCGGCGTTCCTATTGTAGCCGCCGCCCAGATTGGCCTGGACTGCGAGCAATTCTCGCGCCTTTTCGATAGTCATCCTTTGATGCCTGTCAAAGCCCGTATCAAGCAAAAGGGGGGCTATTGCCCCCCTTTCGTGCTCATTTCAACTCGAACGCATCGAGCTTTTTCGGCACCGCCACGTTCTTGAGCCGCACGTACTGCGGCAGCCCGTCTTTGTAGGGCGGATAGTCTTCGCCCTTGATGAGCGGGGCCAGGTATTCCCGGCACTTGTCGGTGATGCCGAAGCCGTCCCTGGTAATGAAGCCCTTGGGCATCATCTTCTCGACGTTGGCTACCTTTTTGAGCTGGGCCATGCCGACTTTCCATCGGTAGGGCTTGCTGGAGACGCGCTCCACCGTGGGCATCACCGAGTTGTAGCCCTTGAGGGCGAGTTCCACCGCGGCCTTGCCCATGGCGTAGGCCTGATCCACGTCGGTCTTGGAGGCGATGTGGCGCGCCGCGCGCTGCAGGTAGTCCGCCACCGCCCAGTGGTACTTGAGGCCCAGGCCGTCCTTCACCATGTTCGCAATCACCGGGGCGACGCCGCCGAGCTGCGCATGGCCGAAGGCGTCGCGCAGGCCCTGATCGGACAGGAACTTGCCATCGGGCCCCTTCACGCCTTCGGATACCACCACCGAGCAATAGCCATACTGCCTGACCTTCTCGTCCACCTTGGCGAGGAATTTCTCCTTGTCGAAGGTAATCTCCGGGAACAGGATCACGATGGGCAGATCCATGTCCGGACCCGACGCCATCCCGCCTGCTGCGGCGATCCAGCCCGCATGGCGGCCCATCACTTCGAGTACGAACACCTTGGTGGAGGTCAGGGCCATGGACGCGACGTCCAGGGTGGCCTCGCGGGTGGAGACGGCAACGTACTTGGCCACGGATCCGAAGCCGGGGCAGTTGTCGGTGATGGGCAGGTCGTTGTCCACGGTCTTCGGCACGTGGATGGCCTGGATCGGGTAGCCCATGCTCTTGGAAAGCTGCGAGACCTTCAGACAGGTGTCGGCGGAGTCGCCGCCGCCGTTGTAGAAGAAATAACCGATGTTGTGGGCCTCGAACACCTCGATCAGGCGCTCGTACTCCGCCTTGTTTTCCTCCAGGCTCTTCAGCTTGTAGCGGCAGGACCCGAAGGCGCCGGCGGGCGTGTGGCGCAGGGCTGCAATCGCCCTGGCGGACTCCTTGCTGGTATCGATCAGGTCTTCGGTCAGCGCGCCGATGATGCCGTTGCGCCCGGCATAGACCTTGCCGATCTTGTCCTTATGCTTGCGCGCGGTCTCGATGACACCGCAGGCGCTGGCGTTGATGACGGCGGTCACGCCGCCGGACTGGGCATAAAAGGCATTTTTCTTTGCCATGCGTCATTCTCCCTGGAACATGGGTTCAGTCGAAAAGAAAGGAAGGTCGGGAGGCCCGGATGGGGGCCGAAAGGGGGGGCAGCGAGGGCGAGGGAGCGGTACGGTCTGCACGAAGGTCTCGATGCGTTTCAGCGGGACTTGTCACCATCGGGATAGAGCCCCTTGCGCTCGCTTTCGTGATCGGCCTGGACCTGCAACAGCGTGACGACACATTCCGCCAAGTCCGTGAATTCCGGTATTCCGGTGCCGTAGTGCTGGTGGACGCGGTAAAAGAACTGGGGACGGTACCGCTTGTCGCCCGTCTTGCAAAGAATAAAGTTGCAGTCGTCCGCCTTCCAATAGACAGCGGGGCACGGGGTCAGTTGGGTGGAGTTCGGGTCGAGCCGCATTTCGACTTCGGCCAATGCCACATCGATGGGCTGGCCGTAGCGCTCCCGGAGCGTGGTCTCCACCACCCACAGTTCGCTGTCATTGAAGTCTGGAATTGCGCTCATCTGACCTTGAATCCGTTTCTACGAACCGCTACGCGGTGGGTGTGGAACTGCGTTGCGGCCAAGCATACCGCAATGTTTCCCATATTTCATGCGCTTCATTGACTTGTGCTGCACAGTGAGAGTAGCTTAAACGCGTTTGCACGGTCCGGCTATGTAAAAAAATGTATATAGATATGAAAAAACTAGCATTCCACCGTGCGGTCAGAAAGCCATCGAGCGCTTGGAGAGATCGGCAGGATGAGAATCGTACTACTGGGGGCACCGGGTTCCGGTAAGGGCACGCAAGCCAAACGGATCGCCGAGACATACAAGATACCGCATGTTCCCCTGAACGATCTGGTGCGGGCGGCGGTAGCGGACGACACCCCGCTCGGCCGGCAGATCAGGGCGGCCATGGAGGCGAGACAGCCGATTACGGACGACATGCTGCTCGGCGTCATTCAGGAGCGATTAAGTCAGCCCGATACCAAGGCCGGCTTCATTCTTGATGGTTTCCCGCGCAATATCGCCCAGGCCGAGGCGCTCGACGCCATGGCTGAGTCGATCGGCCAGTCACTGGAAGCGGCCGTGGTCATCGACGTGGACTTCGAGACCCTGCTGGAACGCTTCACCGGTCGGCGCACCTGCGTGTCCTGCGGCAGGACCTACAACATTTATACCTCTCCGTCACGGTTGGACGATCGTTGCGACGAATGTGGCGGCAATCTGCGCCATCGCGCGGACGACAAGGAAGAGACGATCAGCAACCGGTTGCGGGTGTATGAGGCCCAGACCGTCCCCGTGCTCGAGTACTACCGCAAGAGAGGGATTCTGCATACGGTCCAGGGGGGCGGGGAAATCGACGAAATATTCGAGGAAATAAAGGCGGTTCTGGATTCGTTGGCTGTGGTGGAGAAGTCCGAAGAAACCCAGGAACCAAAGGAACCAACGGACCATCAGCCCCTTGCTACCCCGCCCAGGAAGAAAGCCGCGAGCGGGGCCGGTTCCGTGGTGCGGGCCGCCAAGGTGGCGCTGGCTGCTGCGGAAGAGGTGGCCAGTACCATTGCCGAGGCGGTGCCCACAGCCGGAAAGAGGACGGTGGGCACGGCGAAAAAGGTCGCCAAGGCTGCGGGGAAGGGCGCGAAGTCCGTCGTCGAGGTGACGAACAGCCAGAAGGGAAAGGCCGCGAGCACCGCGAAGAAAGGCCTGACGAAGACGTCCCAGGAGTCGGCGGGCGCCAAGAAATCCGTGCCGGCCGCCAAACGGCCTGCACCAAAAAAGACGGCGTCCAAAAAGGCCGCTGCGAAAAAGGCAGCTCCAAAGGCGACTCCAAAGGTGGCTCCAAAGGCGGTTCCGAAAAAGGCTGTTTCGGCGCCCAAAAAGGCTGCATCGAAGAAGCCGGCGGCGAAAAAGCCTTCCGTGAAGGCGGTGGCGGTGAAGGCCGCGGCGTCCAAGAAAGGCGCGGCGAGAAGTGCCGCGGCAGCAAGAGAAACGACAAAACGCGTCACGAAACAGTCCACCGTCAAGAGTACCTCCGTCAGGAAGGCCCCCGCAAAGAAAAAGACCGCCTCGGGCAAGGCATCGGCAAAACGCCGTTAGCCGACGGGCGGCGCATTCCGCCGGTATCCGCGATGAAATGTCCAGGCTGGAACTTGGGTTCTCAGGGGTTGGGCTTGCGGCGTATGCGGCGAAAGTGATTGCTACGTTCGAGCCAGGTATCGACGCTCCCCCAAAACCACTCCAGCACGCGTCGGTACCAAGGGCGTCGGTGCCATGCTTCATAGTGGATTTCCACCGAGTCGGCGAAATCGGCCTCGAACATCGCCTGCGCCTCGGCGGCGAATTGCCGGTCGTTCACCTCCTGGTTGGCCTCCAGATTCCAGTGCAGGTTCCAGCGGTCCGAGTTGCTGGAGCCCGTAGAAACCCAGTCGTCGCACAGCATGAGCTTGGTGTGGCTGAAGCGCGGCTGGTATTCGAAGATGTGCACCCCGTTGCGTAACAGGCGGCTGTACAGGCGTCGGCCGGCATGCCGTACCCCCGGGTGATCCGTGATCGGTCCCGGCAGCAGCAGCCGTACATCGACGCCACGGTGCGCCGCCCGCCGCAGGGCCCGGCGCAGTTTCCAGGAAGGGACGAAATACGCGGTGGCGAGCCACACCCGGCGTTCCGCCGCTCGCACGGCCCGCACAAACGAGCGCCTGACCTCCACCTCGCGCCCGGCGCGCGCTATCACCACTCGCCCGAGCTGCGATCCTGCCCGTGCAGGCCGCGTCGGTGGAAGCTCCAGGGGCTGGCCGGACCAGCGCTGCCAGGTCTCGGCAAACAAGGTCTGCCAATCGGCGACGTTCGGGCCCCGGATCTCGATCACCGTGTCATGCCACGCGCTGTCCGGCTCTCCGGGCGGATCGAACTGGTCCGTGATGCCCACCCCCCCGGTAAACGCGACTTCACCGTCCACCAGCAACAGCTTGCGGTGGTTGCGGAACAGGTTACGGCGCAGCTTGCCGTAATGGAGCGGGTTGTACCATGCCAACCGCACCCCCGCTTCGACCAGCCGCGCCCGGTCCTGGTTCTGCAGCCCCCAGGCGCCAAAGTCGTCCAGCAACAGGTATACCTTGACACCCCGCTGCGCAGCCTCGACGAATGCGGAAATGAAGCGGTCGGCCACGGCGCCCGACTCGAACAGATACATCTCCAGTAAAACGAAGGCGCGTGCCTGGGCGATCGCCTCCAGCATCACGGGAAAAAAGCGCCGGCCGTCCACCCACAGGCGGAATTGGTTGCCGTCGCGCCAGGGAAAACGGTATTTGTCGTGCGGTTTGCGTTTCATTCGGGTCCGGGATCGATGCGTATCCCCCCCTAATAAACCGCCGTTTGCCGGTCGGGGCAAGTAGGGCAGGCGCGGGAGCGCGGGCTACACGCGCAGGGGCGCCTGATGATTGTGGAGGAACCAGCGGTCGAGCAGCACGTGCCGGGAGAACCAGCGAGTCGCCAGAAGCCTGGCGGCGAGGAATTGCTGTACCTTGGCGGGCAGGGGCGGTGCCGCACGTCGCGGACTCCGGTCCGGGCGCCCGCCGAAACGTTCTGCGAGCAGGGCGAGGTAGGGCTTAAGGTTGGCGCGCTGGTAATCGTCTCCTGCAGCGAGAATGGTTTGGGCGGCGAACAGGCCCGACTCGATGGCGGGCCGGATTCCCTCTCCGCTTTGCGGATAGGCGAGGCCGGCGGCATCGCCGATGAGCAGGACGGCGTCGTCCACCAGGTTGCGCGGCGCAGCGCCGTAGAGCAGATAGGCGTGGCCGCGGAAGCGCGCGGGCAGGTCGGGCGGGATGCGGCCATGCCGCTTCAGGAATTCGACGAACAGCTCGACATGTTCCGCGAGCCCCCGATTGTCCTGTCGGCCGAGCCCGACGTTCAGGTAGTTCTGCTTGCGGAAGCACCAGCCGTAGCCCTTCAGGTCCGGGCAGAAATAAAGCTCGGGCCGGTCGGGCTCGACCTGACACAGGGCCTCCTGGCGGGGACTCAGGGGAAACTCGATCTCCTGGGCGGCTACCGCCGGTTCATTGCGGCCGAGTTGGGCGCCGAGGTGGCGCGCGATGGGGCAGAAGTGTCCGCCCGCGCCCACCAGCATGGGGGTGCGGATGGAGCCGTTGACCACCCACTCGCCGCCGTCCCGCTCCAGCTTCGTCACGGGTTCCCCCAGGCGCAGCCGCGCCCCGCTGCGAGCGAGCAGGTAATGGTCGAATTCGCAACGGCGGATGCCGTAGCTCACGGGGCCGTCATAGGCCGTTTCCACCCAGCCGCCCCCGATGACGCCGGTACGAAAGCGGGTGATGGGCTGAAACACGTGACGGGCGGCGTAATCCTCCTGGTCGATGTCCAGCGCCTTGAGCACGGCCGGCGTGATCCAGCCGGCGCAGACCTTGTCGCGGGGAAAGGCCTGCTTGTCCAGCACCAGGACGTCCAGCCCCGCGCGCCGCAGGCGCCAGGCGCAGGCAGACCCTGCGGGTCCCCCGCCAACGATCAGGACATCGCAGCGCTCCGTCATGACGGCGCTTGAAACGCCTGATCCCGATACAAGTGGGCGCGCGTCCAGGGAATGCCGTTGTCGCGTGGGCGCGCGAACACGATCTGGAAGAGTTGCAGGGCGCCCGTGGTGAACGCCGCGATGGATCCGGCGAGATACAGCCGCCAGGCCCGAACGAAGCGGGCGTCGAACATCTCGCGGATCTGCGGGGCGTGGTGTTCGTAGCGGTCGAGCCAGTGTTCCAGAGTCTTGGCGTAATGCAGGCGCAGGTTCTCCACGTCGAGCACCGAGAACTCCCAGGGTTCGAGGATGTGCATCATCTCCCGCAACGCGGGCGGATAGGCGCCGGGGAAGATGTGCCGTTCTATCCATGCGTTCATCGGCGCAGGCCGGTTGCGCCCGATGGAATGGATCAGGCCGCGGCCGTTCTCCCGCAGGCAGCGGTGGATCACGGCGCCGAGATCCCGATAATGGTCGGCCCCGACGTGCTCCAGCATGCCGATGGAAACGAAGGCGTCGAACTTGCCGGCGATGGTACGGTAATCGTCTTCGATGAATTGCACGCGGTCGTCCAGGCCCAAGGCCTTGGCCCGCTCCCGTGCGAAGCGGATCTGCTCCCGGGAGATGTTGTAGGCCTTTACCGACACGCCGTAATGCCTGGCCATGTGCAGCGCGAGCGAGCCCCAGCCGCAGCCCGCCTCCACCACCGTTTCGCCGGGCTGCAGGCGCAGCTTGCGGCACACGTGATCCATCTTGGCACGCTGCGCCTCTTCCAGGGCGGCCTCGGGCGAGGGGAAGTACGCACAGGTATAGACCATTTCTTCGTCCAGCCAGAGGCGGTAGAAGTCGTTGCCGATGTCGTAGTGCTGATGAATGTTGCGGCGGGAGCCCGCGAGGGAATTCTTGCGCGGCCGGCTCAGCCAGCGCATGGCCTGTTTGCGCAATACGCCGGGGGCCGGTGCATCGTGCAGGGCGCGGTAGGCGAGTTCCAGCAGTTCCAGCAGTTCGCCGTCCACTTCGATGCTGCCCTCGGAGTACAGTTCACCGAAAAACAGTTCCGGATACAGCATGGTCTGGAGCAAGGCCTTGCGGTTGCGAATGGTGACGGTGGGGGCGGCGGCGTCTTCCGGGGCGCCGATCTCCGTGCCGTCCCAGAGCCGGATACGGATCGGCGGCTGGCCGATGCTCTCGTACAAGCGGTTCAGCAGCCAGCCGACGAGAGTGGAATTCCTGGAGCGATCAGTCCTGCCGTCCTGTGTGAGCACGCCGTTGCTGGATAGGAGCGAGCGGGATTTGGTCTCCAGTGCCATGCGTGGATTCCTCCTTGCTGGTTGGCGTCACTTCCGGTTGGCAAGGTGCTTATTGCTTTTTGTTATGTACACCTCGGGAAATCGTTACGCGGTTTCCTCCCTACGCAAAAATAGTCAGATAGCCCCATGCGGTCAAGCGCTTGGACATGTGGCGCCGGGGGCGCGGCCGTGCGTCGCCGTGCCGCACGGGGCTTTGCCGGTGCGAAACGTAAGCGATCGTGATACCGGTGCCCTGCGCAAAAGATATCGCTTCTCCCTTATGCTTTACATGTATTGTGGGCTGCGTGCCCCGCGGGAGACGAGGCGTTCCGTGCGCTGCGGGTGGAACCGGAAGAGCGGTGAGCGGGTTGCGAACATGCCTGGGGTTACCTATTCTCACGGCCTTTGGATGCGTCCAAGGCGCGTTTTTGACTTGTCGTCATGGGTGAGCTGATCGGGCGTTTCATCGATATCTGCCTGTTGCGTGCGGGGCCGCAGGATCTGCCTGCCTCCAGCGTGCTGCGCAGCTTGACGCTGTTTGCATACGTCGCGAGCGGAGTCATGATCCTTCTGCCCAGCGCCAGTTTCGGCAGCGCCGTCGCACAGGCGCTGGTGGATACGCTTCTGCTGGTGGCGCTGCTGTGGGCGGTATTGCGGTGGCGTGGATTGCCCGAACGCTTCGACCAGGCCCTCACGGCGCTTGCGGGGACAGGCGCGCTGCTGGGGCTGGCGGCATTGCCGTTAGTGCTTACCGTTTATCAGGCCGATGCTGCCGGGGTTGCGGCGCCCTTTCAGTCCCTGCTGCTGCTCGTGCTGTTCTTCTGGACCCTGGCCGTGAACGGGCATATCCTGCGTCATACCCTGGCCACATCCTACGCGATGGGCCTTCTGCTCGGCACCGTCTATGTTGTTCTGTCCTTGGGGGTGCTGGGCTTGTTTTTTCCACACGCGGGTTGATCAGATGCACATCCATATTCTCGGGATCTGCGGCACCTTCATGGGCGGCATCGCGCTGCTGGCGCGTGAGGCGGGCCATGAGGTGAGCGGATCGGACGCCAATGTCTACCCGCCCATGAGCACGCAGCTTGCGGCCCAGGGCATCGCGTTGCAGGAAGGTTACGAGCCTGCGCACCTGGAGCCCGCACCGGATTGCGTGGTGGTGGGCAACGCCATGGCGCGCGGCAACCGCGCGGTGGAATACGTACTGAACCGAGGCTTGACCTATACCTCTGGTCCCCAGTGGCTGGCCAAGCATGTGTTGGCGGGACGCTGGGTGCTTGCTGTCGCGGGTACCCACGGCAAGACTACTACTTCCAGCATGCTGGCGTGGATACTGGAGTACGCGGGGCTCAAGCCGGGATTCCTGATAGGCGGTGTGCCGCAGAATTTCGGGATTTCCGCGCGGCTGGGCGAGGCCCCTTTCTTCGTCGTGGAGGCGGACGAGTACGATACGGCCTTTTTCGACAAGCGCTCGAAATTCGTCCATTACCGGCCGCGTACGCTGATCATGAACAATCTCGAATTCGACCACGCGGATATATTTCCGGACGTTGCAGCCATCCGTCGCCAATTCCATCATCTGGTGCGTACCGTGCCCGGCAACGGCCTGATCGTGATGCCCGGCGACGACGCCGAGCTGGATCGGGTGACGGAAATGGGATGCTGGACCCCGGTGGAGCGTTTTCGCGTCGGGCAGGCCGCGGCGGAGGGCGCGCTATGGAACGCCGTGAATATTGCGCCGGATGGAAGCCGCTTCGAGGTGCATGTTCAAGGCCGGCCGGTCGGCACGGTGGAGTGGACGCAGTTGGGATGCCATAACGTTCACAATGCCCTCGCGGCCATCGCGGCCGCCCGGCATGCGGGCGTGCCGGCGGAGGTTGCCTGCGCGGCCCTGGCGGAATTTCAGGGCGTGAAACGGCGCCTGGAGGTGCGGGGTGAGGTGGGCAGCGTCAGGGTGTATGACGACTTCGCCCATCATCCCACCGCCATTGCCACGACCCTCGACGGTCTGCGCGGCCGGGTCGGCAACGAGCGCATCATCGCAGTGCTCGAACCGCGCTCCAACACCATGCGCATGGGCGTGCACAAGGACAGTCTCGCACCCTCTCTGGAACTGGCCGATCAGGTGGTGTTGTATCAGCCTGCGGGACTGGGCTGGGACCTGAGCGGCGTGGCGGCGGCCCTCGGCACGCGGGCGCGTGTCCTACACTCCATTGATGACATCGTTACGCATCTTGTCAGCGTCATGCGGCCGCGCGATCACGTGCTCATCATGAGCAACGGCGGATTCGGCGGCCTGCACGAGCGGTTGCTCCGGGCGTTGCAAGAGGCAGGTTGCAAGTGACAAGTGGCAAGCCAACCTCGGAATTTGTTACTTGTAACTTGAGATTTGATTTATGAGATCTTCCCGTCCCGACGCCATCTCCCTTGCCATTACCGGTGCCTCCGGCATCGCCTATGCTTTGCGCTTGCTTGAATGCCTCATCGAGACGGGACAGCAGGTGTATGTGATGATTTCGCCCGCCGGACAGATGGTGGCGGCCATGGAGTCCGACGTGAAACTGACGGGACGCGCCATGGATATGCAGCGGCAGTTGGCGGAACGGTTCGGGGCCGCGCCCGGCCAGTTGTCGGTGTTCGGAAACGAGCAGTGGACCGCACCGGTGGCGAGCGGTTCCGGGGTGCCGCGGGCGATGGTGGTGTGTCCCTGCACCACCGGCACGCTCGCGGCCATCGCCGTCGGCACCAGCGACAACCTGATCGAGCGTGCCGCTGACGTGGTGCTCAAGGAGCAGCGCAAGCTGATCCTGGTGCCGCGCGAAACGCCGTTTTCCGTCATTCACCTGGAAAACATGCTGCGCCTGGCGCGCATGGGGGCGGTCGTCCTGCCCGCAAATCCGGGGTTTTATCACCATCCGGAACGGGTCGAGGATCTGGTGGACTTTGTCGTCGCCCGTATCCTGGATCACCTGGAGATCGAGCACCGATTGATGCCGCGTTGGGGCATTGATAAGTAGGGCCGGCATTCTCGGGGGCGAGCCTGTCCATGAGCAATAGCGAAATTCCCCTGTTTCCCCTGCATGCGGTACTGTTTCCGGGCGGCTCGCTGCCCCTGCGCATCTTCGAGGCGCGCTACATCGACATGGTCGGCAACTGCATGAAGAACGGTACCGGGTTTGGCGTCTGTCTGATCCGGGAAGGCCGGGAGGTGGGTGACGCCGCCACTGCATACGAAATCGGCACGTTCGCGCGCATTGTAGACTGGAGCCTGCGTCACGACGGTTTGCTCGGTATCACGGCGGTGGGCGGACAGCGGTTTCGTACGATCCGCACGAATGTGCGGCAGAACCGGCTGGTGATGGCGGAAGTCGAGTTTCTGCCCGACGCGCCTGCCGTCGGGGTGCCGGAACATTTTCTGCCCATGGCGGATCTGCTGCGGCGTGTCGTCGCGCAGATCGGCGAGCAGCATGCGTCGGCGGAGTGGAACTACGATGACGCCGGCTGGATCGGCTACCGCTTGGCGGAGTTGTTACCCTTGCCGCTGGATCAAAAGCAATACCTGCTGCAACTGGACGACCCCGTGCAGCTTCTGGAAAGCTTGGCCGATATGCTGAAGTACCTGGATATCACCTGATCCAGGGGACGCCCGTGCGCTGTTCATCCGGCAGGAAGAGAAGCAGTGGAGGCTCTTTTGTCCTCCACTGCTTTTGTGCGCGGCTCCATGCCTGCCATCCCTCCTGGTGCGGGTGCTAATAATTCCCGAAGAGTTTCGGATCGGACAGGATGTGCCCGTAAGAGTCGCGGCTGTTGAGTTGGCCGTTGTTGAGCGGTCCGCGCTCTATGCCCGGGTGCTCCTCGAACTGGCTGATCTCGATGGCCGTTGCCGGTTCGGTGTCGGTCACGGCCTGAGGCGTGTCAAACAGTTCGGGGTCGGACAGGATGTGCCCGTAAGAGTCGCGGCTGTTGAGCTGGCCGTTGTTGAGCGGCCCACGCTCTATGCCCGGGTGCTCCTCGAACTGGCTGATCTCGATGGCGGTGGCGGGCTCCTCCGCCTCGGCCGCCAACTGCTCAGGAGCGGCGAACAGGTCCGGGTCGGACAAGATATGCCCGTAAGAGTCGCGGGTGCTGAGCTGGCCGTTGTTGAGCGTCCCGCGTTCCGTTCCCGGCAGTGGTTCGAACGCGCTGACCTCTGCTGCCGATCTGTCATCCGCGACGCGGTTATTGGTAGTATCGTCGGCGGCATAAGCCATGCCGCACAGCAGAGCAGAAACTGCGGCTGCGATCGCTGTCTTCATAGCCAGCCTCCTTGGTATCTGGACTCCCGGTTGCATGGAAAAAATACCTGACATGGCTAACTATAAGAAAGCATAGCCAGGCTAACTATAATTAGACCTATAAAATTGAATTTCGCTCGGTCGGGCAATCAAGATGTGAATTGAGGATGCGGAAGGCGGGTGCTTTTGGCGCTTCGTGTGGCGTTTATTCCTTCCATTCGTTCGGGTTGGGCGAAGACAGGGTGACCCTCCGGCGCGGCTTGGAACCATGCCGCGCCGGGATTGGCTATTCACTTCGGCATAAGCGCCGACTCAGAGCGTAGCGAACACCTCTTCCGCCGCCTTGAGGGTGGCCTCGATTTCGGCGTCGCCATGGGCGGCGGATACGAATCCCGCCTCGAAGGCGGAAGGCGCCAGGTAAACGCCCTGTGCCAGCATGCCGTGGAAGAACAGCCGGAAACGGTCGACGTTGGAGCTCACCACCTGGTGGTAGCTGCGCACCTCCGGCTGTTCGGTAAAGAACAGACCGAACATGCCGCCCACATAATTGGCGGTCATCGGGATGCCCGCGGCGCGGGCGCGTTCCACCATGCCCTCCGCCAGATTCCTGGTGGCGGCGGACAGGCGCTCGAAGAAGCCCGGCTGCGAAATGATGCGGAGCGTGGCGAGCCCCGCCGCCATCGCCACCGGATTGCCCGACAGGGTGCCGGCCTGATAGACCGGGCCAAGGGGGGCGATCTGCTCCATGATCTCGCGCCTGCCGCCGAAGGCGCCTACCGGGAGTCCGCCGCCGATGACCTTGCCCAGGGTGGTGAGGTCCGGCTTGACGCCGTAGTGCTGCTGGGCGCCGCCCAGGGCGACCCGGAAGCCCGTCATGACCTCGTCGAAGATCAGCACGGAGCCGTATTCGTCGCAGATCGCACGTAGCCCCTCCAGAAATCCCGGCGCGGGTGGAATGCAGTTCATGTTGCCCGCCACCGGCTCCACGATCACGCAGGCGATCTGATGGCCGACCCGGGCGAAGGCCTCGCGCACCTGGTCGATGTCGTTGTAGTTCAGGGTGATGGTGTGTTCGGCGAGCGCCACCGGCACGCCCGGCGAGGTGGGCACGCCCAAGGTCAGCGCGCCGGAACCCGCCTTCACCAGCAGCGAGTCGGAATGGCCGTGGTAACAGCCCTCGAACTTCACGATCTTGTCGCGCCCGGTGAAGCCGCGGGCGAGGCGGATGGCGCTCATGGTCGCCTCGGTGCCGGAACTGACCATGCGCACCATCTCCATGGACGGCACCAGTTCGCACACCTTCTCGGCCATCTCGATCTCAAGCAGGGTGGGGGCGCCGAAGCCGAGCCCCTGGGCGGCGGTCTCCTGCACTGCGCGGATCACCTCGGGATGGGCGTGTCCCACGATCATCGGCCCCCACGAGCCCACGTAGTCGATATAGCGGCGCCCATCCTCGTCGAACAGCCAGGCGCCCTCACCGCGCCGGAAGAACACCGGCTCGCCGCCCACGCCGCGGAACGCGCGCACGGGGGAGTTCACGCCGCCGGGAATGTGCTGCTGGGCCCTGGAAAACAGTTCGTGGGATCGGGTCATCGGTTCGTTCCTTAACAAAGTGACAAATGGCAAACGACAAGTAGTGTGTCACAAGTGGCAAGTAGTGTAGGGAAGGGTGCTTCCCCTTGTCATTGCCACTGGCGACGCGAAACTTTTCAAAACAATGCCGCGTAGCGGCGCGCGGCGGCTTCCGGGTCCGGTGCCCCGAACACGCCTTGGATTACGGCGAGCATGTCCGCCCCCGCCGCGACCAGTTGAGCGCCATTCTCCGGCGTTATGCCGCCGATGGCAACAATGGGAAGGCGGATTTGCGCCCGTGCCGTGCCGAGCAATTCGAGGCTTGCCCGCACTGCCGCCGGCTTGGTGGAGGACGGGAAGAAACTGCCGAAAGCGACGTAGTCCGCGCCGGCCGCGTCGGCCTGCAGCGCACGTTCCAGAGAGTTGTAGCAGGATACTCCGATGATCGCCCCGGCGCCGAGAGCGGTCCGCGCCTCCGCGATGGAGGCGTCGTCCTTGCCGAGGTGCACGCCGTCTGCGCCGACGGCGCGGGCGAGTTCCACGTCGTCGTTCACGATCAATGGCACATTGTAGGCGCGGCACAGCGCTCGCAGCGCCTCTGCCTCCTGCAGGCGGCGGGCCGCATCGCCGCTCTTGTCGCGGTATTGAATGGCGCGGGCGCCGCCCCGCAGGGCGCGGGCGACGCGGTCTGACAATTCGCAGGCGTCCGGCGCCTCGTTCGTGATGGCGTACAGGCCGTGCAGATGAAACCTGCTCATCCTGCTCATTCGGATTCCTCTTCGCTGCGCGCCCAGAACAGCCGGTTGGGAAAGTGCCGGCCCATGCCAATGCGATAGCCGCGCTTGAGGCTCTCCCAGGTGTACTCCTGCGCCTCATGGATGGCGGTGAAGGGTTCCAGGCCCTGCGCCAGCAGCCCGGCGATGCCGGATGCCAGCGTGCAGCCCGCCCCATGGAAAGCGCCCTCGATCCGTTGCCAGGTGAAAGACTCCAATATGCGGTGGTTGCCGTACAGGGTGTTGGTTATTTCCGCCGCATTTTCGTGGGCTCCGGTCACCAGGACGAACTCGCAACCCCGATCGAGCAGCGCCATGCCGCAGGCATCGATGGTGTCGGCCTCGGGCGCCAGTTGCCGTGCTTCCGCATGATCGGGGGTCAGCACGGTAACCAGCGGAAACAGGAGGGTGCTCATGGCCTCCGCGATACCGTTGTCGGTGAGCGCGCGGCTGGCGTTGGGCACCAGTACCGGCTCCATCACCACGGGGATGTCCGGGTAATCCGTCAGCAGGGAGTGCACCACCTCCACGGTTTCGACACTGGTCAGCAGGCCGAGCTTGATGCAGGCGATGGGCATGTCCTCCAGGACGGCGCGGGCCTGGGCGATGATCAGGTCCGAATCCAGCGGCACGTAGGCCTTCACGCTTTGGGAATCCTGCACGGTAATGGCGGTCACCACGGGGGCGGCATGGCAGCCCATGCTGGCGAGCGCTTCGATGTCCGCCTGGATACCTGCGCCGCCGGTGGGGTCGTTGCCGGACAGGGTGATGACGACGGGAACGGTCTGCTGCATTGTCATGGTGCTACCTCGCACGACGCGCCGATGGTGCCGGTAGGGCGATTGTAGCACCGTCGTGTGCTGCACCGCGCCTGAAAAACAGGGCATTGAGCATAATGAACCGGCGTGGGGCCGGCAATCGGCAATGAATCTTTCGATGATGACGCGTGCCGTCGCGCCCGACAGATTTCGTGCGTTCTCCGTAATAGGCTTGACTACACTTAAAACGAGTGCAGGGGTTTTGGAAATGAGACGTGAACCAGGATGTCGACACCCGATCCCAAAGTCAGCGAAATGGCTGCTGTCGCCAGGGACTACTGTGATCTGATCGACCACTTTCATGGAGGATCAAGTTTGGAGCGTGTGGCGCACTTGCTGCCACGTCTGCATGCGGCCATCGTAAGGTTGGACGCACCGCCGGTGAAATATAATTACTATCCGCTGCCGGATTATGATGTGCGTTTCGATCTCTTCTCCCGGCTGCGCCGGTCGCTCGGCAAGTGGGACTCTTACTGGCTCGAATTCGATGCGGATCATGTCGGGCCGCAGATGTCCGGCAGCCTTGCCGATGATCTCACCGACATCTATTTCGACCTGAAATACGGTCTCTCGCTGTGGGATAAGCGACAGCCCGAGAAGGCGTGGGGGCTTTGGTCGTCGAGTTTTCATCTTCACTGGGGGCAGCACCTGGTGGATGCCGAGCGCCATTTGTACAGTCTTGCCGCGCGACATCAGATGAACGGTGCCGGCAATTGGTAGCGCATGTCGTGGCGGTCGCGACCATGCGATAACAAGAGCGGACATCCCGGCTTTGACGCGCTAAGGGAAAGAAGAACGCAATGCTGGATTGTCATACGCGACATCCGCCGGGATTTCCGTGTCTACTGTGATACGGCCGCAATGCAAGGAATCCGTCATGATGCAAGAACCCGTCCTTTCCGTACCCGAAAAGAGGGCCGAATTCACCGGCGTGATCACGCCGGAGGAGTTGCGCATCACGCCCGCGGCGCAGCGGAAGATGGCCGAACTGATGGCGGACGTGGACGAGGAGATCATCGGCATCCGCATATTCGTCGGCGGAGGCGGTTGCAGCGGGATGCAATATGGCATGACCTTCACCGATGCTCGCACCGAATACGACAGTATCTTTCAGGGCGAAGGCTTTGCCGTTTACGTGGATGCGGTAGCCCTCAATTATCTGCACGGTACAGAGATCGATTTCATCGAGCGCCCGGCGGGTGCGAGCTTCGTGTTCCGCAATGTCTTCGCCACGGTGGGCGGCTCCGGGGCCTGCGGCGGGTGCGGCGCCGCCGGCGGAGGCTGTGCCTGAGCGATCCCTCGCCGTGCCTGTGGCAGCGGAACGTCCGCGCGTTCTGCTCGTCGCGCCCCACAACAGTTATCGCATTGCCCCCTATCTCAAGGCGGCGCAACGGATTGGCGTCGACATGCTGATCGCCTCTCCGGGCAGGCACTCGCTGGTGAGCGAGATTGCCGAGGGAGTGCACATCGATCTTGCCTGTCCGGATGCCGCGCTGCAGGCAATGCTCGCGGTCGCCGCCGCGCGCCCGATCACGGGTGTGGTGGGCAGTGATGACTCCACAGTCGAACTGGCCAGCCGCGCGGCCAGGGCTCTCGGCCTGCCGCACAATCCGCCCCTGGCGGCGGCCTACGCGCGGCGCAAGGATTGGGCGCGGGCGCGGTTGCGGGAGGCGGGTCTTCCGGTGCCGCGCCATCGGCGCATTCACTTGGATGCGCCGTTGACGAGACAGATCCGAGGGCTGCATTTTCCCTGTGTGGCGAAGCCGCTTTCCCTGTCCGCGAGCCGCGGTGTCATCCGAGCCAATGATCTGGACGAACTGCGCGCGGCCTGTCTTCGCATCCGCCCCATCCTGGCCGAACTGCACGATCCCGAAGAGCGCAGCCATGTCCTGGTGGAAGAGTTCGTTCCCGGCCCCGAGTTGGCGCTGGAGGGGATGCTGGAGGGCGGCGAACTGAAGGTCCTGGCACTGTTCGACAAGCCCGACCCGCTCGATGGCCCTTTTTTCGAAGAGACCTATTACGTGACGCCCTCGCGCCTGCCGGTTCCGCTGCAAGCGCGCATACGGGAGCGCGTGGCCGAGGCGTGCGCGGCCTACGGACTGCGCGAAGGGCCGGCGCACGCCGAGGTGCGGGTGCACGGCGGGGAGGCGTGGCTACTGGAGTTGGCCGCGCGTACCATCGGTGGGCAGTGCGCGCGCCTGCTGCGCTTCGGGACCGGGCATGGACTTGAGGATATCGTGCTGGCGCGCGCCATCGGCCGCTCCCTGGCGCTGGAGGCGGAAGCGGGCGCCGCAGGCGTGCTCATGATCCCGATTCCGCAGGCCGGCGTGCTGCGGCGCGTGGAAGGCGTGCTGGCCGCGCAGAAGGTGCCGTTCATCGAGGAGGTGGAGATCAGCGTACGCGAAGGCTACGAACTGGTGCCGCTGCCGGAAGGGGCGAGCTATCTGGGATTCATCTTCGCCCGCGCACCCACGCCGGAGCTGGCGGAACAGGCCCTGCGCGCCGCCCATGCCCGCCTGCGGGTCGTGGTGGCGCCGCTCATCAAAGTGCAAGCGATGAGTGGCAAGTGACGAGGGTATCGTTTGGGCTGCCTGCTACTTCTTTTGCGGCCGAAATCCGGCGGGCAGTCCGCCGTACTCGCCCTCGCCGAACAGGAATCCCCGCATGTGCCGCTCGATGAGTTGCAGGCTGGCGGGGTCCGCGCTGCTCAGGCCGTTTTCGTTGATGATCATGGTGAGGCGTTCGAGCCAGCGCTGCCAACCTTCCCGGGACACGTTCTCGTAAATGCGCCTTCCCAGTTCGCCGGGATGGGGCGGGCGGTCCAGTCCTTCCGCCTCGCGCTTGAGCACGGTGCAATAGACGGTTCTGACCATATCGCTGTCCTCGTGGGCGGCATCCGGGCCGCAGGTGCGGCGCCGGTCAAAACGGCTTGACGATCGCCAGCAGGATAATGGCGATCAGGAACAGCACCGGAACTTCGTTGAACCAGCGATAGTACACGTGGCCGTGGCGGTTGCGGTCGAGTGCGAAATCCCGCAGCAGCACACCGCAGTAGACGTGATACGCAATCAGCAGGGCAATGAGCGTGAGCTTCGCGTGGATCCAGCCCACGCGGGAAAACGCCTCCCAGTGGGCGAACAGCATCCAGAAGCCGAGCACGGCCGTGATGATGGCGCCCGGTGTGGTGATGCCGTAATAGAGCTTCCGTTCCATGACCTTGAACCGCTCCCGGCTGATCGTGTCCTCGCTCATGGCGTGGTAGACGAACAGCCGCGGCAGATAGAACAGCCCGGCGAACCACGTGACCATGAAGATGACGTGAAAGGCCTTCACCCAAAGCATCCCCAATCTCCCTCAAGCCGATTTCGTTGTTGATTTGCGTGGGTCGCCGAGGATCAGCCGGCGGAAGCGGTCCTGGTGGCGAGCATGTTCAGGATGGTCTGCCGCACCATGGGCATGTCCATCTCGCCGATCTTCTGCTGGACGACGCGGCCGTCCGGCGCGATCAGGAACGAGGTGGGCGTGAGTTTCACCTCGCCGAAGGCCTGGGACGCGGCGGCGGTGGTGTCCAGGGCGATCGGATATGGGATCTGCCGTTCCTTGGCCATCTGCATGACATGGTTTGGCGGGTCGTAGGACATGGCAATGCCGATGATCTCCAGTCCCTTGGGCGCAAGTTCGTGGTACAGCTCGATCAGGTGCGGCATTTCCTGCACACAGCCCGGGCAGCTCGTGGCCCAGAAGGTGACCAGGACCGGTCTGCCGCGCAGCTCGGCCAGCCGGATGGTACGGCCGTCGAGGGTGGTGACGGCGATATCCGGTGCCTGCTTCAGCCCGCTGGGGGCAAGCCACACGAAAGCCAATGCACCGAGCAGAACCAGAGCAACGATCGCGATAGTAAGATCTTTCGTCTTCATAGGGTGAAGATTATCACTTTCCGCCTATTTTTTGGCACCGGGCGGGCGGGGGGCATGCCCCACCGCCTGTGGGTTGCCGCCGGGCGCCGCATCGTCCCGGGGCGTCACGCCGAGCAGTCTGCCGAAAAAAGCGAACACCCGCTTGATGCCTCGCCAGATCTTGGGCAACAGCCAGATGGTCGTGGCGATAAACACCACCAGCACCAGCAGAAAAACGATGGGGTGATACAGCGCCGCCCACAGCCCGGCGATCACCAGTACGTCCTCGCTGACGGAGGCGGCCCAGTTGGAAAACGGCTCCGGCGACGCGTTGATCAGGATGCGGCTGCCTGCCTTGGTGGCGTGGCTGCCCGCGGCGAGCGTGCCGCCGATGAGAAGGGCGGCCAGTTCCGCTGCGAGCGAGACGTCGCCCACTGCGCCCGCCGCCAGCACCGCCCCCGCCGGGATGCGGATGAAAGAGTGGATGGCGTCCCAGCCGGTATCGACGCCGGGGGTCTTGTCGGCGAAGAACTCCGTCACGTACATGAAGCCTGCCGCCGCCAGGACCAGCGGATCGCTCAACACCTGCAGGTCCGGCGGGAGCACGATGTGCCCCGTTGTGTTGAGGTAACCGAGCATGAAGACGGCAGCGTACAGATTGATGCCGCTGGCCCAGGCGATGCCCATGGTGAGGGCAATGGTGTTGATGGTGTCCATGCGGATTGCCTCGTGAGTCAAGCCAGATGGCGGCCCGGAGATTGGAAAGACGGTTGCGAGGCGGTCGATCCAAGCGGCCGGACTGCCGCTTGGATCATGCGGAAGGGAGCGAAGCGACTACCGGTGAAATTCCCCCGCAGCCTCGGGCTGGTATGTCACATCCAGAACGCGCAGCTTGGCCTTGCGGCCGCTGGGAAGCGGCCACTCGATGGTCTGGCCCACCGAGAGGCCGAGCAGGGCGCTGCCCACCGGGGCCAGAATGGAAACCTTTCCGGCTGAGCCGTCCGCATCGGGTGGATAAACCAGTGTCATTTCATGCTCATCCCCGGTCTCTTCGTCCACGAATCGGGCCGTCGAATTCATCGTGATGACGCCGGGTGGAACTTTTTCCGGATCCACAATCTCCGCCCGGTCCAGCTCCACACGCAGGGCTGCGATGCCGGGGAGGTTTTTGTATGACGGGTTGTCCAGCAGCCGTTCCAGGCGTTCGTAGTCTCGGTCGGACACCGTGATTGGCGGATGTGTTTTCATCTAATCGATATCCCTGGCGAAAGTGACTGATAACGGAACCGGGCAAAACCGCATCCGGTAATAGACATGGTAGTAAGATCGGCGCGCTCAGGAAAGGGGTAGGCGTAGTTACATCAAAGGCGTGCGCTCACGGCCCGGCTGCAACCGGCTGTGTCCCGATGACTGGCGATGTCGCGATAGCCGTGGCGGGAGAGCAGATCCCGCACGGCCGCCGCTTGATCGTAGCCATGCTCCAGCAGCAGCAGCCCGCCCGGCACGAGGAGTTCCCGCGCGCAGAGCGCCAGGCGGCGGATCACGTCCAGGCCGTCGGGGCCGGCCACGAGGGCGCCGGTCGGCTCGAAGCGCACGTCGCCCTGCGTAAGATGGGGGTCTGCAGCGGCGACGTAGGGCGGATTGGACACGATCATGTCGAACGCCTCCCCGCACAGCGGCTCGCATAGGTCCCCCATCCTGAATTCGACATTGTGGATTCCCAAATGCTCCGCGTTGCCGCGCGCCACTTCCAGAGCCGGGTCGGAAACATCGGTCGCCACCACTGTCCACTGCGGCCGTTCACGGGCGATGGCGAGGGCGATGGCGCCCGTTCCGGTGCCGATGTCCGCGACCCGGCCGGGCCGATCCGCGGGCAGGGCGGTGAGGGCCAACTCCACCAGCAACTCCGTCTCGGGGCGGGGAATCAAGGTATCGCGGGTGACCTTCAGGCTCAACGACCAGAACTCGCGGTGCCCGGTGATGTAGGCCACCGGCTCCCCGCTGCAGCGCCGCTCCACCAGGTCCTGGAAACGGTGCCATGTCGCGGCATCCAGTTCCCGTTCCGGCCAAGTGTGGAGGTGGGCGCGGGATTTCCCCAGGGCGAAGGCGAGCAGGACTTCAGCGTCCAGTTGCGCGGTGTCGTGAAACGGCGCCAGCCGTTCCGCGGCCCAGCGCAAGGCGGCGGAAATGCTTGGAGTTGCAGGTGACTTGTCCAAGATACTGTTTTTAAATGAGATGTGCGGCGCCGACCGGCGTGCCCGGCATGAGGATTACTGTTCCCCCATCGCCGCCAGTTGGTCGGCCTGATACTCCTGGATCAGCGGGTCGATTACCTGATCCAGGTTGCCTTCCATGATGTCGTCCAGCTTGTAGAGGGTCAGGTTGATACGGTGGTCGGTCAGCCGCCCCTGCGGGAAGTTGTAGGTGCGGATGCGCTCGGAGCGGTCGCCACTGCCCACCAGCAGGCGCCGGGTCTGCTGCTGCTCGGTGATCTGCTTCTCGCGCTCGGCCGCCAGCAGCTTGGCCTGTAGCAGCGACATGGCGCGTGCCCGGTTTTTGTGCTGGGAGCGCTCGTCCTGGCATTCCACCACGATGCCGGTGGGCAAGTGGGTGATACGGATGGCCGAATCGGTCTTGTTCACGTGCTGGCCGCCGGCGCCCGAGGCGCGGAAGGTGTCGATCTTGAGGTCGGCCGGGTTGATGTCCACCTGGTCGATCTCGGCCACTTCCGGCATTACGGCCACCGTGCATGCGGAGGTGTGGATGCGCCCCTGAGATTCGGTTTCGGGCACGCGCTGCACGCGATGGCCGCCCGACTCGAATTTGAGGCGCGAATAGGCGCCCTGGCCGATGACGCGGACGATGATTTCCTTGTAGCCGCCGTGTTCGCCCGGGTTTTCGTTCAGCACCTCCACCTGCCAGCCGCGCTGCTCGGCATAGCGGGAATACATGCGGAACAGGTCGCCGGCGAACAGCGCCGCTTCGTCGCCCCCCGTGCCGGCGCGGATTTCCAGGAAGATGTTGCCGCTGTCATGGGGGTCCTTCGGCAGCAGAAACACCTGCAGTTCCCGCTCCAGTTGCTCTTTGCGTTCCTCGGCCCGGCGCAGTTCCTCATTGGCCAGGTTCCGCATCTCGGGATCGGCGTCCTTGAGCATGTCCTGCGCCGCCGCGATGTCGTGCAATGTCTCGCGGTACTTGTTGAAGCACGTCACCACGGGGCTGAGCTGGGCGTACTCCATGGACAACGCGCGGAAGCGTTCCTGATTGCTCACCACCTCCGGCTCTGCCAGCAGGGCGTTCACTTCTTCGAAACGGCCAGTCAGGTTTTCGAGTTTGCTAAGTACGGAGCGGTTCATGCTCAGGTGTCGGTGTGCGTGATGACCATCATCGCCACAAGCTCTTCCGCTGTGGACTGCCGGGCGTTGTCCGCGGCAGCCTCCGCCGGGGTGGGCAGGTGCAGCACCTCCCGCGCAGCGTCGAGGATTTCGACACGGCCGCTATAGGCCGCCTGTCTCATCTGCACGCAGGGGTCGTGAATCAGTTTGTTGGTCAGGGTATGGGCCAGGTACTGGAGCGCTTCTTCCGGATTCTTCCCATGAGCCAGGAGGCGCCGGGCCTTGTTCAGCACTTCGTTGCGGGTGATCTCGGCGCGGGAGCGGTAGGCCCGTATCGCGGAAACGGCGTCGAGGGAGCGCAACCATCCCATGAAATGGCTGACCTGCACTTCGATGATCTCCTCCGCCTGCTCGGCTGCCGCCTGCCGGGACTGGAGGTTTTCCTGGATGATCTCCTGCAGGTCGTCGACGGTATAAAGATAGACATCCTCCAGCTCGCCTACTTCTGCCTCGATATCCCGGGGCACCGCGATATCCACCATGAAGATGGGGCGGTGTCTGCGTACTTTCAGCACGCGTTCCACCTCCTGGCGGGTCAGGATGGGCAAGGGACTCGCGGTGGAGGAGAGGACGATGTCCGCCTCGGCCAAGTGCGCCGTAAGCTCTGACAGGGCAATGGCGTAACCGTTGAACTCGGAGGCCAGGGTGTGGGCGCGCTCCAGGGTCCGGTTGGCCACGATCATGCGGCCGATGCCGTTCTCGTGCAGGTGGCGGGCGGCGAGTTCGATGGTCTCGCCCGCGCCCACGAGCAGCGCGGTCTGCTCGTTCAGGTCGCCGAAGATCTGCTTGGCCAGGCTGACCGCGGCGAATGCCACGGATACGGGGCTCGCACCGATGGCGGTATCGGTGCGTACCCGTTTGGCCACCGTGAAGGTGTACTGGAATAGTCGGCCCAGCACGGGACCCAGGGTGTTCGCCTTGATGGCCTCCCGGTAGGCGGTCTTCATCTGGCCGAGAATCTGGGGTTCGCCCAGGATCATGGAGTCCAGCCCGCTTGCCACCCGCAGCATCTGGCGCACTGCCGCCTGATGCGGGAAGAGGTACAGGTAGGGATTGATGTCCTCCCGGCGCAGCTTGTGGAACGCGCGGAACCACTCGATTACCGGCTCGCTGTCCACTCCCTCCAGGTCGCAATAGACCTCGGTGCGGTTGCAGGTGGACAGGATGGCCGCTTCGTTGACTTGCGGCAGCGCCACCACCTCGGTGAGGGCTCCGGGCAGGCGCTCAGGGGTGAACGCCACCCGCTCACGGATGTCGACAGGCGCTGTGCGATGATTGATGCCAAGGGCCAGAAGAGCCATGGAGTGTATGCCAAACAGAATTAGCTAAAGAATTCTGCGTTATGCGCTGGGGGATTACAAGTGATGAGCATCAAGGCGTGGAACGGTCGGGCGGAAAGAGGGTTCAAAATTGAGTATATTAGGGGCCTGGAGACCCGGCATCCATTCGGGTTGCGCCCATCTGGAATCCATTCCATGAATATTTTTCTGCGCCTGACCATCCTTGCCTCCCTTGCCCTGCTGATTGCCTGTGCCAGGATCGCCGCTCCCGGGGTGGCCGTTGTGGCGGAATCGAGCGCGCCATCGGGCACGTCGGTCCCCCCGATCGTGCCGTCGCAACCGGCGCCGTCCGTGGAGGCCAGGGTGTCCGAAGGCGAGCCCGGAAAGAAGGAAAGCCCGGAGGAACGGTATTCGGCCGACCTGTTGTATGAGGTGCTGGTGGGTGAGGTTGCCGGTCAGCGCGGCAGGCTGGATGTGGCGGTGAGCTCGTATTTGAGCGCGGCCCGGGCGAGCGACGACCCCAAGATCGCGGAGCGTGCCACCCGGGTCGCCATCTTTGCCCGCGACGAAAACACCGCCTTGATTGCGGCGCAACGCTGGATCGAACTCGATCCCGACAGCGTGGAGGCACATCAGGCGCTCGCTGCGCTCTATCTGCACAAGGGCGATCAGGAACGGGCCCTGAGCCAAGTGGAGCGGGTGCTCGCTCTGACCGGGGGAGAGACAGACCGGGGATTTGCATTGATTGCCGGCTGGTTGAGCCGGGAGCCGGACCAGACGGCGGCGTTGGAGTTGATGGGTAGGGTGGTCGATCGGTACCCGGACAGCCCGGACGCGCTGCTCGCGTACGCGCAACTGGCGGTGCGTGCGAACCAGCCGGCCCTGGCCCTGGAGAAGGTGGAAAATGCGCTGAAGCTGAAACCTGAGTGGACCGACCTCCATCTACTGCGCGCCCAGATCCGCATCCGCCAGGGGGAGATGGAACAGGCGGTCGCGGAGATGGAACAGGCGGTCGCGGCCAACCCGCAGGATACCAAGCTGCGGCTCACCTATGCCCGCCTGCTGGTGGAGGCCCAGCGTCTGAATGAAGCGCGGTCGCAGTTTGAGTTGCTGGCGCAGCAGAGCCCTGGGAATCCCGATGTGCTGTATGCCCTCGGCCTGCTGGCGCTCGATGCCAAGCACATGGACGACGCGCAGCGCTATTTCTCGGAACTGGCCGGGCTGGGCCAGCGGGTCGACGAAGCGCACTACTATCTCGGCCGTATCGCTGAGGATCAGGAGCGGTTCACCGAGGCGCGCCATTGGTACGCCAAGGTGCCCCAGGGCGAGTATTACCTCGAGGCGCAGATCCGGATCGCAAGCCTGCTGGCGAAGGAGGACAACATGCGGGGCGCCCGCGATCACCTCCAGGGCCTGCGCATGCAGGATCCGGACAGCGCCGTGCGCATCTATCTGGCGGAAGGAGAGATCCTCAACGAGGTGGGCAGGAGTCAGGAGGCGATGACCCTGTACAGCGAGGCCATTCTCCTGTTTCCGGACAGCAACGATCTGCTTTACGCGCGTGCCCTGCTGGCCGAGCAACTCGACCAACTCGATGTGACCGAGCGGGATCTGCGTAAAGTGCTTGAGCGCGATCCCGACAACGCCCATGCCTTGAATGCCCTGGGCTATACCCTGGCGGATCGCACGGACCGTTACGCCGAGGCCGCCGAGTACATCGCGCGTGCCCTGGAGTTGCTCCCGGACGATCCGGCCGTGATCGACAGCATGGGCTGGGTGCAGTACCGCTTGGGCAACCACGAGGAGTCTCTGAAACATCTGCGCCGCGCCTTCCAAATGAGCGGCGACGCGGAGATCGCCGCGCATCTCGGAGAGGTGTTGTGGGTGAACGGGAGACGGGACGAAGCGCGTGAGATTTGGGCGCAAGGGATGAAGAAGGATCCTAAGAACCGAGTCCTGGTCGAAGTGATGAAGCGCTTCAACCCATGAGACCGTTTTTCTGGGTCGGCATCGTCGCGCTGCTCACTGCCTGCGCGACGCCCGCGCCGCGGCTCAGTGACGCCGAGGCGCAACAGCGCTGGGAGCTGCGGCAGCAGGTGTTGCGGACGGTGCAGGTGTGGACGCTGTCCGGGCGGGTGGCCGTTTACACGCCGGATGAGGGGTGGAACGCCTCGGTGCATTGGCGCCAACATCCCGATACGTACGATCTGCGCGTGATCGCGCCGTTGGGCGGGGGATCTCTGCAGTTGCGCGGCGACGCATCCGGCGGCGTGGTGGCTCAGACCTCGAAGGGGGAGGTGTACCGCTCCTCGGACGCGGAGAGTCTGCTGCGCGAGCGAACCGGGGTGGCGCTGCCGGTGGCGAGCCTGCGCTACTGGGTGCTGGGCCAGCCGGACCCGCGCGACGGCGCTGCCGAGTCCGTGCTGGACGGCCATGGCCGGTTGGCGCGTTTGCGCCAGGGCGGCTGGAGCGTCTCCTATACCAGCTATCGCGCTGTGGGGGATCTGGAACTGCCGGACCGGATCGTCCTGGACAACGGCCGGTACAAGGTGCGCCTGGTGGTGGACCGGTGGGATCTGGTCTGAGTCATGGCAAGTGATAAGCCACAAGTCACGAGTTGCAAGGATTCTTACCGCTTGCCACTTGCTGCCTGTAACTCTGCCTGGCCGGCCCCCGGCAAATTGAACCTGTTCCTGCACATTGTCGGCCGCAGGCCCGACGGGTATCACGAGCTTCAGACCATCTTTCAGTTCCTGGACCGGTGCGACACCCTCCATTTCGAGGTGCGGCAGGATGGGATCGTGCGTCGGATCGACCCGCTTCCAGGCGTGCCGGAAGACCATGACCTGACGGTGCGCGCCGCACGCCTGTTGCAGGAGGCGGGTGGAACGCGGCTCGGCGTGGACATCCGGCTCGAAAAGCGGCTGCCGATGGGCGGCGGCCTGGGGGGCGGCAGTTCCGACGCCGCCACCACGCTGGTGGCCCTCAACGAGCTGTGGGGGCTAAACCTGTCGGTGGATCGCCTGGCCGAGCTGGGGCTGCGTCTCGGCGCCGACGTGCCGGTCTTTGTCCGCGGGCGGGCCGCCTGGGCGGAAGGCGTCGGCGAACGGCTGGTTCCCGTGAACCTGGAGGAGCCCTGGTACGTGGTGATCGAGCCGCCCGTTACCGTCTCCACGGCCGCCATATTCTCTGCATCCGAATTGACACGCAATTCGCGGCCGGTCACAATATCGGACTTTCTCTCGGGTTTGTGTCGTAACGATTGCGAAGCGGTGGTGTTCGCGCGTTACCCCGAGATCGCGGAAGCGCAACGCTGGCTGTCGGCCTTCGGCCCGGCCCGGCTGACGGGAACCGGGGCATGCGTGTTCGCTCCTTTCGCCACGGAGGAGCAGGCGCGCGCAGTGCTGGAGCGGCTTCCCGCAGCATGGCGGGGATTTGTGGCCAAGGGTTTGAATCATTCTCCCTTATTGGATCGACTGAGCATTAAGGACTGAGTGACGATCTGGGGCTCAGGTGCTCAATCCTTAACGTTCAGTCGTTTTTATTGGGGTGTCGCCAAGCGGTAAGGCACTGGATTTTGATTCCAGCATACCCAGGTTCGAATCCTGGCACCCCAGCCAACTTCAAGTGCCGAGTACATAACTAGAGTGGTAATCCGCCGTGCCCGATAGCAGGATGATGATCTTTGCGGGTAATGCCAACCCGCAACTGGCGATCAATATCGTCAATCACCTCAAGCTGCCGTTGGGCAAGGCGCTCGTCAGTCGCTTCAGCGACGGCGAGGTGATGGTGGAGATCATGGAGAACGTCCGTGGCAAGGACGTTTTCATCGTGCAGCCCACCTGCCAGCCGACCAACGACAATCTGATGGAACTGCTGGTGATGGTGGATGCCATCCGCCGCGCCTCGGCTCAGCGCGTGACCACGGTGATTCCCTATTTCGGTTACGCGCGCCAGGACCGCCGGCCGCGCTCCGCGCGTGTGCCGATCACCGCCAAGGTGGTGGCGAACATGCTGGAAAGCGTGGGCACGAACCGCGTGTTGACGGTGGATCTGCACGCCGATCAGATCCAGGGCTTCTTCGATCTGCCGGTGGACAACGTTTACGCCTCGCCGATCCTGCTGGGCGACATCTGGCGCCAGAAGTATCCCAACCTCATCGTGGTGTCGCCCGACGTGGGCGGCGTGGTGCGCGCCCGGGCGGTGGCCAAGCGTTTGGACGATGCCGACCTGGCGATCATCGACAAACGGCGTCCGCGCCCGAACGAAGCGAAGGTGATGCACATCATCGGCGACGTGGAGGGCAAGACCTGCGTGCTGGTGGACGACCTGGTGGATACCGCCGGGACCTTGTGCGAGGCCGCGCGCGCGCTCAAGGAGAATGGTGCCGCGAGGGTGGTGGCGTATTGCACGCATCCGGTACTGTCGGGCAACGCCATCGGGAACCTGGAGCGCTCGCAGCTCGATGAACTGGTGGTGACCGATACCATTCCGCTACGGCCGGAGGCCAGGGCGTGTAAGCGCATTCGTCAACTCAGTATTGCCGAGATGCTGGCCGAGACGATCTTGCGCATCAGCCGGGAAGAATCGGTCAGTTCGCTGTTTATGGATTGAAGGGGTTGAATGAGTGACAAGTAGCTAGGGGCAAGTGATCAAGCGTGTTGTCTTGTAACTTGCAACCTGCAACTGATCACTTTTTCATTGCCGACCCTGGTCGCGGGGAAGGCAACACGTGCCGCCTGTGGGCGGTATTTTTGTTCTGAGGAGAAAACACGATGGTCGATTTCCAACTCAATGCCGAACTGCGCAGCGACAAGGGGAAAGGTGCGAGCCGCCGCCTGCGTCGCGCGAACCGGGTGCCAGCCATCATTTATGGCATGGACAAGGAACCTACCCCGGTCTCGTTCAACCATGACGAACTGGTGCGTGCGCTGCAGCACGAGGCGTTCTACGCCCATGTGCTGAAGATCAACCTCGGCGGCCGGTCTGAAAAGGCCGTGCTGCGCGATGTGCAGCGTCATCCGGCCAAGCCCGTCATCTTGCACATCGATCTGCAGCGCGTGAGCGAATCCGAGAAGATCCGCGTCAATGTGCCGTTCCATTTCCTGGGCGAGGATGTGGCGCCGGGCGTCAAGCAGGGCGGCGGCATGGTGTTCCGTGCGATGGTCGATGCCGAGGTGGAGTGCCTGCCCAAGGATCTGCCCGAATTCATCGAGGTGGACGTTTCCAACTTGAACCTGGGCGAGTCCATTCGCCTGTCCGAGGTCAAGCTGCCCGAGGGCGTGGCGTTCGTGGAACCTGCCCATGGTCAGGATCCGGTCGTCGCCACGATTCACGGCGGTCGCATGGCGGCGGCGGAAGATGAAGAAGCTGCCGGTGAGGCCGCGCCCGAGGCATAAGCCATCGGCAACGGGTGTCGTGGGAGATCAAGTGCCATGGCTGCTTCGGCACCCTCTATCCTGCTCGTCGTGGGGCTGGGAAATCCCGGCCCCACCTATGAGCGCACCCGCCATAACGCGGGCTTCTGGTTTCTCGATGAACTGGCGCGGCGGCACGGCTGCACTTTCAGGGTAGAACCGAAGTTTTTCGGCGAAACCGCCCGACTTTCCCTGGACGGCCGCGAATACTGGCTGCTCAAGCCCGCCACCTTCATGAACCGCAGCGGCCAGGCGGTTCTCAGCATGGCCGGTTTCTACAAGATCCCGCCCGAGGCCATTCTGGTCGTACACGATGAGATCGACCTGCCGCCCGGCACGGTACGCCTCAAGCGCGGCGGCGGGCATGGCGGACACAACGGGTTGCGGGATATCGTCAACCGGTTGGGCAGCAGCGACTTTGCGCGGTTGCGTATCGGCGTCGGCCACCCCGGCAACAGTCATCAGGTGGTGGGCTACGTGCTGAACCGCCCGTCGAAACAGGACGAGGAACTCATCCTGCAGACCATCGACGAGGCGGCGGACGTCTTTCCCCTGATCGTCGAGGGCGGCTTCGAAAAGGCGATGCACCGCCTGCATTCGAAAAAGTGACAAGTAACCGCCGGCAAGTGACAGGAAAACCATTTGCCCGTCGGCACTTGCTGCTTTTGCTTGCCACCTGGAATTTGCTACTTGGAACTTAAGTTATGGGCTTCAAATGCGGAATCGTCGGACTGCCCAACGTCGGCAAGTCCACGCTCTTTAATGCGCTGACCCGCGCCGGCATCGCCGCGGCGAACTATCCCTTCTGCACGATCGAGCCGAACGTGGGCGTCGTGCCCATGCCCGATCCGCGCCTGGACAAACTCGCCGAGATCGTCAAGCCGCAGCGGGTTCTGCCCACCACCATGGAGTTCGTGGACATCGCCGGCCTGGTGGCGGGCGCCTCCAAGGGCGAAGGGCTGGGCAATCAATTCCTGGCGCACATCCGCGAAACGGACGCGATCGCCCAGGTGGTGCGCTGCTTCGAGGATCCGGACGTGGTGCACGTGGCCGGGCGCGTCAATCCGGTCGCCGACATCGAGACCATCAACCTGGAGCTTGCGCTGGCGGATCTCGACACGGTCGAGCGCAACCTGGCCCGTGCCGAGCGCGCGGCCAAGGCGGGCGACAAGGAGGCCATCGCCCGCAAGCAGTTGCTGGAGCGTGTGCGCGAATGCCTCAACACCGGCACCCCGGCGCGTACTCTCAAGCTGAGCGAGGACGAGCTGAAACTGATTCAGGATCTGAACCTGCTCACCCTGAAGCCCACCATGTACATCGCCAACGTGGCCGAGGACGGTTTCCACGACAACCCGTACCTGGAGCAGGTGCGCGAACTGGCGGCCAAGGAAGGCGCCGAAGTGGTGCCGGTCTGTGCCGCCATCGAATCCGAGATCGCCGAGTTGGACGAGGCGGACAAGACCGAATTCCTGGCCGAACTGGGCCTGGACGAGCCGGGCCTGAACCGCGTGATCCACGCCGGCTATCGCCTGCTTGGGCTGCAGACCTACTTCACCGCCGGCGTGAAGGAAGTACGCGCCTGGACCATCCCCGTGGGCGCTACCGCTCCCCAGGCCGCGGGCAAGATCCACACCGACTTCGAAAAGGGCTTCATCCGCGCCGAGGTCATCGGCTACGACGACTTCATCAAGTACGGCGGCGAGCAGGGCGCCAAGGAAGCGGGCAAGTGGCGTCTTGAAGGCAAGGACTACATCGTCCAGGATGGCGATGTCATCCATTTCCGCTTCAACGTCTAGCGTTGGCCGATGGCCACGCCTTGACACCGAGGCCCACGTTGACGAAAATACCGCCCTTCCTTGCGGGCAAGGCCCGCTCCCGTGTTTTCGTAGCGGCTACGTAGCTCAGCTGGTTAGAGCACAGCACTCATAATGCTGGGGTCGGTGGTTCGAATCCACCCGTAGCCACCATGTATTTCCTTTTCTCCTCAGTCGGTTAGCACTTCCTTCGGCGCTCATCGCGCGAGAGCTCGATACACCCGGATCGGCGTCGGCAGGGGGCTGCGGGATTCGTGCGTCCTGTCGGTACACTCTATCCAGCCGGGCATGCAGCATTGCGGTCGGGAAGGCGCGCTACCGCGCTTGGGATCCCGCCCCCCCTTTTTTACCGCTATGCGGTCCACCGGGTCTGCTACTTCGACGGTGATTGCCCGCCGTAATGTGCCGCGTCGAACCTGGACCGCGCAGTCCCGGGTGCAACGAGCTATCCGTCCCTCCCGCCAGCCTGCAGGAATGGTCGATTGGCCCAAGGAAATCGCGGCTGAAGGCCGGCGTGCCGAACGAACGAGCAGGATCGAAGATAGCGCGGGGAGGCTGAGTTGAAGAGCCTCGTAGGCCGGAACTCGAGAGCGGCATCGCCACCCACCTAAAATTGATATTTGTCAGGGCGAGTGCGGCTACAACCGGTTAGGGTTGTGGTCGAGTCTGTAGGAGAATTCATGCGATAGAAAACGCGGTGCTCTAACTTTTTGATTCCTGGAGATCGCCGTTTCATGCAATTCCTCCGTGTCGGACCTTCCAACAGGCTCAACGGTTGGATATGTCCTGGATCCAGCGCGGATCGACATGAGTGATACGGAATTTCCGGCCGTTCATGCCCGGGAGCATGAGTGTTCGACTGTATACCGATGAGCTGAAGATGCGTCATCTGGTAATACAAGACCATCCATCGCGGGGGTGAAGCACCGTCCATGGGGCGGGAGAATGAGGCGCGCGCGATGGACCTGGTGAGTGACCGGGCTGCGGTGCTTTGCGTGGTGCTGGCAAGCGGCGACGTTTGCGTCCCCTTTGCGCCGGGCCCGTCCCTGCGCGAGATCCTCGACACGACGGAACACCGGGTGCAGGCCGCGTGCGGCGGTGTCGGTGTATGCGGCCGTTGCCTGGTGCGTATTGAAGAAGGTGCGATCGATCCGCTTACCGCAGCGGAAATCCATCGCCTCTCACCGGCACAACAAGCCGCCGGCGTGCGGCTCGCGTGCCAGATTCGGCCGCGGACCTCGTTGCGGGTCAGGTTGCTCAGTCCCGCGCCGAAATCCCGCTGGCGCAGTCTGCCCGAATACGAAAACGTCGCCATTGCGCCGCCGCGGGGCGTGCCCTCCGCCGTGCGCTACGGCCTTGCCGTCGACCTTGGCACTACCTTCATCCGGGTGGCGCTGTGGGATCTGCAGGCCGCCAAACGCGTAGCCGCGCGCAGCGGCCTCAATCCGCAGGGCGCCTTCGGTGCCGACGTGCTCTCGCGTCTCGAGGCCGCCACCGAGTCCCCGGCGCGGGCGCGCGCCATCGCGCAGGCGGCGCGCGATGCCATCGGCGAGGCCTTCGCCGATATCGTCACCCGCCAGTTCCTCGATCCTGACGAGCCGCGGCACGGTCTCGGCCGTGCCCTGGTAGTGGGCAATACGGCCATGCTCGCGCTCCTCGCACAACGCCATTGCCATGCGCTGCTGCAGCCCGAGAATTGGGAGCGCGCCGTCGATGTCACCCCGGTGGACGATGGGGCCGGTCAGCCCTGTCCGGCAAAGTCCGGTTGGCGTGGGTGAATGCTCGTAACCCGTTGGGTGACAGTGGGCCGTTGGCGGTCGGTAGGCCTTAGTAATGTTGGTATAACGTTTAAGATGGTGGAGCAGATCCATCCATAACCATCTATTGATGCTTTTTCCTCAATTGATTGCCCCCTTCAGCGCTGGTGGGCGGGCGAAATCCCAATGTGATTAGCCGTGGGTCAAAGAACGTAGCCTTCACTCTTACACCCTCGCCAACGCTTTGGAACTGCTCCACCGTCTGCAGCCCTGCAAGCGGTTCCTCACAAGATGAAGAAGGGTTGAGGGCTAGTTTTGAGGTTCCCTATGAGGCGGATCTGGGATGAAAAGTGCAGGACAGATTGTCGTTTCGCATGCTGATCCAATAACCACATTAATCGTAACCTGTCCCTGATTATTAAGTTGGTCTAATATTCCGCCTTCACGAATTTGATCGTTTTTTGAAACTACCGAAACTCAGGAGTGCATGTGGCCGAAACCGAATTGGAATTGCAACTCAAAGTTTGGAAAGACCTTGCAATCAGTAAACAGTTGTTGATACGGGCTGCTACCGATGCCCTGAAACTCGATCCGGACTGCTCGCCGGAAGAGCTCAAACAGGCGCTGGAGGTGGCGATCAAACGCTCCATCGAGGCCGACGTCAATGTCAGCAAGGCCCAGGAGCAGGCCAAGGTTGCCGTCGCGGAGGTGGAGAAGAAGCTGGCGGACAGCCAGAGGGCTCTCCAGGCTGCCGAAGCCGCCCACGCCGAGGCGCTCGCCAGCCAGCAGAAGCTCCAACAGCAGATCAGCGACATACGCAGCAGTGCGGCCAGTGAGGTGAGCAATCTCAAGGAGCGCTTGGGGGAGAAGGAGCGCGCGCTCAAGGCCATCAACGCCGCCTTGTCCGATACGCCGGAAAACGTGGTGAAGAAGCTGAAGGCGCTCAACAAGCAGAAGAAGGACGAGTCCGACGCGCGCAAGCGGGCGGAAGAAGAGGCCGCCGCGTTGCGCAAGGACAAGGGCAGGCTGGAGCAGAGCGTCAAGGAGCTGAAGGCCGTGCAGGAGAACGCTGTGCAACTGGCCGCGCGCTATCGCGAACTGCACACCCTGTGCTGCTCTCTGCGCGATCAGTTGGAATCGCTGGCGCAGGACAAGGAAAGCCTGGCGGCGGTACCGGCGCTGGACAGCGCACTGCTGGAGGCCATCGAGAAGGCCGGGGCACCGGAGGAGAAAAAAACCGGGGCCAAGGGAAAGCGTTGATCAACGATTGGGCGGGATCCGTCCCCCCGATCATTTTGCAAGCATCACCCCGGGGTAAGGCATGGAGCATCGGGTTCCCGCTCAGCGGCCTGAAAAACGGCGCAAGTCCGGACGTTTTCTGCCTTTCCTCGTCATAGCGCTGATCGGCCTGCTCATCCTCAAGGAAGAAGTCCCGGCGGTGAACCGCTGGTTTCAGCGCGTCGTCGCACCGGACCGCTACGCGGCCGCTGAGGCGTGCCGAAGTGCCGCCCTGGATGCCGCAACGCACCCCGCCTATGCGCGCGTGCGCGACGAGGGCGCGGTCCACGAAACCAGGAACGGCTTCTACGTAGAAGGGGTGGAAATAGGCGAAATGGGCGCGGACGGTGCCGAAACGACGTACCGCTTCAACTGTTATGCCGATCCCTCCGGGACGCTGGTCAAGACGCACAAGGATGCGACGGCTGCATCGCCGTGATCAGCAAACGGACGAGGCAGGTGGCGATACGGAAACACGCCCCGGGCTCCCCAATCGGGAGCCGTGTGGCTCCCGGCATTGCGACAAGCCTTGACAGCCACGCGCAACTCATTAAAATGGCGCGCCTTCAAGCGGGAATAGCTCAGTTGGTAGAGCACAACCTTGCCAAGGTTGGGGTCGCGAGTTCGAGTCTCGTTTCCCGCTCCAAATTCTCTCCGGAATCATTCCGCACCGTAGGGCGCGGCCGGTGTAATCCGACGCACGCCCCGTATCACCCGACCTGCTCACCGGTCTCCATCGTTTCCTGTGTCCGCCAGCCCGGTCAGACTGGGTGGCGTCCCGGCGCGGCATCGAGGGCATGGCCGCCATGCGCGACGGGCTGCTCGATGCCGCGGCGCTGTCCCGAAGTCAATCGTCATCCAGTTTGACGGGGCTGACGAATCCGTCCGGCTTGATTGCGAGAATCGAGCAGTTGACGGCGTGCAGTACGGACTCCGCCGTGTTGCCGATAAAAAATCCCGGTATCCCGGTTCTGCCGATCGTGCCCATCAGCAGGAGATCGATCTGGCTTTTGTTCGCTACGGCGGGGATCAGTTCCCTGGCGTCGTCTTTGTGGAAGTGGATCTCGACGGTCTTTTCGTCGAGGCCGGCCTTGGCCAGAGCCTCCTCCAGCAGTTGGCGGTGTCTTCGCTGTTCATCCTGTGCGAGCTTGTCGAGGACGGCAACCGGGGCCATCCTGCGGCGCATGGTCGCTTCCCCGTAAATCTGCCAGGCATGCAGCACGTGCAGCTTCGCCCCCGTGAGTGCGGCGAGGCGGCCTCCCCAGTGGAGTATCTTGGTGGCGAGCCGGTTTTTTTCCTCGTCGTGCGGCACCAGGTCCACGGCGGTCATGATGCTGCGGATACCATCGGTGCTGCCCGGTTTCACGATCCAGACCGGGCACGGGCACATGCGCAGCAACTGCATGTCCGTCCCGCCAAACAAGATCCGTCGCGCCCCTTCCTGCCCCTCGGCCGCCTTGACCACAATGTCGAAACCGTTCTGGATCACTTCACGGATGATCGCCATGAACGGCTTTCCGTAGGCTACCTTGATCGCCGTGCGGACACCGGCTTTCTCCAGGATCGCGGCCGCTGATTCCAGCTGTTCCGTGTGATGCTTGGTGACGAGCTCCTCGAGCTCGATGGCTTCCATCGCCACAGTCAACGGAACCTGCAGTTCGCCCGCCGTTGCCAGCAGGGTGACCTGGGCATCGGCACCGCGGGCGAGGGCCGCCACTTGATCCAGCAGGAATTGCTGTTGTTTCTCGCTGTCGAGGACTAAAAGGATTCGTTTGATGTCATTCATGGGAGTAATCCTGTACATCATGTGAAACAGCGGCTTCGATTCCGCAACGACAGAAACGCGACCGCCGGCC
The DNA here is from genome assembly GCA_041672765.1 of Gammaproteobacteria bacterium. Taxonomy (GTDB): domain Bacteria; phylum Pseudomonadota; class Gammaproteobacteria; order JBAYZB01; family JBAYZB01; genus JBAYZB01. Next base: position 2,960 of record JBAYZB010000004.1, on the reverse strand, counting down.
ATTTTTTCGCCATACGTACGCCGTTGCACGCCGCATGGTGCAAGAGTGAAGCCGGATTCCTGAAGCGATAAGTACCATAGCAGAGCGAGACGTAAATGTAACGGTGTGATGTACGGGTAAAACGCTTCTGCGCCGGTGACGGGCGTGACGAATAAGTCCTGCGGCTGCATCGCCCTGCCGCGAGTCAGTGCGGCTCCGGTCGGGTCCACAGAAACAGGGCGACCGATACGAACAACAGTGCCAGTGCCGCCAGCAGCCAGCCGTTGTCGATGCGCCAATACATGATGAGCCAACTCAGTGCGAGCAGCGCGACGGCCGCCCGCTTGTTGCAGCGCGAAATTGCCCTTTGCTGTTCCCAATCGATCAACAGGGCGCCGAACCGGGGATGGGCGTAAAGCCAGCGATGCAGCCGCTTCGAGCCGCGCGCCGCGAACCACGCCGCCAGCAGCAGGAACGGCACCGTGGGCAGGCCGGGCAGGGCGATGCCGATGACGGCAAGCCCCAGGAACAGATAGGCCAGCACCAACGCGGGCCAGCGGATCAGGCGTGACATACGGCGACGACAAGGCCCATTCGTTGGCGGCGACGCGGATCGCCCGTGAATCGGCGTGGACCGCCGCGATATCCGCCTTTTTTGCAGAAAACCTCGCTCGTCCTCCGACTACAGGCAATGATAGACCCTGTGCGCCACGGCGGATCGCGCGAAGATGCGTGTCAAGCAAGCGTGAACGCCGGGACAGCCCACGCCACGCCGGCTATTCCACCGGGAAGTCGAAATAGGTATCCGGATAGGGCTCGTTCTCCAGGGTGAAGTGCCACCACTCCTCTTTGAGGGGGCGGAAGCCGTGTCGCACCATGACCTGCTGCAACAGCGCCCGAAAGGCGCGCTGCTCCGCCGGCAGGTTCGCATAGGAGGGCCAGGACTCCGGTCCGAAATAGTCGAAGGGCGTGCCCATGGGAAGCTCCGTCCCGTCCTTCAGATCCACCAAGGTCACGTCCACCGTGCTGCCCCGGCTGTGGCCCGAGCGTTCAGCGATGTAGCCATCCCGGAACAGATGGGCCTTGTCCACGTTCGGGTAGTGGCGCGGTTTGGTGGAGTGGTCGGCCGGGTCTGCCGCCCAGCGCACGAAGTGGTTCACCGCCCGCTGCGGCCGATAGCCGTCGAAGACCTTGAGGCCCAGGCCGAAGGCGGCCAGCTCCTCGCTCACCGCCGCCAGGGCCTCCGCCGCCGGCCGGGTGAGGATCACGGTGTTGGCCCGATAGCCGTCCACGGGCCGGCCGACGAAGTTGTCGGAGCCCGCGTAGCGCGCGTCGATCAGCACCCGGGGCGCAACGTCGGAGAGATAGACGAAACCCTCGGGCAGGGCATGGGCAGGAAGCGAAAAGCCGGCAAGCAAAGCCAGCCATAGGGCAAGGAGGGCACGGGCGCGCGGTATGGCCGGAAGTAATGAAGCGATGACACGCCAGGACAAGCGCCGTCGCAATGTGACGAGCCGTTGGTTCATTGCCGGTTCTTGGAGTGTATGCGACATGACAAACCTCCCGATCTTCTTGTTTTAGCGGTGCCGCGTGCACGTCGATTATGCGCCATCTGCACGCGCCGTTGAAGCGTGCGTGTCCCCCTGCTCCGTAAACGCGGCGCGTTCCTGCCCATTTCGTTTTTACTCCGGCCTGCGGACATGAAACAATATCGGCCCCGCCCGCCCTAAGCGGGCCGCGGAATTCCTGTTCCGTCCGACGACGCTTCCGCCATGAGCCTGCCAGCGCATCACCTCGAACTGCTCGCCCCCGCCAAGACCGCCGACATCGGCCGCGAGGCCATCCTCCACGGCGCCGACGCGGTGTACATCGGCGGCCCCCTGTTCGGGGCGCGGGCGAATGCGGGAAACAGCGTGGCGGACATCGCGGCATTGGCCGTCTTCGCCCACCGGTATCACGCGCGCGTGTTCGCCACAGTTAACACCATCCTCCACGACAGCGAGCTGGAGCCTGCCCGCAAGCTTGTCTGGGAGCTGTACGAGGCGGGTGTCGACGCCCTGATCGTGCAGGACATGGGCCTGCTGGAGCTGGACCTGCCCCCAGTGGCGCTTCATGCCAGCACGCAGGCGGATATCCGCACGCCGGCGAAGGCGAAGTTTCTGGCGGACGTGGGCTTTTCGCAGCTCGTCCTGGCCCGCGAGCTTTCCCTGTCCGAGATCCGGGCCATCCATGCCGCCACCGACGCCACGCTCGAGTTCTTCATCCACGGCGCCCTGTGTGTCGCCTTCTCGGGGCAGTGCTACATCAGCCATGCCCAGACGGGGCGCAGCGCGAATCGCGGCGACTGCTCGCAGGCGTGCCGTCTGCCGTACACGCTGACCGATAGTAGCGGCGCCGTGGTGGCCTACGAAAAGCATCTGCTCTCGCTGAAGGACAACAACCAGAGCGCCAACCTGGAGGCCCTCGTCGACGCCGGCATCCGCTCCTTCAAGATCGAGGGCCGCTACAAGGACGCGCCCTACGTGAAGAACATCACGGCCCATTACCGCCTGCTGCTGGACCGCATCCTCGAACGGCGGCCGGAGCTGGCGCGGTCCTCCAGCGGCCGCAGCGCCTTCACCTTCAAGCCCGATCCCGACAAGACCTTCCACCGCGGCGCCACCGATTACTTTGTCAACGGCCGCCGGGGCGACATCGGCGCCTTCGACGCGCCCAGCTTCCGCGGCGTGCCCATCGGCACCGTTACCCGGCTTGGGCCCGACTGGTTCGAGGTGGAGGCGACGGAGCCCCTCAACAACGGCGACGGCCTGAGCTACATGCACAAGCGGGAGGTCTGCGGCACCAAGGTCAATCGTGTCGAGCGGGCAGGGGAGGTGTGGCGGGTGTTTCCCAACGAGCCTGTCAGCGCCCTGACCGGGCTCAAGTCCGGCACGCCGCTGTTTCGCAATCGCGATCACGCCTGGGAGCAGGCGCTGTTGAAG
>JBAYZB010000003.1:0-46697 GCA_041672765.1 Gammaproteobacteria bacterium | reverse complement strand
GCTGGAACCGGAACGGGCGTTCCAGATCAAGGCCAGCGCCAGGGATGCCGCCACCGTGGTGGTGGAATGGGCCATTGCGGACGGCTACTACATGTACCGCGACAAGTTCCGCTTCCAGTCCGACTCACCGGGCGTAACACTGGGGACGCCGAACATCCCGCCGGGCAAGATCAAGCAGGACGAGTTCTTCGGCGAGGTGGAAACCTACCGCCAGCGTGTCGCGGTCGAAATTCCCGTGCAGGGCGCAGCCACCGATGCCATCGAGATCACCGCCAGCTCCCAGGGCTGTGCCGATATCGGCGTCTGTTACCCGCCCCTGACCCAAAAGGTTCGCGTCGAGCTTCCCGCGCTCCAGCCGGCCACCGCCCCGTCGCAACCGGCGGCACGCAGCGGCATCTTGGCCGGGCTGGCCAAACTCGGCTCGGGTCTGGGGCTGGGCGGCGCCCAGGACGAATTCCTGGAGCCGGACCAGGCGTTCGTCTTCTCCGCCACGGCCCCGGCTGCGGACGCGCTCCTGGTGCGCTGGGAAATCGCCGACGGCTATTACCTGTACCGCAGCAAGCTGGCGTTCGAGCTGAAGGGAGTCGACGGCGTAACACTCGGCCAGGCGGAATTGCCGGCAGGCAAGATCAAGGAAGACGAGTACTTCGGCCGCCAGGAGGTCTATTACCGGGAACTTGAGGCACGGCTGCCCGTTCAGGCCACTGCCGGCGCCATCCCCGCAAGCCTCACGCTCCAGGCCACCTACCAGGGCTGTGCCGAGGCGGGCATCTGCTATCCGCCGATGACCAAAACCGTGAACCTGACGCTGCCCGGTACATCGCTCCCCGCAACGGCCGCGCAGACAGCGCCACAGCCACCGCTGTCCGAGCAGGATGAGATCGCGTCGCGGCTTGCCGCTGGCAGCACGCTGCTCACGATCATCACCTTCTTCGGATTTGGGCTGCTGCTCTCCCTCACGCCCTGCGTGTTCCCCATGATCCCGATCCTCTCCAGCATCATCGTCGGGCAGGGCGCAGGGCTCACCGCGCGCAAAGGCTTTACCCTGTCGCTGGTGTACGTACTGGCCATGGCCTTGACCTACACCGCGGCCGGCGTCGTGGCGGGTCTGTTCGGCAGCAACCTGCAGGCCACTTTCCAGAACCCCTGGATACTCGGCTCGTTCGCCGGCATCTTCGTGCTGCTCTCCCTGTCCATGTTCGGCTTTTACGACCTGCAGATGCCGAGCAGCATCCAGAGCAAGCTCACCGAGATCAGCAACCGCCAGCAGGGCGGCACCCTGGTGGGCGTGGGCATCATGGGCTTCCTGTCGGCGCTGATCGTCGGTCCCTGCGTGGCAGCGCCGCTGGCCGGGGCGCTCATTTACATCGGCCAGACCGGCGACGCGGTCCTGGGCGGCATCGCCCTGTTCGCCCTGAGCATGGGCATGGGGGCGCCGCTGCTCGCCATCGGCACCTCCGCCGGCAAACTGCTTCCCAAGGTCGGCGGCTGGATGAATACCATCAAGGCCGTGTTCGGCGTCCTCATGCTAGGTGTCGCCATCTGGATGCTGGAGCGCATCCTGCCCGGCCCGGTCACCCTGTTGCTGTGGGCCGCCCTGCTGATCGTCTCCGCCATCTACATGGGCGCCCTGGAACAACTGGGGCCGGACGCCACCGGATGGCGCAAGCTGTGGAAAGGCGTCGGGCTGGTGATGTTGATCTACGGCGCCCTGCTCACGGTCGGCGCGGCCGGGGGGGGTTCGGACATGTTCCAGCCCCTGCGCGGAATCAACCTGGTGGCCGCCAACGCGGGCGGCAACCCGATGGCGGGGACCGAATCCATGTTCAAACAGGTGAAGGGCCTGCCCGAGCTGGAGCGGGAACTGGCGGCCGCCAGGAGCGCAGGCCGCCCCGTCATGTTCGATCTGTACGCCGACTGGTGTGTGTCCTGCAAGGAGCTCGAAAAGTACACCTTTTCGGACCCCGGCGTGCGCCAGGCACTGGCGACGGCCGTACTGTTGCAGTCGGATGTCACGGCCTGGGATGATAGCGATCAGAAACTGGCCAAGGCCTATGGCTTGATCGGACCGCCGGCGATACTCTTTTTCGGAAAAGATGGGCAGGAACGCCGCAACTACCGCGTGGTGGGATTCATGGAGGCGGAACGGTTCCGCGCCCACGCGGAACAGGCCCTGCAATAACCGGATACCTTGGGGAGATCATGTCCTCGTCCAATTCCAGGCTGATATCGGTCGCCCTGGCGCTCGCCGTCGCCAGCGGGGCCGGGGGATTCGCCCTGTACCAGAAACTGAATCAGGTAACCGCGGACGGATCAGAACCGGCGCGCCTGCATGACGGCGTGCCTGAGATCCGTCCCGAATTCACCCTGACCGATCTGGCCGGAACCTCCCGGAACATCCGGGAATGGGACGGACAGGTGCTGCTGATCAATTTCTGGGCCACCTGGTGCCCACCCTGCCAGCGCGAGATCCCCGCCTTCATTGAATTGCAGGAAAAATACGCGGCGCGCGGCTTTCAGATCGTGGGGATTGCCATCGACCGGGAAGAACCGGTGCGGGATTTCGTGGATACCATGGGCATCAACTATCCCATTCTCACCGGCGAGCAGGACGCCATCGAGATCGCCCAACGCTATGGCAACCGCCTGGGGGCGCTTCCCTACTCGGTCGTTGTGGATCGGCAGGGCCACATTGTATCCGTGCAGGCCGGGGAACTGACCCTGGAAGAGGCCGAGAAGGTCCTGGCCGGTCTGCTATAACCGCCCATCCAGCCAACCAGACCCGGTCCATTGGCATTTTCGGCCATCTTCGGGGAATTTGCCGCAAACGCCACCAAACATCTACAGTTGTAGACAATCCCACCTCCATTCAGCAGAATATGCGCCAACCGTCGGCCCGCCATCGGACGACTCCGGAAGGACAGCACCCGTCGTCGCGGGGCAAGGACACTCACCAAATGACTCACCACGGCACGGTCTTAGAGGCAGCATGGCTACCCTCCTGGTCTTGAACGGCCCCAACCTGAACCTGTTGGGAACCCGCGAACCGCAGCACTACGGCCGCACCGGCCTGGCGGAAATCAACACCCGCCTGGAGCAGTTGGCTGCTGCGGCCGGCCACCGGGTAATGACCTTCCAGAGTAACGCCGAACACGAATTGATTGAGCGGATTCACAGGGCGCAACAGGAATCCGTTAACTTCATCATCATCAATCCCGCCGCTTTCACCCATACTAGCGTCGCACTGCGCGACGCATTGGCAGCGGTCAACATCCCGTACATTGAAGTGCACCTGTCGAACGTCTACGCCCGCGAACCGTTCCGCCACCACTCCTACTTTTCCGACCGGGCGGTGGGCGTCATCAGCGGTCTTGGCGCGCTGGGGTATGAACTCGCTCTGCAGGCGGCCCTTCAATATCTGTCTACCAAGGCATAACAACAGGTTGCTATGGACATTCGCAAAATCAAGAAGCTGATCGAACTCCTGGAAGAATCGGGCATCGCCGAGATCGAGATCAAGGAGGGAGAGGAATCGGTGCGCATCAGCCGCCACGCGGCAACCGCCCCGGTCATGATGCAGCCGGTACCGGCCCCGAGACAGGACAGCGCCGCGGTCATCACCGTCACCCAGGAAACGGAAACCCCGGCACCCAGTGCGCCGACCGGTCACACCGTCAAGTCTCCCATGGTGGGCACTTTCTACCGGGCGCCTTCGCCCGGCGCCAAACCCTTTACCGAAGTCGGCCAACGCGTCGAAGTGGGCGATACCCTCTGCATCATCGAGGCCATGAAGATGCTCAACCAGATCGAGGCCGACAAGTCCGGCGTGATCGCCGCGATCCTGGTGGAGAACGGCCAGCCCGTCGAGTACGGTCAGCCGCTGTTCGTCATCGAATAAAAAACAGGCCGCGCAGGCCCGAGGATTTCCGCGCCTGCCGCCGGTCACTCCGTAGCTTTACCGTGGAACGGTTGAACGACTGCCGATGCTGGAAAAAATCGTAATCGCAAACCGCGGGGAGATTGCCCTGCGTATCCTGCGCGCCTGTCGCGAGCTGGGAATCAAGACCGTGGCCATTCACTCGGAAGCCGACCGCGACCTGAAGCATGTGCGGCTTGCCGACGAGTCCGTCTGCATCGGGCCGGCCCCCTCCATCGACAGCTACCTGAACATCCCTGCCATCATCAGCGCCGCCGAGGTGACCGACGCGGTGGCCATCCACCCCGGCTACGGATTCCTGGCGGAAAATGCCGACTTCGCCGAACGGGTGGAACAGAGCGGGTTCATCTTCATCGGCCCGCGCCCCGAAACGATTCGACTCATGGGCGACAAGGTTTCGGCGATCCGCGCCATGAAGAAGGCGGGCGTGCCCTGCGTGCCCGGCTCCGACGGACCACTGGGCAACAACCCGGACGAAACCCTGGCGCTGGCCCGCGAGATCGGCTACCCGGTCATCATCAAGGCGGCCGGCGGCGGCGGGGGGCGCGGCATGCGCGTCGTACACAGCGACGCCACGCTGCTGAACGCCATCTCCCTCACCCGCACCGAGGCCGCCGCGGCCTTCGGCAACGACACGGTGTACATGGAGAAGTACCTGGACAACCCGCGCCACATCGAGTTCCAGGTGCTGGCGGACGAGCATGGCAACGCCGTCCACCTGGGCGAGCGCGACTGCTCCATGCAGCGTCGTCACCAGAAAGTGGTCGAGGAGGCCCCGGCGCCCGGCATCACCGAAGAGCAGCGCCGAACCATGGGCGAATTGTGTGCGGAAGCGTGCCGCCGCATCGGCTACCGCGGCGCGGGCACCTTCGAGTTTCTCTATCAGGACGGGAATTTCTATTTCATCGAGATGAACACCCGCGTCCAGGTAGAACACCCGGTGACGGAGATGATCACGGGCATTGACATCGTGAAGGAGCAAATCCGCATCGCCGCCGGCGAACGGCTATCCTTCCAACAGAAGGACGTACTCTTCCGCGGCCATGCTGTGGAGTGCCGTATCAACGCCGAGGACCCGCAGACCTTCCTGCCCTGCCCCGGCACCATCACTCAGTTTCACTGTCCGGGCGGCCCCGGCATTCGGGTCGACTCCCATATCTACAACGGCTACCGCGTGCCCCCTTATTACGACTCCATGATCGGCAAGCTCATCGCCTATGGCGAAACGCGCGAACTGGCCATCGCACGCATGCTTACCGCGCTCAACGAAGTGGTGATCGATGGCATCAAAACCAACATCCCGCTGCATCAGGAGATCATGAACGACGCCGCCTTCATCGCGGGCGGCACCAACATCCACTATCTGCACAAGAAACTGGGACTCAAATAAAAGCAACAAGCGGCAAGTTACAAACACTTGCCGCTTGCCACTTATCCACATGCCCTGGCTCCAATTCTCGCTAAACGTCCACGCAGACGAAGCGCCCCGCTTCGAACAGGCGCTGCTGGAGGCCGGCGCGGTCTCCGTCACCCTGGAAGACGCCGCCGACCAGCCGGTCTACGAGCCGGCCCTGGGCACGACCCCGCTGTGGAACCAGACCCGGGTGGTGGGCCTGTTCGAGGCCGATACCGACGCCGGCTCGGTCGCGCAGGCACTGTGCGCCACGCTGCACGTCGCCACCCTGCCCCCGTACCAGGCGGAAATTCTGGAAGACCGGGAATGGGTGCGCGCCTGGATGGATGACTTTCACCCCATGCGCTTCGGTTCTCGCCTGTGGATCGTGCCGAGCGGCTACGAGGCGCCCGACCCGCAGGGCATCAATATCCTGCTCGACCCGGGACTTGCGTTCGGCACCGGCACCCACCCCACCACGGCGCTCTGCCTGGAATGGCTCGACGCCCATCCGCCGGCCAGGAAGCTCGTGGTCGATTACGGCTGCGGCTCCGGCATCCTGGGCATCGCTGCGCTGAAACTGGGCGCCCGCCATGTCTGGGCGGTGGACAACGACCCCCAGGCCCTGGTGGCCACCGAGGACAACGCCCAGAAAAACGGCATCGCCCCCGGCAATCTTTACCCTTGCGAGCCTGACCAGCTACCGCCGCTCGCCGCGGACCTGATCCTGGCCAACATCCTCGCCGAGCCACTCATCGCCCTGGCTCCACACCTGGCCGACCTGACCGCCCCCGGCGGGTGCATCGTCCTCTCCGGCATCCTGGAATCCCAGGCGGACCAAGTCCGACAGGCGTATGCCGCATGGTTCGACATGGAAACGTCGGCTGTGCGGGAAGGATGGGTACGCCTGGAGGGGAAACGCAGACCGACGGACACCGACTGACCGGGACAGGTCACCGGCCGTAGGTTACTATTTCATCTGTGGCGACATCGAGAATCGGCGATTCCGCTATGGTTCATGTCCCGCCATCTTCACCCATTGCGCCCAGGCTATGTATACCCAGTGCCCCAACTGCAGGACTGTCTTCCGGACCGGAGCGCCCGAACTGGCGGCGGCACAGGGGCATGTGCGCTGCGGCCGCTGCCGCCATGTATTTGATGCCAAGTCGCGCCTTTACGAACGGTTGCTGGATATACCCTCCACCGGCGACATGCCGAATCCGCCGAGGCAGCCGGGCGCCGCGCACGAGACTGCAACGACCGCCCCGCCCCCCCGGGCGGATCAACCACCACGATCCGCGTCAGCGTCAGAAACCTTAACGCCTTCCAAGGAAACCGCCGACCCGGATGCAGAGCCCCTCGCGCCACTGCCCAGGACCGATCTCGGCAGGGCTGTCCTTGACGACTACCCGGCAATGCCCGACACCGATGCGGAGGCAGGCGTCCCGTCCGCATCACCCCATACGGAAACACCCTTGCCGCCGGAAGACGAGCCGAACCTGCAAGCAGCCTCATCCGGTCTCGATGATGACGATATCCCCTCCATACGCCTGGAGGGCATCGAACCGGCGCCGGCCTTTGCTGCGTCCCGGGAGCCTTCGGAAGATCTCGCCTTCTCCCTGAAAACTGACCTGCCCGCCGCCCCCGAAGAAACGGCGGAGGCGCCCTACCGCTTCTCCGGGCAGGATCTCCCTGAAGAGCACAGGCCGTCCGGCCGAACTACCGCCGCCTGGAGCTTCGCCATCGTGGGGCTGCTCGCGCTACTCATCTTTCAGTACGTGTATTTCATGCGCGAGGATCTGGCGCGTTATCCGGAACTGCGCCCGTGGCTGGAGAAGATGTGCGTCCAAATGGGCTGCAAGCTTCCGCTGCTGCGCGACCTGAACGCCCTGGAGATCACCCACCGCCAGATCCACAGCCATCCCACGGTCAAGGGCGCGCTGCTGATCAATGCCACGTTCGTCAACAATGCCGGGTTCACGCAACCGTATCCGACCCTGCAGATCAGCCTGTCGGACATCTCGGGCAACGTGGTTGCACAGCGCCGTCTGCAGCCGCGGGATTATCTCGGCGATGGCGTCGACATCGGCCAGGGCATATCGCCCCGGACGCCGGTCCATGTCGTCCTCGAAGTGGTGGATCCGGGACGCGATGCCGTAGGTTTCCAGTTCGAGTTTCTGTAAGGTCCGCGGCCTTGTGCCGGCGCGCAGCCTGGGCAGGACTTGGCGCAGCCCGGCGCGCTCCATCCCGGGCGCTTTATGGCCCGTTCTTTTACGGGTATCATGTGTAACTTTTCGCGGCATTCAGGCGTCTTCCGGCGCAGACCCCGAACCATGCAAATCGGCCCGTACAAGCTTGCGAACAATCTCGTACTCGCCCCCATGGCCGGCGTTACCGACCGTCCGTTCCGGCAATTGTGCCGCAACCTGGGCGCGGGGCTTGCGGTGTCCGAAATGGTGTCGTCCAACTCGTTGCTGTGGGGCAGCGAAAAGACCAAGCGACGCGCGGACCACCGGGGAGAGGACGAGCCCCGTTCGGTGCAGATCGTGGGGGCGGACCCGAAACTCATGGCCGAGGCGGCCCGCTATAACGCCGACAACGGCGCCCAGATCATCGACATCAACATGGGCTGCCCGGCGAAGAAGATCTGCAACGTAATGGCGGGCTCCGCGCTCCTGCAGGACGAGTCCTTGGTGGCGCGCATCCTGGAGGCGGTGGTGCGCGCGGTGGACATACCCGTCACGCTCAAGATCCGCACCGGCTGGGACCGAAACCACCGCAACGGGACCACGATTGCCCGTATCGCCGAGGAATCCGGGATACAGGCGCTGGCGGTGCACGGGCGTACCCGCGCCTGCGGCTATTCCGGCGAGGCCGAGTACGACACCATCAAGGCCATCAAGGAAACGGTGCGCATTCCGGTCATCGCCAACGGCGACATCACGACGCCGGAAAAGGCGAAGCATGTCCTGGACCACACCGGCGCGGACGGCATCATGATCGGCCGCGCAGCGCAGGGCAGGCCCTGGATTTTCCGCGAGATCGGCCATTATCTGCGAACCGGGGAACGGCTCCCGGAGCCACCGGTGGAGGAGATTCGTGACCTGATGCTTGGGCATCTGCACAAGCTCTACAACTTTTATGGCGAATACACGGGCGTGCGTATCGCCCGCAAGCACATTTCCTGGTACAGCAAGGGGCAACCGGGGGGCGCCGCGTTCCGCAACGCGATAAATCAAGTGGAAACCGTGGAACAGCAGCTTGCCTTGACACAAGAATTCTTCAACCGGCTCGCGAGGGAGGAGGAGCTTGCTGCATGATGTGCACCGTAACTGAACAAGAAAATTCCGAACGTAACTTGTCGGTTCTCGGCCAGAAGGCCCAGCCGTTGCGCATGTCCGTCCAGGCCGCACTGGAGACGTACTTCGCCGATCTCAACGGCCACCCACCCGGTGACCTGTATCGTCTGGTCATCTGCGAAGTGGAAAAACCATTGTTCGAGACCGTGATGTCTTACACACGCGGCAACCAGACCAAGGCCGCCGAGATTCTGGGCCTCAACCGCAGTACGCTGCGCAAGAAGCTGAAACAATACGGGTTGGATTGATATTGGGGATGACATCGACATGATCAAACGCGCGCTCATCAGCGTCTCCGACAAGACGGGCATCGTGGAATTCGCCCGCCGTCTGCAGGACTTCGGCGTGGAGATCCTCTCCACCGGCGGCACGGCGAAACTGCTCGTGACCCACGGCATCGATGTGGTCGAGGTGTCCGACTACACGGGCTTTCCCGAGATGATGGACGGGCGCGTGAAGACGCTGCACCCCAAGATCCACGGTGGCATCCTGGGCCGGCGCGGCATCGATGACGGCGTCATGGCCGAACACCACATCCCGCCTATCGACCTGCTGGTGGTCAACCTCTACCCGTTCGAAGAAACCGTCGCGCGTCCGGACTGCGACCTGCCCACCGCCATCGAGAACATCGACATCGGCGGGCCCGCCATGCTGCGCGCTGCGGCCAAGAACCACGCCGCAGTGACGGTGGTGGTCGACGCCGCGGATTACGACACCGTGCTCGCCGAGATGGAGGCGAACAACGGAGCGGTGTCCGACGCCACGCGCTTTTCCCTGGCGGTGAAGGTATTCGAGCACACCGCCCGCTACGATGGCGCCATCGCAAATTACCTGGGCGCCATCACCAAGGACGGCACCCGCGAACCGTTCCCGCGCATGCTCTCGCTGCAATTCCGCAAGGTCCAGGAGATGCGCTACGGCGAGAACCCGCACCAGAAGGCGGCGTTTTACCAGGATCTGAAGGAAAACGAACCGAGCGTTGCCACCGCCGTGCAGTTGCAGGGCAAGGAACTCTCCTACAACAACGTGGCGGACACCGATGCGGCCCTGGAGTGCGTCAAGTCCTTCGAAGAGCCCGCCTGCGTGATCGTCAAGCACGCCAATCCCTGCGGCGTGGCCATCGGCGAAACGCTGCTGGAGGCCTATGACCGCGCCTACCAGACCGATCCCACCTCCGCCTTCGGCGGCATCATCGCCTTCAACCGCACGCTGGATGCACGCACGGCCCAGGCCATCATCGACCGGCAGTTCGTGGAAGTGGTCATCGCGCCCAAGGTGGAAGAGGAGGCCATGGCCGTGCTCGGCCACAAGAAGAACGTACGCGTCCTCTCCTGCGGCGAGTGGAGCAGCGAGCGCCACCCCATGTTCGACTTCAAGCGCGTCACCGGCGGACTGCTGGTGCAGGATCGCGACCTCGGGACGGTGCACGCGCAGGAACTGAAACTCGTCACCCGACGCGCGCCCACGGAACAGGAACTGCGCGACCTCATGTTCGCCTGGAAGGTGGTGAAGTACGTCAAGTCCAACGCCATCGTCTACATCAAGAACGGCCAGACCATCGGCATCGGCGCGGGCCAGATGAGCCGTGTGTACAGCGCGAAGATCGCCGGCATCAAGGCGGCGGACGAGGGACTGGAGGTGAAGGGCTCGGTGATGGCCTCGGACGCCTTCTTCCCGTTCCGCGACGGCATCGACTCCGCCGCCGCCGCGGGCATCACCGCCGTGATCCAGCCGGGCGGCTCCCTGCGCGACCAGGAAGTGATCGACGCGGCCAACGAACACGGCATGGCCATGCTCTTCACCGGCATGCGCCACTTCCGGCATTGATGCCTGGAGCTACCCAACGGGCTTTAACTGCGCAACGCGAAGGCGCAAAAACGCAAAGTTTTGAACAAGATTTACAACCGTTGACCTGCACAGGCGGCTCGATTGGATCGAGCCGATCGCCTTGCCACAACTCCATTACCATTGTTCTTTGCGCCTCCGCGTCTTTGCGTTGAGTCTTTATTAAGGGTTACGAAGAAATGAAGGTACTGATCATCGGCGGTGGCGGGCGCGAGCACGCCCTGGCGTGGAAGGCGGCGCAGTCGCCCAAGGTGACGAAGGTGTATGTGGCGCCCGGCAATGCCGGCACCGCACGCGAACCCCGGATGGAGAACGTCGCCATCCGCGCGGATGACGTGCCCGCGCTGGTGGAGTTCGCCCGCACGCAACAGATCGGCCTCACCATCGTTGGCCCCGAAGCGCCACTCGTGCTCGGCGTCGTCGATGCGTTCCGGGCGGCGGGCCTGCGCTGCTTCGGTCCAACCAAGGGTGCGGCTCAGCTCGAAGGCTCCAAGGCCTTCACCAAGGATTTCCTGGCCCGCCACCACATCCCCACCGCCGCTTACGGCAATTTCACCGATCTCGACCAGGCCATCGCCTACATCCGGCAAGCGGGCGCCCCCATCGTGGTCAAGGCCGACGGGCTTGCCGCCGGCAAGGGCGTGATCATCGCACAGACGGAAGACGAGGCCATCGCCGCGGTACAGGACATGCTCGCCGGCAATGCCTTCGGCGAGGCGGGCCACCGGGTGGTGATCGAGGAGTTCCTGACGGGCGAAGAGGCGAGCTTCATCGTCATGGTGGACGGCACCCACGTGCTGCCGCTCGCCACCTCCCAGGACCACAAGGCCCGGGACGACGGCGACCGCGGCCCGAACACGGGCGGGATGGGCGCCTACTCGCCCGCCCCGGTCGTCACGCCTGAAGTGCACGCGCGCGTCATGCGCGAGGTCATCGAGCCCACGGTGCGCGGCATGGCGGCGGAAGGGCATCCGTACACGGGCTTTCTGTACGCGGGCCTCATGATCGCACCCGACGGCACGCCCAAGGTGCTGGAATACAACTGCCGGTTCGGCGACCCGGAGACCCAGCCCATCATGCTGCGCCTGCAGTCCGATCTGGTGGAGCTGTGCGAACTGGCGCTGGACGGTCGGCTTGACCAGGCCGAAGCGCAGTGGGACCCGCGCGCCGCGCTGGGCGTGGTGATGGCCGCGGGCGGCTATCCGGAAGGCTACCGCAAGGGCGACCCGATCAGCGGCCTGCCGCAGCAGGACTCGGAAGACACGAAAGTCTTCCACGCGGGGACCGCCGAACAGGACGGCGCCGTTGTCACCGCCGGCGGGCGCGTGCTCTGCGTCTGCGCCCTGGGGCACAGCGTGGGCGAGGCCCAGGCCAAGGCCTATGAAGTGGTGCGTCAAATCCGTTGGGAAGGGGCGTATTACCGCCGCGACATCGGCCACCGCGCCATTGCGCGGGAGCGCACTTCATAGCCCCGGCGCGGAAAACCGATTAACGCAGAGGCGCAAAGAATCTTAAATGCAGGTCGGGCTTAAGCCGTCGGACCGTAACCCGGCAATGGCGGAATCTGTGGGATTACGCTGCGCCAACCCGACCTACACCTCACTCCTCACATACCCTTTGCGCCTTCGCGCCTTTGCGTTGTTTTTTGATGTATAGAGCGGCACCATCAGAACGCCAGCGCATCCTGAACGATGCCGTCCAGCAGCTCCTCCACCGCCCGGAGCGCCTCTTCGCTCTTGCCGGGCGTAGCCGAGACGGGGCGGCGGTAGGCCAGGTAGACGGTATCCGGCTCCTCCGACAGGACGTAGATCGCGATACTGAACGGACAGGAGACGATATTGTGCGGGTCCGCCTCCATCATGCGCCGGGACACGGCGGCGCTGCAGAACTCCACGATCTCCGCCTGCCGGTATACTTGACGGGTTGCACCCAGATCCTTGCCCGTCCGCTCCAGCATCTCGCCCACGTGCGAGACGCTGGAAATCACCATGCCGCGCCCGGTGATCGCCAGTTCGACGCTTTCCCTGACGGACTCGAACCGGTCTTGAGTGGAATATCGGACAATCGGGCCGTCGCCGGCGGAAACGACCGGGGCAAGGCCCAAGGCCAGCATCATCAGGATGCCCATGGTCAGGCGGAGTATCATGCTTGACTTCTTATCTTTCATTAATTTGATCCGTATCAATTACGCCATATGGCACCAAGGCCAGCATAAGGACTTTCTTATCAGACCATGCACCAACAAACCATCGCCTACACCATAGGCGACAACTTATACCTTAACGTCACGGACCGCTGCACGCTGGAGTGCGCTTTCTGCCCCAAACACAACGGTTCGCGGCATGTGCACGAGTACGACCTGACGCTGGAACACCGGCCCGCGGTGGAGGAAGTCATCGCCGCCATCGGCGATCCGGCCGCGTACCGCGAGGTCGTATTCTGCGGCTATGGCGAGCCCACCCTGCGGCTGAAGCTGGTACTGGAAGTGGCGGAGTATATCAAGTCCCGCGGAGGCAGAGTGCGGATCAACACCGACGGCTTGGCGAATCTGGTCCACAAACGCAACGTCCTGCCCGAGATGGCGGAACGGGTGGATGCGCTGTCCGTGTCCATGAATGCGCAGAACGCCGAAGTCTACAACCGTCACTGCCACCCTGCGCTGAAAGGCTCCTACGAGGCGATGCTGGAATTCCTCAAGGAGGCGCCCCGCTACGTGCCGGAGGTCACGGCCACCGCCATCGACGGTCTGGAGGGTGTGGACATCGCAGCATGCCGCACCCTGGCGGAAAAGCTGGGCGTCCGGTTCCGACGCCGGGTCCTGGATGTGGTGGGCTGATGAACCTGTCAGATTACGTCACCACCTTTGGCCAGTACATGCTCCACCGCTATGGCGAGCGGGTGCACAAGATCGCCATCGACGCCGGCTTCACCTGCCCCAACCGCGACGGCACCAAGGGCACGGGCGGCTGCACCTTCTGCAACAACTCCTCCTTCAGCCCCAACGGGCGAGAACCGCAGCCGGTCCACACCCAGATTGCGGCCGGGCGTCAGGTCATCGCGCAACGCACCGGGGCCCGGCGCTTCATTGCTTATTTCCAGGCTTATACCAACACCTACGCGGACCCCGCGCACCTGGACCGGCTGTATCGCGCGGCCTTGGCTGAACCCGACGTGATCGGGCTGTCGGTGGGCACACGCCCCGACTGCGTGCCTGACGCCGTGCTCGATCTGCTGGCCGGCTATCAGGCCGAGGGATTCGAGGTATGGCTGGAACTGGGTCTGCAGTCGGCCTTCGACGAAACCCTGTGCCGGGTGAACCGCGGCCATGACTTCGCGGAATATCGCCGGGCGGTGCGCGCGGCGCATCTGCGCGGCCTGCGCGTCTGCACGCACCTGATCCTCGGCCTGCCCGGAGAGACGGCCTGGCACGCCAAGACGACATTGAACCGGGTGCTGGAGCTGGGTACCGAAGGACTCAAGATCCACCCGCTGCACGTGGTCAAAGGCACTGCCTTGGCGAACGAATGGCGGCGCGGGGAGTATCGGCCCTGGACGCTGACGGCCTACGTACAGACCACGGCCGACCTGGTGGAGCGCACGCCGCCCGGAATCGTGTTTCACCGGCTCACGGGTACCGCCCCGGCGCAGCTCCTGCTCGCGCCGGAATGGTGCGCCCACAAGTGGCGCGTGCTCAACGCGCTCACCGCGGAACTGCATGCACGCCGCGCCCGTGCGACACTCACGGAACCCGAAACCGGAAACGAGATAATCACCACTGTCTGAGCTTGTATTTTTGAGGTCACGTTCATGGAGCTAGTCTGCCCCGCCGGAAACCTGCCTTCCCTGAAGGCCGCCGTGGACAACGGCGCCGATGCCGTCTATATCGGCTTTCGCGACGACACCAACGCCCGCCATTTCCCGGGGCTCAATTTCGACCCCAAGGACATGGACAAGGGCCTGGAGTATGCCCGCGCCAAGGGCGCCCGCGTATTTCTCGCCCTGAACACCTTCCCGCAACCCCAGGGCTGGACACGCTGGCAGGCGGCGGTGGACCGGGCAGCGGCACTGCGCGTGGATGCGCTGATCGTGGCCGACATCAGCGTGCTCGATTATGCCGCGAACCGCTACCCGGAACTCCCCTTGCACCTCTCAGTGCAAGGCTCCGCCACCAACTACGAGGCCATCGCCTTCTATCACCGTCATTTCGGCATCCGCCGCGTGGTGCTGCCGCGCGTGCTGTCCCTCGCCCAGGTGCAGCACGTGGTGGAGAACAGCCCGGTGAGCATAGAAGTGTTCGGCTTCGGCGGGCTGTGCGTGATGGTGGAAGGCCGCTGTGTGCTCTCCTCCTACGTCACCGGCGAATCGCCCAACACCTGCGGCGCCTGCTCGCCCGCCAAGGCCGTACGCTGGGAACAGACCCCCCGGGGCATGGAGACCCGGCTGGGCGGCCTGCTGGTGGATCGCTACGCCCCCAACGAGCACGCCGGCTACCCGACCATCTGCAAGGGCCGCTACCGCGTGGGCGAGCACACCTATTACGCCATCGAGGAACCCACCAGCCTCAACACCCTCGAAATCCTGCCGGATCTGCAGCGGATCGGCGTGGAGGCCATCAAGCTGGAAGGCCGGCAACGCAGCCCGGCCTATGTCGCGCAGGTTGCGCGCGTGTGGCGCGCTGCCATCGACGCCTGCAAGCAGAACCCGGCCGGTTTTACGCCCAAGGCCGAGTGGCTGACCGAACTGAGCAAGGTCTCGGAAGGCACGCAGACCACGCTGGGCGCTTACTCGCGGCCATGGCAATGATACTTGCGGCGCGGGGCATAGGAACGGCAAACCGCGCCGTCCCGGCCCACCCACAATACCTGTTTTCGGTTAGAGACGAAGAACGATGACTGAACGCAAGATGAAGCTTTCGCTGGGACCGGTACTCTATTACTGGCCGAAGGACAGACTGCTCGAATTCTACGAGCAGGTGGCCGGGATGCCGGTCGATATTGTCTATGTGGGCGAAACCGTATGCTCCAAGCGCCGCGCGTTGCGCACGGAGGAATGGCTCGAGCTGGCCGAACGCCTCGCGCAGGCCGGCAAGGAGGTGGTGCTGTCGACGCTGGCGGTAATCGAAGCGGAATCGGAGCTCAAGACCCTGCGGCGGCTTTGCCAGAACGGACGCTTCATGGTCGAGGCGAACGACATGGCCGCCGTGCACCTGCTGTCCTCCGCCCAGGTCCCGTTCGCCACGGGAACAGGCATCAACCTGTACAACGAACGCACCCTGGGCTTTCTCGCGAAGCTCGGCCTCAAACGCTGGATCATGCCCGTGGAACTCTCCCGCGATACCCTTTCCGCCATCCAGGCGTTGCGCCCTGCGGGCGTCGAAACGGAAGTGTTCGCGTACGGACGCATGCCGCTCTCCACCTCGGCCCGCTGCTTCACGGCCCGCGCCCACAACCTTACAAAGGACGACTGCCAGTACCGCTGCCTGGACTACCCGGACGGCATGACCGTATACACTCGGGAAGAGCAGCCGTTCCTCGCCCTCAACGGCGTGCAGACCCAGTCCGCCCGCACCTACAACCTGTTGGGCGAGCTCGATGAGCTGGCGATGCGCGGCGTCGACGTGGTGCGCATCAGTCCGCATTCGGTGCATACCCCGAAGATCGTCGAGACCTTCCACCGCTGCATGCAGGGCACCCTCTCCCCGGGGGAAGGCAACGAAATCCTGAGAAAATGCATGTCCGACGGTCCCTGCGACGGCTATTGGCATGCGCGCGCCGGGATCGATTGGCACGCCGCGACCAACTAGGCATGAAGACCGGCCGCGAAGTAGTCATCGTCGAAACCGGCACCAGCGCTGCGGCCGCCAACATCGCCATCGATCGGCGCTGGCTCGTCGAACATGCGCAGGGCCTGCGCCCCAATCTGCTGCGCCTGTACCGCAATCTGCCCGCCGTCGCCATCGGACAACACCAGGCGGCGGCGCACGAGGTGCGTAGCGACTACTGTGAACGCCAGGGAATCGTGATCGTCCGCCGCATTACCGGGGGCGGCGCGCTCTACGTCGATGAACGACAGCTCGCCTGGAGCCTGATCGTGCACCGCCCCAGGAAGTGGCGCGACTACGATATCGCGGCATTGCTGAAGATCTGCTGCAGCGGCATCGGCAATGCCCTGCAGCGGCTCGGGCTTGACGCCCGCTTCAAGGCACCCAACGATCTGGAGATCGACGGGCGCAAGATCGCCAGCGGCTATGTGACCGCCATCAAGGATTCTCTGCTGTTTCACGGCACGATCCTGTGCGATGTCGATATTGCGCGTACGCTCCAGGCACTGCGCGTTCCTACGGAAAAACTCTCGCCTAAAGGGCTTGCAGGCGCACGCCAGCGCCTCACCACCCTGAAAGAACAATTGGGAGCGCAGCCGCCCACCAGAAAATTGAAGCAGGCCCTGGTCACCGAACTGCTCGCAACGGCGGGCTTCGTTCCCCGCAATGCCACCAAGAGCGTCTATGCCATCCTGAGGACCTCCCAGGGAGAGCAACCGGACGGGGAATTTCCGCACGGGACCGCCATTTCGCGCATGGCCGAAAACGCCTTCCAGGCGGAAGCTTTGTGGAAATGCACAGGGGCATTGGTGCGGACGCGGCTGGGCTTCGACGCGGACCGCAGCCGGCTTGCGTCGGTCTCCATCACCGGCGACATGTTCGCCCGACCCGCCGACCTGCTGTACCGACTCGAACAGTGGCTGCAGGGGACCGCCCTTGCCGACATCGAAAACCGCGTAGCGGAATTCTTTTCGACCCGGCGGGCGGACATGCCCGGCGTAAGCCCGCAGGACTTGCTGCGCGTCCTTCGGCTGGCGCTGAACCGTCTGCATGAACAGCACATGTTCCAACTCACGCAGGAGCAGGCCAATCGCCTGATGGTGCTGGGCGCCGATGCAGACCTCTCCGCATCTCAGATTCTGCCGCGTACCGAGGCTGTACTCGTGCCGTACTGCGCCAAACCGGTGGACTGCGCCTGGCGCAACCGCAACGATTGCCCCGAGTGCGGCCGCTGCGAAGTCGGTGAGGCCTATCGTCTGGGGCGGATGCGTGGACTACAGGTAATCACCATCAACAATTACGAACACCTGTGCGCAACCCTGAGCGACCTGCGGAACGCCGGCGTCAGCGGCCTCATCGGCATGTGCTGCCAGAACTTCTTCATCAAGCGGAACCATGCGTTCAAGGAATCCGGCATCCCGATGGTGCTCATGGATATCAGCGGCTCCAACTGCTACGAACTGGGCCAGGAAGAGCAGGCGTACGCGGGCAACTTCCAGGCCCAGGCGCGGCTCGATGTCCCACTGCTGCGCCGGATCATGCGTCACATCCCCAAGACAGACGCATCCCGGAGCACTCCCGTCGATTAGGACAGCCGACTACCGCAGACCGGTTGCACCTGAACAACACGATCGGTTTATGACAAAGCCGCGCCTGCAGGCACAGGCAGCACGACCGGCCGGGCGCCGGCCCGTGGAACGGAAGAGAATGAAGCCAGCAAGGAAAGACGGATCAGGCGTATGGACGGGCGATCCGCTCGTAGAATCCCAGGAACTTGTCGAAGCCTTGAATGACGGGTTGCAGAGTCGCCGGAACTTCCAACCCGTCCAGCATGTTCTTGAGCTGCAGTCCGAGCGCGGTGTCGCCCTCCAGGATCAGACGCCGATTGAAGAAGAGCGTATCGGAGTCCTCGCGCCGCGTCACCAGGGACAGCAGGTCGTAGACGGTACCCGCAATGGTGAGACTGGGCACGCTGGCCTTGCTGCAGGGCACGAAGTACCGGGCCGACAATCGCATGCGGTACTCGATACGCGCATCCAGCACCCGTACGGAGAGCACCTGGTCTTCCAGAAAATCCAGATCGCCCGCATCGAGCAGCTCCCGAAACGCGCGATTGAGGGTCGCCGTGAGGATGGTCGAGTGGATGACACCCGGAATGAGCGCCAACGGCGCCACCAGCGGCCGGGGTAATTGGGGTAAACGTTGGCCCAGGAAACTCATAGCCCGCAGACTTTCTTGTTGTGCCCTTCTTGACCGCGCCCTGTTCAGCCAACCGCGGCCTTCAGGGCGATATCATTCGACATATCGTCGGTCAGAACATTGAAGACTGTCAAATTTTCGCTGGGTCACGCCCCGGGAACAGACTGACGCTCAGACCGCGAAATTCCAACCAGAACGGTTCATGATTAAAATCGATACGCAGGTCCTTGAAGTAGTCCAGGTCAAAGACGAAGCGATGGCCAAGCGTACCGTCGTTGTCATTCTTCGGGGCCGCGGCTCACTCCCCGGCCACATTCAGCAGCGCGAAAATACGCAAAAACCAAGATTTTTTTGACGACCGACCGGGCTTAACGCTTCATCGCGTCGAAGAACTCGTTGTTGGTCTTGGTGGCCTTGAGCTTATCGAGCATGAACTCCATGGCGGCGAGTTCGTCCATGGGGTGCAGCAGCTTGCGCAAAATCCACATCTTCTGCAGCTCGTCGGGATCCGTGAGCAGTTCCTCGCGGCGGGTGCCGGAACGGTTGATGTTGATAGCGGGATAGATACGTTTTTCCGCGATACGCCGGTCGAGGTGGATCTCCATGTTGCCGGTCCCCTTGAACTCCTCGTAGATCACGTCGTCCATGCGGGAGCCGGTGTCGATCAGGCAGGTGGCGATGATGGTGAGGCTGCCGCCCTCTTCGATGTTGCGCGCCGCGCCGAAGAAACGCTTCGGGCGCTGCAACGCGTTGGCATCCACGCCGCCTGTGAGCACCTTGCCGGACGATGGCACCACCGTGTTGTAGGCGCGCGCCAGGCGGGTAATGGAGTCGAGCAGGATCACCACGTCGCGCTTGTGCTCCACCAGGCGCTTGGCCTTCTCGATGACCATCTCAGCCACCTGCACGTGGCGGCTGGCCGGTTCGTCAAACGTGCTCGAGATCACCTCGCCCTTTACGGAGCGGGCCATTTCCGTCACCTCTTCCGGACGCTCGTCGATCAGCAGCACGATCAGATAGCACTCGGGATGGTTCGTGGCGATGGACTGGGCGATGTTCTGCAGCATCATGGTCTTGCCGGCCTTGGGCGGCGAGACGATCAGGCCACGCTGCCCTTTTCCGATCGGCGCGACCAGGTCGATGACGCGCGCGGTGATGTCCTCGGTGCTGCCGTTGCCCAGCTCCATGGTGAGGCGTTCCTTGGCGAACAAGGGCGTCAGGTTCTCGAACAGCACCTTGTTCTTGGCGTTCTCCGGCGCCTCGAAATTGATCTCGTTGACCTTCAACAGCGCAAAGTAGCGCTCCCCTTCCTTCGGCGGCCGGATCTTGCCGGAAACGGTATCGCCGGTACGAAGATTGAATCTGCGAATCTGGCTGGGGGAGACGTAGATATCGTCGGGGCCGGCAAGATAGGAACTGTCCGCGGAACGCAGGAACCCGAAGCCGTCCTGCAGGATCTCCAGAACTCCGTCCCCGTAAATGTCCTCGCCGTTTTTGGCGTGGGCCTTGAGCAGCGCGAAAATGACGTCTTGCTTGCGGGAGCGGGCCATCCCCTCGATGCCCATGGACTGGGCAAGCTCGATGACCTCCGAGGCGGGCATCTTTTTGAGTTCGGTAAGATTCATAGCTGGATGTTTCCGGATTGAAATGAACGGGAAGAAGAGCAAGCCGATATGAGCCAGGACGGGCCGGAAGCTGTGCTTGTGAGCTGGAGAGACGCCGGATACGGCGAAAGTCTTATTGCTGTATCATTAAGACACTATAAACTAGCATGGACCAAAAAACACGTCCAGCCCCACGTAAGGGGCTGGACGGACGCTGTTACAGATTGCTGTCCAGAAAGGACGCCAACTGGGACTTGGACAGGGCACCGACCTTGGTCGCTTCCACATTGCCGTTCTTGAACAGCATCAAAGTCGGAATGCCGCGGATTCCGTACTTCGGAGGCGTGTTGGGGTTTTCGTCGATGTTGAGCTTCGCGACCTTGAGCCGACCGGAGTATTCCTCTGCGATCTCGTCCAGGATCGGCGCGATCATCTTGCAGGGCCCGCACCAATCGGCCCAATAATCCACTAGCACTGGTTCGCCGGCCTTCAGGACATCTTCCTCGAAGGTCTCGTCTGTCACATGAATAATCCGGTTGGACACGTCATTTGCCTCCACAAAAACGGTAGTCGGCGTTCCCCAAACAGGCTGGAACCGATAGCTGACAGCTATTCAGAACACGAGCGGGAATAAGGAGATGCAACACAAAGGTCGAATCACGATATGTCTGAAAAGCACCGGTTGTCAATTATCTCACACCCGGCTCCACATTGCCGTCTCGGCGGCTCCGTGACCGCGCCATGGCCGTCGGCCGCGAACGGGCTGCGGTGCGCTTGCACGTGCTTTCTTCGACGCTTGATGAGGTCATTTCAGCCCAAGCGGCAACGCTTTTCAAGTCCCAATCGAACCCGATTTGGGATATCCTTTGTACATGACTGACGCGCTAATGGAAAAACCTTTAACCGACATCGCCTTTTCGAGCCTGGGGCTCTCGGAAAAACTGCTGCAAGGAATCGAGGAAGCAGGCTTTTCCCATTGTACTCCGATACAGGCGCAAACCCTCCCTCTGGCCCTGAAGGGGCTGGACATCGCAGGACAGGCCCAGACCGGCACGGGCAAAACCGCCGCGTTTCTGGTGGCGGTCATGGACCGGCTGCTGAAACTCCCCGCCCCGCAAAACCGGCGCGCGAACCAGCCGCGGGCCTTGATCCTCGCCCCGACCCGTGAGCTGGCCATACAGATCCACCGCGATGCCGAGACACTGGGCCGCCACACCGGCTTTCGCCTGGGGCTGGCCTACGGTGGAACCGGTTACGAGGCACAGCGCAAGGCGCTGGAGGCGGGTGTGGACATCCTGATCGGCACGCCGGGGCGCATCATCGATTACTTCAAGCAGCGGGTGTTCGACCTGAAGATGATCCAGGCGGTAGTGCTGGACGAGGCCGACCGCATGTTCGATCTCGGCTTCATCCAGGACATGCGCTATCTGCTGCGCCGCTGTCCGCCGCCCGACAAACGGTTGGGCCTGCTGTTCTCGGCGACGCTGTCCCTGCGCGTCACGGAGCTGGCGTACGAGCACATGAACAACCCCCAGCTGATCCGCATCGAGCCAGACAAGGTCACGGCGGACCGGGTCAACCAGACGGTCTACCATACCGCGAACGAAGAGAAAATCCCGTTGCTGATTGGGCTTTTGCGGCGCATGGACCCGCAGCGCACCATCGTGTTCGTCAACACCAAACGCGCAGCCGATCAGGTGGCGCGTTACCTGGAAGGCAACGGCTTCGGCGTGGCGGTGCTGTCCGGCGACGTGCCGCAGCGCAAGCGCCAGCAACTGCTGCTCAAGTTCCAGCGCGGCGAAATAGCGGTGCTCGTCGCCACCGACGTGGCGGCGCGGGGCCTGCACATACCCGACGTCAGCCACGTCTTCAACTTCGATCTGCCGCAGGACCCGGAAGACTACGTCCACCGTATCGGCCGCACGGCCCGCCTGGGCGCCAGCGGAGACGCCATCAGCTTCGCCTGCGAGGAATACGCGTTCTCCCTGCCGGATATCGAGAACTATATCGGACACAAAATTCCGGTTTCTCCCATCGCCAACGAACTTCTGATCACCCCGTCCGCCCCCGCCAAGCCGGAACGCAAGAGCCGCGCCCGTGGTCCCGCCCCGAGACGAAAGAGATTGCGCCGAGGCCCGTCGCGCGGCAGCCCAGTCCCGACCAGTTGATCCGGATGATCGAAATGGGAATCCGGGCTGATTTTCCCGACTGCTTTCTGTTAAGCTGGCACGCAGCGACACACAGGGCGGCGCGCAAGCGCCTGATTTGATCCGCCATTCAAGTACCGGGCATCCACTCATCGCCATGCACGCGGTCTGGGACAAAACGATCAAGCGGCTCTCGGAAACGCGAGGGATTGAAAAGCTCGCACCGCCCGTTACGGCGCTTATGGTGATATTGCTGGCCTACAGCCTCGCAAAACTCTCATGGCAGCTCATCCCCGCCCCGGCGGCCGGGAATGCCCGGCCACCGCAGGCCCAGACAGCGTTGGCCACCCGTGGCGGCGGTGCATCGGACTTTGCCCGCATCGTCGAATGGCATCTTTTCGGTCATGCGCAGGCGCAGGCCCCGGCCGCCCCGCGGCCGGTGGACGCCCCCGACACCAATCTCAACCTCGTCCTGCGCGGCGTGGCCTTTTCCGAGGACCAGTCCGTAGCGCACGCCATCATCGCCGCAGGCAACAACGAGACCCAGTACACGGTGGGCGCCAAGCTGCAGGGCAACGTGGAGTTGAAAGAGATCCATCCGGACCGGGTGGTTCTGTTGCATAACGGGCGGTATGAAACGTTACGGTTGCCGCGGGACAGCGCCGTCGGCGGGGCCGCCGCTGCGGTACGCCCAGCCCCGCCGAGCCGCCCCGTTCCCGCCACTCCGCCGTCCGGCCTGCGGGAAATTCGTGACAATCTGCTGAACAACCCGCAGTCGTTTACCGACATCATGCGGATAAACCCCGTCAACCAGGACGGCGCTTTCATCGGATTCCGGGTAGCGCCGGGCCGCAAGCGGGCGATGCTGCGGCAACTGGGGCTGCAGGAGGGTGACATCATCACCTCCGTCAACGGAATACAGCTTGACGACCCTGCCAAGGGGCTGGAGGTGCTGAACGACCTGCGTACGGCCGACGAAGTAGCCGTCACGATTCTTCGTCAGGGAGTTGAGGAATCGCTCTCGCTCCAAGTCAAATAATCAGAACATAAACCTTACAACACGAGACAGTCAGGTGGCTTGCTAATGTTTCGGAGCTGGCGAAAAAAGAAGCACACGGCCTCAGCGCTCAAATTTGGGGAAGTCCGGCGCACTCGCTCCATCCACATGCACTGGGCAGGGTTTGCAGTAGCCCTGGCCCTGTTCTGGACGGCGCAAAGCGCGCTCGCGGAGAAGGTCACGCTCAATTTCAAGGACGCCGACATCAGCGCGGTCATCGGGACCGTGGCCGAGATCACCGGCAAGAACTTCATCGTGGACCCGCGGGTGAAGGGCCGGGTCACGGTCATATCCACCCACCCCATGGACCGGGAGGAGGTCTATCAGGTCTTCCTGTCCATCCTCGAGGTGCACGGCTTTGCCACCATTCCATCCGGGGAGGTCATCAAGATCATCCCCGACGCCACCGCCAAGCAAGGCGCCACGGACGTGGTCGAGGACCGGCTGATAGCCAAGGGCGATGAGGTGATCACCCGGGTGTTGCAGGTCCAAAACGTCGCGGCCGCGCAACTGGTGCCGATCCTGCGGCCCCTCGTGCCGCAACAGGGCCACCTGGCCGCCTATCCCGCCACCAACGTCCTGATCATCTCGGACCGGGCGGGCAACATCGAGCGCCTGACCAAAATCATCCGCGATATCGACCGGGCCAGCGACGAGGATGTCGACGTCATCCCCTTGGAAAACGCCTCCGCCGCGGAAGTGGCACGTATCCTGACCACGCTTGAACAAAGGACGACCAAAGGCGCCGAGGCGGTGACCGAGCGCGTCCAGATCACCGCGGACGAACGCACCAACAGCGTGCTCCTGAGCGGCGGGCAGGCGGCGCGCATGCGGCTGCGCGCCCTGATCGCCCAGCTCGACACGCCCCTCGAAGCGGTCGGCAACACCCAGGTGATCTACCTGCGTTATGCCCGCGCCAAGGACCTCGTGCCGGTTCTGCAGGGGGTCGGAACGATGGCCGAACCCGGAAGGCGAGGAGCGGCTGCAGGACAACAGGCGGCGCAGACTACGGCGGGCCGCAAGGATTTCGACATCCAGGCGGATGAGGCGACCAATGCCCTGATCATCACCGCCGCGCCGGACCAGATGCGCACCCTCAAGACCGTGATCAACCAGCTCGACATCCGCCGCGCCCAAGTGCTGGTGGAAGGCATCATCGTGGAGATGTCCGACGACAAGGCGCGGGAGCTGGGCATCCAGTGGGCGTTCGCCGACAGAAACGGCAGGGGCCCCATCGGGCTGACCAATTTCTCGGGCGCAGGCAGCAGCCTCATTTCGATCGTCCGCAATGCCAGTGCCATCGCCGCCGGAGGAACGGCCGCTGCCAACGTCGCACTCCCCGACGGCTTGAGCCTTGCGGTAGGAGAGTTCACCAACGACAGCTTCAGCTTCGCCGCCCTGGTACGCGCGCTCGCCGGCGATGCGAGCAACAACGTCCTCTCCACCCCCAGCCTGCTGACCCTGGACAACCAGGAGGCGGAGATCGTGGTGGCCCAGAACGTGCCGTTCATCACCGGGCAGTTCACCTCCGGCACGGGCGGCGGGATCAGCCCCATTACCGGCACCGTCACCCCCTTCCAGACCGTCCAGCGCGAGGACGTGGGCCTCATCCTGAAGGTCAAGCCCCAGATCAACGAGGGCAACGCCGTCCTGCTGGACATCCAGCAGGAGGTCTCCGCCATCCAGGCGGGCGTTACCGGCGCGGTCGATCTCATCACCAACAAGCGCTCCATCAAGACCAGCGTGCTGGTGGAGAGCAACCAGCTCGTGGTGCTGGGCGGGCTGATCGACGATAACCAGCAGCAGACCGTGCAGAAGGTGCCGGGACTTGGTGACCTGCCCGTCCTGGGCGGGCTGTTCCGCTATCAGCAAAGCAGCAAGACGAAGCGGAACCTGATGGTGTTCCTGCATCCCGTGATCGTGCGGGACGAAGAGCGCCTCGGCGCATACTCGAAGAGCAAGTACAGCTACATGCGGGCCGAGCAACTGCTGCGCGCGCAGCGCGGCGTGCCGCTGATGTCGGGCGAACAGACGCCAGTTCTCCCGGAGTTCGAGGACATGCTCGCGCTGCCGCCCCCATTCGAGGAGGTCGACGGCAACGCCGAAGCGCCACCGCAGCAATAGACTTTCATCTACGGTGACCCTGTGGACAGCATGACGGCAATGCAAGCGGACCCCGCCATCGGCGGCGAGCTCGGCGCCAATCAGATGCGCCGTCCCCTATTCGCGTACGCCAAGCGCCATGGCGTGCTCGTTACCGCATACCAGGACGGGTACGCCCATGTGTTGTACCGGCCCGGCATCACCAGCCAGACGCTGGCCGAACTGCGCCGTTACCTGGGCGTGCCGCTCAAGCTGGAAGCGGTTCCCGCCGACCAGTTCGACCGGCTGCTGCAGCAGGCGTACCAGACCGACTCCGGCCAAGCCATGCAGGCCATGGAAGATCTCGGCGAGGATCTGGACCTGTTTCGCATCGCCCAGGAACTTCCCGAACCGGAAGACCTGCTGGAGAGCGAAGACGACGCGCCGATCATCCGGCTCATCAACGCCCTGTTCACGGAGGCAATCAAGGAGAACGCCTCGGATATCCACATCGAGCCCTTCGAGAACCGCCTCTCGGTGCGCTTCCGCGTGGACGGCGTGTTGCGCGAGGTGCTGCAGCCGCGCCGGGTGCTGGCGCCGCTGATCGCATCGCGCATCAAGGTCATGGCGAAGCTCGACATCGCCGAGAAGCGCGTTCCCCAGGACGGCCGCATTTCCCTGCGGGTCGCCGGCCGTGCCGTGGACGTGCGCGTCTCCACCCTGCCCTCCGGGCATGGCGAGCGCATCGTGCTGCGTCTGCTGGACAAGCAGGCCGGACGCCTGAGCCTGGAAAACCTGGGGATGGCCGAGGAGACCAGGACCGAGATGGATCGGCTGATCCACAAGCCCCACGGCATCATCCTGGTCACCGGCCCCACCGGCTCCGGCAAGACCACCACGCTCTACGCCGCGCTCGCCCGGCTCAACGACAAGAGCCGCAACATCATGACCGTGGAGGACCCGATCGAGTATTACATCGAGGGCATCGGGCAGACCCAGGTCAACACCAAGGTGGACATGACCTTCGCCCGCGGCCTGCGCGCCATCCTGCGCCAGGACCCGGACGTGGTGATGGTGGGCGAGATCCGCGACCTGGAGACCGCCGAGATCGCGGTGCAGGCGAGTCTCACCGGCCACCTGGTGCTCTCCACGCTGCACACCAACAGCGCCGTGGGCGCCGTAACCCGCCTGCGCGACATGGGCGTGGAGCCCTTCCTGCTCTCCTCGAGCCTGCTGGGCGTACTGGCCCAGCGGCTGGTGCGGCTCCTGTGCCCACATTGCCGCCAGCCTTACACCCCGAACAAGGCCGCCTGCAAGACCCTCGGGCTGCCCGCCGACGATCCGCCGCCGCTCTACGCCCCCAAGGGCTGCGGACGCTGCAACTTTTCCGGCTACCGGGGCCGCACCGGCATCTACGAACTGGTGCCCGTGGACGACAAGATGCGGACCATGATCCACGATGGCTCAGGCGAGCATAAACTGGAAAACCACGCCCGCACCCTGAGCCCGAGCATCCGCCAGGATGGGCTGCGCCGCGTGCTGGCAGGCGACACATCGCTGGAAGAAGTGCTGCGCGTGACCTATGAAGACTGAGTTGCAAGCGGCAAGCTACAAGCAGCGAGTTACAAGTTACGGGTCGCCGGTCACCCGATATTTTCTTGTCCCTTGTCCCTTGTCACTTACCACTTTCAAGGGCAGTTAGGTTATGGGCGCATTCGCATACGCTGCGCTGGACAAGAACGGACGCACGATCAAGGGCATCGAGGAAGGCGATACTCCGCGCCAGGTGCGCCAACTGCTGCGCGAAAAGGGGCTGACCCCGCTCACCATCGAGGAGGTCGCCCGGCGCGAGGCGCGTGCCACGCGCCGTCCCCTGCTGCAACGCAAGATCAGCGCCCTGGACCTGGCGCTGGTGACGCGCCAGCTCTCGACCCTAGTCCGCTCCGGCCTGCCGCTCGATGAGGCGCTCACCAGCGTTGCGCAGCAGACCGGCAAGGCGCGCGTGCGCAGCATCCTGCTCGCGGTGCGGGCGCGTGTAATGGAAGGCCATTCCCTCGCTGCAGGTCTCGATCAGTTCCCCCACATCTTCCCGGAACTCTACCGCGCCACCGTGGCGGCAGGCGAGCGCTCGGGGCATCTGGATCTGGTGCTGGAGCGGCTCGCCGATTACACCGAGGGCCGCCAGCAGATGCACCAGAAGACCCTGCTGGCGCTGTTCTACCCGGCGCTGCTCACCATCATCGCCATCCTGGTGGCCGTGGCGCTGCTCACCTACGTCGTGCCGCAGGTGGTGCAGGTGTTCACCAACATCGACCAGGAACTGCCCTGGCTCACCCGCGCGCTCATCGCTTTCAGTGATTTCCTGCGCGACAACGGCCTGATCCTGCTCGCGCTGCTGGCGGCCGTCGTCTTCGGCGCGCGCACCATGCTCAAGCGGGAAGGGCCGCGCCTGCGCTTCCACAACCTGCTGCTGCGCCTTCCCCTCATTGGGCGGCTGGTGCGCGGCCTCAACGCGGCGCGCTTCGCGCGCACTTTCAGCATTCTGATGGCCAGTGCCGTACCGGTGCTGGAGGCGCTGCGGATCTCGGCGGAAGTGCTGTCCAACGTGCCGATGCGCAAGGCGGTGGAGGAGGCGGCCATCCGCGTGCGCGAGGGCAGCAGCATCCACTCCGCCCTGGACCAAAGCGGCTGCTTCCCACCCATGACCATTCACCTCATCGCCAGCGGCGAGACCAGCGGCACGCTGGAGACCATGCTGGACCGCGCCGCCGGCAACCAGGAGCGCGAAATGGAAACCCTGATCGCGGCCATCCTGGGCCTGTTCGAGCCGCTGCTGATCCTGACCATGGGCGCCCTCGTCCTTATCATCGTGCTCGCCATCCTGCTGCCGATCTTCGAGCTGAACCAACTGGTGCGCTGAGGTCTTGGGCAAGTTCGCGCAGGGCGGACATCGCCCACCGGTGTTTCAACGCAAAGACGCCAAGGATGCGAAGGACGCGAAGACAAGAAGGGCTTTGTCCTGCGCGAGTCAATCTTCCGGTTTCGACACACGCCCCGGTCGTACAGTGGCCCGTCCAGGCTGCTGTAATTCTCGATGAATTCTTTGCGCCTTCGCGCCTTTGCGCTGCGTACGACAAGGTAAAAGTTTGACGAGCCGGGAGGCCGCTACCGTCCCACCCGGACGTTCGGCTCCGCCCGCTCCACCTCGGGCAACGCTGCAAAGGATTCGACCGCCTTCGCCACCGAGGCGCCGCGCGGCAGGCTGACGACGTAGATGCCGGCCGACGCCATGTAGCGCTCCACCGCCGCCCCGTGCGCCCGGATGATCGCCTCGGCCCGCGCCCGCGGCACGTCCTTACGGAATTTGACCAGGATTTCGTCTTGCGTGGAGTCCGATGATGCTTTGCGCGCCGGTGTTGCTTCCGGCGGACGTCTCGACAGGGCCAGTTCCGCCGCCCAGACGATGGGCGTCAGCCCTGCGCGCACCGCGGCACGCAGCGGCTCGTGCGCGGCAATGAGCCGCGCAAGGGGCGGACTTATCCGGTAATAGGCATGCACCAGCGCGCGCCCGAGGCGCGTCGGCAACAGATACTCGTCCCGGAAGCGGCGCAGCAACGCCACCTTGGGGTGCAGCTCGCTGCCGTAGGCCGCGGTGGCGATGAAGCAACCGCTGCCGCCGCCATTCCCGCCCGCCGTCTGCGTCGCAACCACCACCGGGGCGCTCGTGGCATAGTCGGAGTGTCCGGAAGCGGCGTCGAAGGCCCGGACCCGATAGACGTAGACAACGGACGGTTCGGCCGTTTCGTCCGTGAACCGGACGACGTTCGGCCCCACCGTGGCAATGACGCTGAACGGCCCGCCCTCTGCCTGGCGTTCGATCTCGAATCCGTCCTCGATCGCGGAATTGTCGACCCACGTGAGGTCCACCGCACCAGCCGCGGTCAGCTGCACAGTCAGGTTGGCCGGGGCATTGGGCGGCATGACGATGGCGGCCTCGTTCGAGTAGCCGGACCGGCCGTTGCCGTTGGCGGCCCGCACGCGGAAGAAATGCGCGCTGCCTTCCACCAGCTCGACGGTGGTATCGGAATAGCTCTCGGTATTGGCCGGCAGCGTATCCGCGATCACCTCGTACCCGCCCCTGCGGCCCACCCTGCGTTCCAGCTCGAAGCGGTCCTCCACGGCGGAATTGTCGAGCCACGCCAGATCGATCCGCGTCGCGGAACGCCTGGTTGCGGTCAGGTAGGCGGGCCGAAACGGCGGCTCCAGCGCCAAGTCTCCGGTCATCGCCGCCCCCAGATCCAGACGCCCGCCGCTCATCACCCGCCCATCCAGGGCCGCCAGCGGCGTCACGCGGTTCAGGATGAGCTCGCGCACCGCCTTCCCCTCCAGTTGCGGACGGAAGGCGCTGACCAGGGCCGCCGCCCCGGCCACCATCGGGGCGGCCATGGACGTGCCGGTCAAGTAACCGTACTCGCCGGCGGCGGGATGGATCGTGCTGAGGATGTTGATCCCCGGCGCCCCGAGATAAATGGACCCCTCTCCCGTGTTTGAAAAGTCCGCCAACCGATCACGCGGGTCCGTGGCGGCCACCGACAGGATGTTGGCGACACGATGGGCGGCGGGATAGAAGGGATGGACATCCGTATCGCAACCGAAGTTGCCCGCCGCCGCGACCAGCAAGACGCCGGCGCTGTGCGCCCGCGCGATGGCCTCCCGTTCCAGCTCCGACGCACCGAACGGAAGCGGTTCACAGCTCTGCGGGTAGGTGTAGCTCGCGTTGATGACCCGGGCGCCGTTGGCGACCGCATAATCCATCGCCGCGATGATGTCGGCCAGCGTGCCGACGCCGTTGCTGTCGAGGACCTTCAGCGGCATCATGCGCACGGTCCAGTTGATGCCGCTGATACCCACCGCATTGTCGCCCACCGCACCGATGATGCCGGCCACGTGGGTGCCGTGGGACACGGTCAGGTCGTCGTCCATCGGGTCGTTGTTGTCCCCCACGAAATTCCAGCCCCGGATATCGTCCACGAATCCGTTGCCGTCATTGTCCAGGCCGTCGGCGGGATCGTCGGTATTGGTCCAGATGTTCGCGGCCAGATCCGGATGCCCGTAATCCACCCCCGAATCCAGTATCGCCACCACCACGGCAGCATCGCCGACGTGAAGATCCCACGCCGCCGCCGCCCCGATGTCGGCGCCGGGCTCTCCCGCAACCCCGCGCACCGCCTGACCAGTGTTGTCGAGGGCCCACTGTTCCGCTGCGAAGCGGGGATCATTGGGTATCCGCGCCCGATGCACCAGGTAATTGGGCTCCGCATACTCCACCAACGGGTTGGCCCGGTACTGTTCCAGGGCGCGCTCCATATCCATGTCCGCGGGCAGCCGAACCAGTTCGACATCGCCCGCCGCAAGCCGCCGCTGCACCGCCGCGCCCACCGCGAGGTGCTGTTCCGCCGTGGCAGCCCGCCCGGCCTCGGCGCGGAATTTGACCAGCAACTCCCCCTGCCGATAGAACGGTTGCTTGGAGCTAGCGCCCGGCGTATCGGCGGCGGATTCGGAGAAAATGCCGAACAGAAGAAAAATCAGGGGGACGAGCAGTAGCCGTGGGACGGCGTCGGAGCGATTCATCTCGGGTTTCCTGCCTGAACGTGACATCCGTGCGCAGCATCCGACGAAACTGCAACGGCAAGAACGGCGCGGAACTCATACGAAATGATAGGCCAGTTAGGGAGTCGGGCCACCGCCCGTAACCTCGGGAGTGAGGCCGCGGTCACAAACGGATACACTTGCGTTGGGAGTATGTTTATCGCCCATGTTAGGCTATTCTTCCCGTGCAACGACACGGAAATCCCGGAACTGGCAGCGAGCAACAACGGCATGAATCATCACATGAAACACCCAGTGGTTTTACGCAGATACGCAGGCTTCACCCTGATCGAAGTGATGGTCGTGGTGGTAATACTTGGGATTCTGGCGGCCATCGTCGTTCCGCGCATCATGGACCGACCCGACGTCGCCCGCGTCACCAAGGCGAAACAGGATATTCGCGCGATCGAAAGCGCCCTGAACCTTTATAAGCTGGACAATTTCGTCTATCCGTCCACGGACCAAGGCGTGGAAGCGCTGGTGCAGAAACCCACCATCCCGCCGGAGCCGCGCAACTGGAAGGAAGGAGGCTACATTGATCGCCTTCCGAAAGATCCCTGGGGCAATCCCTACCAGTACCTGAACCCCGGTGTGCGCAGCGCCATCGACATTTTCTCGCTGGGCGCGGACGGTCAGCCTGGCGGGGAAGGCATCAACGCCGATATCGGAAACTGGAATCTGGATTGATCCCAGCGGCCGCCCGGCGCCGGACGGGTGCCGCCAACCACGGATTGCCATTGCACCTCGTGCGTCCCGCAGACCTTGCACATTTCACGGCACGATCACGGGGGTTCACGTTACTGGAACTCCTGGCGGTCATCGTCATCATCGGCATCATCATCACCTTCGCCGTGCTGTCGGTGGACACCGGCAGCCGCGCCCAGGCGGTGGAACAGGAAGCCCGCCGCCTGGCCGCGTTGATCGGCATGGCGGCCGAGGAGGCGGTTTTCCAGTCCCAGGAACTGGGGCTCCGGGTAACGGAACGCGGCTATATCTTTCTAACGTTCCAGGACAACACGTGGCACCCCCTCGACACCGACCAGATGCTCCGCCCCCGGGAACTGCCCGCCGACATCGGAGTGGAACTGATCGTCGAGCAACTGCCCGCCAAACTGGGCACTGCGGACGAGGAAGAAGACGAGCAGAATAAAAGCCGGGCCCAGGAACCCGCTCCGCAAATCCTGATCCTGTCCAGCGGCGAACTGACGCCCTTCGAGATCAGGCTGGTGACGCAGGACTCCGGCGGCTACCGGCTTATCGGCAGCATCACCGGCAAAGTCGAAATCGAGGCCCTGCAGGACCATGAACGCTGAACGGCGCATGACGGCATCGGACCGCCCATCCTCCCGTACCGCGCCCGGCAGGCATGAACGAGGCTTCACCCTGCTGGAGGTGCTGGTTGCGCTCGCCATCCTGGCGATAGCCCTGGGCGCGCTGATCAAGGCGGGCAGCAGCAATACCGCCAACGCCGCCTATCTGCGCGACAAAACTTTCGCCCATTGGGTTGCGCTGAACACCATTACCGAAATGCAGGTGCGCGAGGCATGGCCCAATCCGGGCGATACGGAAGGCACAGGAATCATGGGCGACCGCGAATGGGACTGGACCGCCCTTGTGGAAGAGACGCCCGACACCACCGTGCGCCGCGTCACCGTGGAGGTGCGCCCCCAGAACACCGAAGGGCAGCCGCTGGTCCGGCTCGTGGGCTTTCTCCAGGAACCCGTCAAACCCGACCCCGCCAGCGGCGGGCTGCCAGCACCGGGAGGAGCAAGCGGCTCGCAGGGCACCCAGCAGAACGGCGAGGATGGGGAAGATGCGCTCTGAACCGCACCGCCTCCCCCGCTCCATCGCCAACCCCGGGCAACCCGGCTTTACGCTGCTCGAACTGCTGGTGGCACTCTCGATCTTCGCGCTGATTGCGGTAATCGCCTACAACGGCCTGTACGCGGTGCTCAACGCCCGCGCCGAGACCGATCGCCAGGCCCAGCGGCTCGCGGAGATCCAGACGGCGCTGACGATACTGGGTCGCGACATCGAGCAGACCCTGAACCGCGAGATCCGCGACGAATTCGGCGACCGGCAGCCCGCGTTACGCGGCGAACCTGAGGCCGAAGACCGCCCGTTTCTGGAATTCACCCGCACAGGCTGGCGCAATCCCGCCCGACAGATCCGCAGCAATCTCCAGCGGGTAGGCTATCGGATAGACCAGGAGGGCTTGGTGCGCGTGACATGGCGCGTGCTGGACCGGGCGCAGGACAGCGCCCCGGTGGAAGCACAGATCCTGAGCGAGGTAACGGCGGTGCAGATGCGGTTCCTGGACAACCAGCAGCAGTGGTACACCCAGTGGCCGCCACCCGATCTGCTGAATCAACAGGCCACGCCCGGGCAACAGCCGCAGCCCCTGCCGCTGCCGCGCGCGGTCGAATTAGCATTGGATCTCAAGGACTTCGGCCGGATCGTCCGGCTGTTTGCCCTGCCACCGGGGTAGCCCATGCGCGAAACTCTGCCAAGACGGTCCAAGGGAGTCGCGTTGATCACGGCGCTGCTGGTGGTTGCCCTCGCCACCATCGCGGCGGCGGCCATGGCATCGCGCCAACAACTGGACCTGCGCCGCACCGGCAACATCCTGGACGGCGATCAGGCCTACCTCTATACCCTCGGCGCCGAAGCCTGGGCGGTGGGCATCCTGGTCAAGGACCGCAAGGAAAACCAGACGGACAGTCTGGGCGACGACTGGGCCACCGTACTCCCCGCCATCCCCGTCGAGGGCGGCCAGATCACCGGGGTGCTGGAAGACCTGCAAGGGCGGTTCAACATCAACAATCTCCTCACCGACGACAACCAGCCGAGCCCGCCGGACATCGAAATCTTTCAACGGCTGCTGGCGGCCCTGGACCTGGAGCCGCGCCTGGCGCTGGCGGTGGTGGATTGGCTCGATCCCGACATCGATCCCCAGCCCCTGGACGGCGCCGAAGACGATCAGTATCTCGGGGAACAACCGCCATACCGGACCGCCAACCAGCGCATGGCCAGCGCCACCGAACTGCGTCTGATCCGAGGCTTCCCGCCGGAGGCATACGAGCGACTCGCCCCCTACATCGTCGCACTGCCATTCCGTACGCCCATCAACGTCAACACCGCCAGCATTCCCGTCCTCATGGCACTGGGCAACGACATCACCGCAAGCGATGCCGAGGCGCTGATCCAGGCGCGCGGCGAGAAGGGCTTTGCCGACGTCAACGCCTTCCTGCAGCAACCGGTACTCTCGGGCGGCAAGATCAATCCGCAGGCCATGCAGTCCATCGCGGTGGAAAGCCATTACTTCCTGCTCAAGGTCGAGGCCCATATCGGCCAGGGCAGAGCGCAGCTCAGCAGCCTGATAGAACGTGCGCAGAATGGTAAGATACGAATAGTCATGCGCAGCCGCGAGATCATGTAACGTGCGGAAGACTCTCTTTTTACGCTTCTCGGACCCCACCGGCGACGACGTTTGCTGGACCACCACCGATCAGCAGGGGCATCCCGAGCCGCACCACCGATGCGGGCCGCTCGCGCAACTCGCCTCTGCGGCCACCGGCTGCCGGGTCGTCGCTTTCGTGCCGGGCACCGAGGTAACCCTCACCCGCGTCGCCATCCCCTCCCACAACCGGCGCCGCATCCTGCAGGCCCTCCCCTACGCCTTGGAAGAGCGGCTGGCGGAGGACATCGAGATCCTGCATTTCGCAGCAGGCCAACGGGGAACCGATGGTGAACTGGCCGTCGCGGTGGTGGCCCGGGAACGCATGGACGACTGGACCACAGCCCTGCAGGCCGCGCAGATCCAGCCGGACGTGTTAATCCCCGAACCCCTGGCCGTTCCCCATGAACCGGAGGGCTGGAGCATACTGGTTGCCCCGGACATCTCCTTGGTGCGCACCGGCCCCCAGGCCGGTTTCGCCGCCGAGACGGAGACACTCGATACGGTGCTGGCGATCGCCCTGCAGGAGCAGCAGACACCGCCGGCCAAGGTACGAATCATCAATTGCGCCGAAGACAAGGACCTGCAACCGCTCCAGGACGCATTGGCCGCCGCGGGCGCCGCGTTCGTCCTGGAACCATGTGCAAACGGCATTCTGCATTGTCTCGCCGGCGGCTATAGCGACCAGCAGGCGCTCAACCTGCTGCAAGGCGATTACAGCCGGCGCGAGCAGATCGGCAAACTGTGGCGTCCTTGGCGCCCGGCCGCTGCCCTGTTGCTGACCTGGCTGTTGCTGCAAGGCGCGACGGACATCATGGAGTACCGGCAGATCAAGCGGGAAAGCGGCATGCTCGCCCAGCGCATCGAACAGACCTTCCGCGAGGCCTTCCCCGAAACGCGCAGGATCGTCGATCCCAAGGTACAGATGGAGCGCGGCCTGGCGGAGCTGAACAGCAAATTCGGCGGCGGCGCCGGAAGCTTCCTGGGCCTGCTCGAGCGCACCGGCGGCGTGCTCCGCGATACACCCGGCCTGCAATTGAACGGCGCAAGCTACCGGGACGGCTATCTCGACCTGGACCTCCAGGTCAACGACCTGCAGGTGCTCGACCAACTCAAGCAGCGTCTCAGCGGAGTGGACGGAATTCAGGCCGAGATCCAATCGGCCACCGCCAACGACAACAAGGTGCGAAGCCGCCTGCGGATACGGAGCATGACTTCATGAAAGATTGGCTTGCGAGCCTCGATGCCCGCGAACGGCGCGCCCTGATCGCGGGCGGCGTAGCCCTCATCCTGTTCCTGTTTTATTTCGCAGGCTGGCGGCCGTTCAGCATCCGGCTCGAACAGGCCACCCAGCAGGTAGAGCAACAACGTGCCACCTATCAATGGATGCAGGCAAAGGCGCAGGAGGTCAAGCGCCTGCGCAGCGCAGCCCCCGCCATCCAGCGGACCGGCGGCCAATCCCTGCTCGCCACCGTGGACCGCACCGCCCGGGCAGGCGGCCTCGGGACCGCCTTGAAGCGCGTGGAGCCGGAAAGCGGCAACAACGTACGCGTCTGGCTGGACGGCGCCT
Organism: Gammaproteobacteria bacterium; assembly: GCA_041672765.1. Taxonomy (GTDB): domain Bacteria; phylum Pseudomonadota; class Gammaproteobacteria; order JBAYZB01; family JBAYZB01; genus JBAYZB01. Next base: position 10,577 of record JBAYZB010000003.1, on the reverse strand, counting down.
CGTTCGACCAACTGGTCCTGTGGCTGAGCCAGTTGCAGGAGAAGTACGGCGTCCAGGTCGCCAGCATCAACGTGGAACGGCAGGAAAGTCCGGGTATCGTCAGTGCGCGCCTGACACTGAACGGAGGGCCGCAATGAAGAAGACCTGGGTCGGCTACGTGGCGCTAGGTGTCGCCGCATATCTGGTGTTTCTCGCCGCCACCCTGCCCGTCGCCCATGCGTATCGCGTCCTGGCCCCCAAGCTTGCACCGCTCGCACTGTACGATGTGCGGGGCACGCTCTGGTCCGGCGCGGCCTCAGCCGCCGTATACCGCGGCGTGCGGCTGGATTCCGTGCAGTGGAAGCTGAAGTTTCTTCCCCTGCTGCGAGGACGCCTTCAGGCCGATCTGACGTTCGCGACCAACGACGGCAGTCCCGGCAGCGCGTCTGTCGGTCGGGGGCTCGGCGGCGCCCTGTACCTGGATAAAGTCAACGCCCGGCTGCCGGCGGCCCAGATCGCCTCCCTGCTGCCCCCGAGCCCCATGATCGTGGGCGGCACCCTGGAGGTGAAGCTGCACGAACTGGTCCTCGGCGTGGCCGGCATCGAAAAAATCCGGGGCACGGTGGACTGGAAGGGCGGGACCGTGCTCTCCCCGAAGCCGGTCAGCCTGGGGGATTTCTCAGTCACATTCGTAGACACGGGGCAGGGCATAGAGGCGCGGGTCCGCGACCAAGGCGGGCCACTGGAAGCCAACGGCACACTGCGGCTCGCACAGGACGGCAGCTATGAGTTCAAGGGCGCCCTGGCCACCCGCAATACCGCATCGCCGGAACTGACCCAAGCCCTGCAATTCATCGGCCGCCCCGGCGCCGACGGCAAGATCCCCATCTCCTACACGGGCAGATTGCGCGCAACCGGCAACCAAGCGCCCGGCCTTGTCAAAACAACCACCATGAAAGGCGGCGCTCCCCAACGGTAGAACAGCACAAGAACGCACGCCACCTAAAATAAGACGATAATCCGCCCGCGCCGAACATCACGGTCAAATCCGCTACGGCACCGGGCTTTCCACTACCCGGCACACGACAACACATTGAACGAATCGCCATGAAGGGCACAATTCCAGTAGAGGTACAGTACACCCCCGAAACCAAGTGCGGTTACTGCACCAACTCCAAATGCTGCACCTACATCACGCAACAGGTCCCCACCCCCCGCTCGAAGTACGACTTCGAGCACCTGCTGTGGCAGGTATCGCACGAAAACGTGCAGGTCTACAAGGACGAGGGCAAGTGGTATCTCATCGTCAACAGCCGATGCACGCACCTGCTGCCCGACGGCCGCTGCAGGATCTATGAAAGACGCCCCCAGGTCTGCCGCGACCACAGCAACGACTACTGCGAACTCGACGCCCCGGCGGAAGAAGGCTTCGAACTATTCTTCGACGGCTACGACTCGCTGCGGGAATACTGCAAGAAGCGCTTCAAGAATTGGGAGCGGTGAGGTTGGCGGGCCTCGCGCCAGGATAACTGCTCATGCATGGTGGGCGATGCCCACACTACATACAAAGCGTTTGAGCTCGGCAAAGGCCCAACTGACGAGCCGCGGCAAGGATTGCTGATGCATGGGTGGGAGTGACAGGCCGTGGCCCCCAGCGGCAGAGGCTGGCGGATGGCACGGATCGTCAGGGCGCGGCCCTCCCCGTGACACCGAGCCTTCAGTATAAGGTAGGAGCATAGCCGGTGCCAAACGCACCGTTGAATGCAACAACCGCCAAATTCATGCAGGGCGGGCATCGCCTACCGACAACAACCTCGACAACCGATGCACGGTGTGGACGGAGCCTACCCTACATCCGGTTCGCGCCTGACATCCCCAAGCGACCTGCGTCATCACGGTCTATCCCCGTGCGGGGAACGCTTCACCTGCGCGGTTACGATTGAACAGCGGTACACGAGGAGATCAGGTGCGCGGCATGATCTCGAGGAAATTGTTGATGGCGGGAAACCCGGTCACGTCGCGCCGCGCGCCGCGGGTGTCCGGCTGAGCCACGGCAAACAGGTGCTGGATGCCGTATTGGCGCGCGGAGCGCAGCACGGCGAGGCTGTCGTCCACCAGCAGGGTGTGCCGCGGGTCGAAGGGCTCGCATTCCTGGAGCCGTTGCCAGAACCGAGGATCTTCCTTGGGGCGGCCGAACTCGTGGGCGCAGATCACCGCGTCGAAGTGGCCGGCGAGTCGGGTGCGCTCCATCTTGAGCGTCAGACTCTTCATGTGGGCATTGGTGACCAGCACCACGCGCTTGCCCGCACCGCGCGCGGCGGCGAGAAAGTCCGGAACATGGGGATGGACCGCGATCAGGTGCTCGACCTCGGCCTTGAGCAGCGCGATGTCCAGCCCGAGTTCGCGGCTCCAATAGTCCACGCAGTACCACTCCATGGTGCCTTCCATGCTGTGGAAGCGCGCGTACAATTCGGCCTTGGCGGCCTCGGTATCGAGCCCATGCTGTTCGGCATAGCGCAGGGGCACGTGCTCCAGCCAGAAGTGATTATCGAAATGGAGGTCCAGCAGGGTGCCGTCCATGTCGAGGAGCACGGATTGGATATTTTTCCAGTCGATCATTGGAGTCTTTGTGCGACCAGGACGCCAAGGATTTGGCGATGAAGCATTATAGCCGGACCGAAATCCGGTTTCCTGTTCCGGGAATCACCTACGTATACTTACCAAGGCATGGACCGACGGCTGTCTGTGGCACGGTGGTCGGCACCCCATGGTTTTCGAACTCGCATGTCGCAGCGGAGACGAATAATGGCAGATAACACACAACGATGGATCGCGGACCCGGGGGCGCTGCTCGATGCAGTGCTGGGGATTGCGCACGAGGCAGGGCGCCGTATCCTCAAAATCTACGAGACCGAGTTTGCCGTCGAACACAAGGATGACCGCACCCCGCTGACAGCGGCCGATCTGGCAGCGCACAACGCCATCACAGCCGGACTCGAGGCGCTCACCCCCGGCATACCGGTACTGTCGGAAGAATCGGCGCAGATCCCCTTCGAGGAGCGGGCGGCCTGGACGCAATATTGGCTCATCGATCCGCTCGACGGCACGCGCGAGTTCATCAAGCGCAATGGCGAGTTCACCGTCAACATCGCGCTCATCCAAGACCATCGCCCAGTGCTGGGCGTCGTGCACGTGCCGGTCAGCGGCGTAAGTTATTTTGCATGTGCCGGAGGCGGCGCCTACAAGCAGGAGCCCGGCCAGGCGCCGCAGCGCATCCAGGCCCGGCGCCTGCCCGACGGCCCGGTGATCGTGGCGGGCAGCCGCTCACACCGTGGGGATTCGCTGGCTGCGTTCCTCGACAGGCTCGGCGCGCACGAACTCATCAGCATGGGCAGCGCCTTGAAATCATGTCTGGTGGCGGAAGGCAGGGCCGACATCTATCCGCGCCTCGGCCCGACATCGGAGTGGGATACGGCAGCGGCCCAATGCGTGGTCGAAGAGGCGGGCGGCTTCGTCACCGACACCTCCATGCAACCTCTGCGCTACAACACCAAGCCATCCTTGCTCAACCCGCATTTCTTCGTGTTCGGGGACAACAGCCGCGACTGGTCGCAATGCCTGCGCTGAATGCCCTGTCGGCCTATCCCACCTGGGCGGCGGGCACTATGCCGGGTCGACGGCCGCCCCGGTGAAACATCCGGACCGGCTCCGGTTCAGCCGCGTTTTCCCAGCGTATCGGCCATGCGGGCGCTGCGTGCGCCCATTGGCCGCGGCGCTCCTTCCGTCGTATCGGCCTCGGTCTGATGCTCCATTTCGGCATTCAGCGCCGCGCTGACCAGCACAATGAAAGCCGTCAGATAGAGCCACATCAATAGGATCACCACGGCGCCGATGGAGCCATAGGTTTCGTTGTAGTTACCGAAATTGGACACGTAGAACGAGAACAGGCCGGAAACGATGATCCAAAGCACGGTTGCCAGGATCGCGCCCGGGCTTACCCACGACCACCGCGGCTCGTCGCGGCTGGGTGCATAGCGGTACAACACGGCGAGGCCGATCATGACGGCGCCGGCGAGCAGGGGCCAACGCAGTACCGAGACGGCGATGCGCGCCACGTCACCCAATCCGAGACTGCCCAACAGCGCGGGCAACGCCACGACAAGCCCAAGGGACAGTACGGCGAAGACGATCGCCCCGAGGGTGAGCAGCAGGGCCGTCGCGTTCAGGCGCAAGAACCCGCGTTTCTCCGGCTCGTCGTACGTCACGTTCAGGGCGGTCATGAGCGCCTTTACGCCGCTCGACGCGCTCCACAACGCGAACAGCACCGATATGACGAGACCGACGCTCAGGGCATTGCTGGACGTCGCAGCGATACGGTGCAATTGCCCGGTGATGATGCCCAAGGCTTCTTTTGGCAACACGCCGCTGAGCGTGCTGATCTGCTGCTCGATACTTACCGGATCCGCCACGAGTCCGTAGATGGACACCCCCGCCGCCAGCGCGGGAAAGATCGAAAGCAGGCCGTAAAACGCCACGCCCGCCGCGGCCAGCGATAGATTGGTCGCACTGACCTTATCCTTGGCCCGCAGAGCGATGTCCCGCCATCCGCGGGCGGGAATCTCCTGCGGCCGCTCCGCCAGACGGCCACGTTCGATTTCCTCTTGGCGTGCTTGTGCGGGTCGTGCCATAGCGGCGTCCGCGACTGCGCCTGCGCGGTACTTATGGCGACATGCCTTGCCTGCCCGCCTCTTCCTTGGCGGCTTCTCCGGCAGCCTCGGCCACGCGCCCGGCCTTGTGCAACTGTTCCTCTCCAACCTCCCGCGCCCGCTGCAACAAGTCGTCGCGCGTCTGTCCCATCAACTCGCTCTCCCGGCGCGTGGATGGCAGCGCCGCGCCGATTGCTGCACCGATCGCAACACCCAGCGCACCCAGCAGCAGCGGCTGTTCGTTCAACATGTGCTCGAACCCGCTGCGCGCCCGTTGTGCCGAGTGGCGAGCGCCTCCTGCGAGCCGGCTGGTCCTGTCACGCACCCTGCCGGCGATCTGGCTGCTCTTCTCACGCATGCTGCCCGCCATGTGGCCGGCCGAGTCACGCATACTGCTGGCGGTATCGCGCATGCTTTCAGATACATGACCAGCGGTATCGTGCGCGCCCTGGGCCATTTCGCCCGCGCGCTCCTGGGCGCTGCTCGCGGCTTCGCCCGCCTTGCCCAACGCCGCACTCATTTTCTCGCGTGCCGATTGCATCGCCCCGCGCATCTTGCTGCCCATGCTCTCCTCGGGCATGTATCCCTCGGCCTCCGGGGCGTAATACTCGCCTGCCACGTCCCCGGAGTAGTAGCGGCCACCGCCGCTGCGGCCAGACAGCATCAGCCACCCGAGACTGATTCCCAGCAGCGTGATAGGCACAGGATTCTGTTTGATCGTGCCGGCGAAATTGGAGGCGAACTCGCCGGAACCGCTGCGCACGTAGGACAGCGCTTGATCCAGAATCTGGCCGGGAGAGAGCTTTCTCTGGATGGCGTCCAGGGTGTCGCTCATCTCCGCGCGCGTCGATGCGATCTCGGACTCGATATCTTCCGGCTTGCGGTCGCCGTTGTGCCGTGCCCTGCGCATGCGTTCGTCGTCCGGTGATCTCATTGCACTTGCTCCTTCGCTAGTTCCTTGTCCCGCCGGAGCGACCGGACCGTCCTGGGCAAGGTCAGGTTCTCCGCCTTGAGGTTGCGGCGTCCCCTGGCTAACAGCGCATAGCCGATGATGGAGACCACGGCACCGACAATCAGCGCCGACACCCACAAATCCCAATTCGTGGCGGCGGAAATGCCATACACCAATGCCAGAAGCAGGAATAGCAGCCCGGCGTACAGAACCGCGCCCCCGGTCGCAAGGGAAACGGCGCCCGACTGCGCTTGGGATACCTTCTCGGAGATCTCGACCTTGGCCAGTTCGACCTCCTTGCGCAGCAGCGCCGTGGTCTCCTGGGTCAAGTCGGAAAACAGCGTGGCAAGCGATCGATCTTCCTTAGCCAGCATTGGAACCTCCCGCGCCCGGAACGCCCGGCCCTGTTTCGACAGGGCCTTCTTCAACGATGATGGCCCCTGCGGTCATGGGCCTGTCGATGACCTCGTCACCGACCCCTTCCCCGTAGCCCTCTTCCAGCTCCGAGCTGCCCGCCGCGCGGCCGCTCTCCATTTCACCAGACTCGGAAGAACTCTTGAGGAAGCGCGACAGCAGCAGCCCTGCGACCACCGCCCCGCCCAGGAACGCCGCTGGACGGCGCCGCGCAAAGTCCGTCGCCTGGCTGACGAGCGAGTCGATGTCCCGATCCCGGAACGACATGGACAAACGTTCCAGCCCATCGGCAGCCCAATCGGCATACCGGGCGATCGAAGCCTTGTTCTGATCGCTCAGGTTATGGGCGGTCATCCGCAGTGCGTCGGCCACGCTGCCGATCTGCTCCGCAACCACTCCTTTCTGGTCCGCAAGCGCCGATTTCGCCCGATCCTTGGCTTGACCCATCAGTTGTCGGGTTTCGTGCCGCGCCCGTTCGGCGGCTTGCGAGGCCGCTGCGCCCATATCGCTCTCGGCCGCACCGGACGCGGCCGGCGGCACCCGGGATTCCGTTTCGGTCCCGCCGGTGCCTACATTTGCTCTGGCCATGACACCCTCCTATTCCCTGTGCCCAGTGGCAATTCACACACCCTTCAGGCCCGGGAAACGATCACTGCTTCGAGAGGAAGGGGAAAAATCCGCGCAACGGCAGACAAAGTGCCAAACACGATGTGCTACGCAGATGATGTTGGCTGGCTAGCCTGCTTGAACCTAGCGGTTCCGCTGCGCCGATCCCCTCACTACGATGCATCAAGCATCGCCGGTGTTTGCCAACAGCATTCGCACAATGACTATGCCAACACCAATAGTATAGTCCCCTGACGCATCACGACCGGCTGCAGCAGGGTGAACAGGTATCCGTCACGAGCCATGGATATCGAGCCGATTGTCCGGCTGACAACCGGCTATCCAGCCATAACAATAAAAAGGCGTGAATGTGATATGTGATATCGGAGAAAGGGTGGGCACCGGCGCTCAAACGCAAAGACGTCAAGGGTGCAAAGAGACGATGCTCTTCGTGCGGGTTGGACTTCCGGCTCCGGCACACTCCCCGGACCCTGCGGCAGCCCATCCAGACTGCCGTAATCCTCCATGAATACTTTGCCCTTCGCGCCTTTGCGTTGACCGCTGTCGCACAGGGAGAGGCGCTCCCGAAACTCGGGATTTCACAACAACTCTCGTTTGTCTGGCTTATTTGCCGCGCCGGGCCTTCTTGCGCGCGTCCTGCAGCGTCTGCAGTTGAGCGGCGGCGCGAATGAGCTCGGCGTAGGCACGGTCGCGGTCGGAGAAGAGCACCGCGTCGCGGAGCGCCTCCTCGGCACGACGTTTGGCCGCCAGCGCCGCAGCCTCGTCGATCTCGGCCGAGCGCAATGCCACGTCGGCCAGCACCGTGACCACCGCCGGTTGCACCTCCAGCAACCCGCCCGAGACGTAGATGAACTCCTCCTCGTCATCGGGCCGCTGGATCTTGATCTTGCCAGGATTGAGCCGGGTGAGCAGCGGGGCGTGGCGCACGTAAATCGCCACCTCGCCCGCCTGGGCCGGCGCCACCACCATCACCGCCGGGCCGGAATAGACGAGGCCGCCCAGGCTGACGATATCGAGATGAAACGGCGGATGAGTTGAAGCATCTGCCATGCGCTAGCCTCCCGTCGCGTCTGGGGCGCTGGGAGGCAGCGCAATACCACTGTAGCCCATCGCCGTGATGATCAGACGCGCGACCTGATCGAGGTCGGCGTACTTGTCGGTGTTGATGATGAGGTCGAAATCCGACACGTTGTTCAGCTCCCGCCCGTAGATATCACGGATATATCGCTCGCGCTCGGCGTTGACCTCCAGAACGCGCCGCATGGCCTCGTCGACCGTCACCCCCTCGGCCTCCGCCACGCGCTGCGCGCAACGCTGGGGCGAACCGGTGATGCGCACACGGAAGGCCTGACGCGTGGCGAGAATAAGGTGCGCGCCGCGTCCGAGGATCACTCCGCCGGTGCAGGCGATGCCGAGCACGACGTCGAAGAGCCGGCGGCGGTAATTCGTGCGGTAGATGTCGCGCCCGCCGACCAGACTGCGCAACCACGAATCCCACATGCTGCTCACCCGCTCGTCGAGGTGCTGGAGCAGGTGCGGTTCGGCACCGATGGCCTTGGCAACGGCCTCGAGGATCTCGTGATCAAAGGTCTTGACCCCGAGATAGTCGGCGACCCGCCTCGCCACCTCCTCGCCGCCCGCGCCATAGTCGCGCGACAATGCCACCGTCGGAGCTGGCGGTGTTTCCGGCTTTTTCCTGGCTTGCTTGGACTCCGCCAGGAGAATGGATTGCAAGAATCTTAGGCTGTCCTCGGCCACGTCCTGTTCTCCCATACGAGCGAAAGCGGCATTATACGACAGTCCTCGGCAAACGGAGCACGGCAATCGGACCTTGCTGGACGCGCCGCCCTGCCCGGCCAATTCCCGACCAGACAAGTCAAACGCTTGAGATTCCCCTGCATACTGTTATGCCTGTATGCGGTTTGCGGTACGCAGACCAAGTTTCGTGTCTTATGAACATGGAAGGGAAACGGTGCCAAGCAATCGTGGAGCGCGACTGGATAGACGGTTGCGGCAAGTCATCGTGTATGCGGGGAAGACCGCCGACCAGGCACCGGGCCGGCCATCCCAAACCACGCGCAGGATGCGTTCGAGGCGCGGGCGGCCTCCAGCGATAGCTGGACTACCCGAGGCTACCAGGCGAATTGGCGCCGGGCGCTACAGGTTCTCTAAGATGCGTTCACCCAATTTTCCAGGATTGGTAACGTGCCATACTTAAAAAAGAGGAGCAAGCATCCTCGATGGATCGTACCGGTGCAAACCCTTTCGATATATCGCCCGCTGCCCGCTCATGATGGTAAATAGCATGCAATGGATGCAGGATCTACACGCAGCCCGCCGGGCGTTCGTCGACCGCGGGATGATCGAGCCCAATGTACGTCCCTTCGTGTGGCAGTGCTGGCGCCGTTGTCATGGCTACGGCGTTGACCCCCGGCACACGCCCCGCCAGACGCCGGACCCGGAGCGCCTCACCCAGGCACGTGCGGCGAACCGCGACTTGCTGGAAGCGTCCGAGTCGGTTCTGCAAACCGCTCACGCCGCCCTGGAGAACCTGCCGCACCTTCTGGCGCTGGCCGACCGCGACGGCATCATCCTGCGGCTGCTCGCGGATAACGCCACGCTGCGGGGAGAGCGGGTGATTCCCAACCCGATCGAAGGCGCATCCTGGTCCGAACGCGACGCAGGATGCAACGTGGTGGGTTCGGCACTGGCGACCGGGGAACCGGCGGTCATCATCGGGCCGGAACATTTTGCGGAGGACTATCTCGCGTGGACCGGGATAGGCGTACCGCTGCACAGGCGGGACGGCTCCATTGCCGGCGTGCTGGCGTTGCTCGTGCCCACAGACGAGGTGGACGCGCGCGTGCACATCCACTCCTGGGGCTGGGCGCTGCGGGTGGCCAAAACCATCGATGTGGCGCTGGCGGGAACGCCGCCCAGTGCCTCCACGCTCATGAGCCTGGGCGATATCGGCAATCCGCTGGACGGCGTACTCGGCACGCTGGAATTACTGCTGCGGCAGGCCGGGCTCTCGTCCACCTATGAGCGCTTCCTGCAGGAGGCGGAACGCTCCCTGAACGCCGCATTGGACCAGCTTCAGACCAGCCACCAGGAATTGCAGCAGGCCGATGCGGAAAAGGACCGTTTTCTCGCCGCGCTCAGCCATGACCTGCGCAACCCGCTCAGCGCCATGCAAAACGCCCTCGAATTAACCAAACGTATGCGCACCTCGGAGCAACGGGCGCAGGCCGAGGCGCTGATCGAGCGTCAGGCCGATCAGATTAGCCGGCTGGCAGACAATCTGCTCGAGTTCTCGCGCATGGCGCGCGGCAATCTCGTACTCCACAAGGAACGAACGGACCTTCGCGAGTGCATGCAAAGCGCGGTGCAGGCAGTCCAGTCCTTGATCGCGGAGCACCATCATGACCTCGCGATTTCCCTGCCCGAAGCCGCGGTATGGCTCGATGCCGACCCCAACCGGATACGGCAGATCCTCGTAAACCTGCTGAGCAACGCCGTCAAGTACACGCCGGATGGCGGGCGCATCCGCTTTACCGGGAAACAGCAAGGAGGCGAGGCGGTGATCGAGGTCCAGGACACCGGCATCGGCATGGGGCCCAAGAAACTGGCGCGGCTCTTTACGTCTTTCGATCAAGCCGATCACTTTGCGGGCAATGACGGCAGCGAAGGGTTGCGGCTCGGCCTGCGGGTGGCGCAACGGCTTGCGGAAATGCATGGCGGGCGAATCCAGGCGCAGAGTCCCGGGCCTGGCCGCGGCAGCCTGTTCACCTTGAGACTGCCAGTCGCCGCACAGGAAGCGGCCCGCACCCCACCGCCCGGCGCGGTGCAAACACCCTCCAAGGCACAGCGCATCCTTCTGGTAGAGGACAGCCCCGATG
>JBAYZB010000002.1:0-47437 GCA_041672765.1 Gammaproteobacteria bacterium | reverse complement strand
GCCTGTCGCAACAGGCCGGCGACGTGGCGCCGGTGCGCCTCGCTGCGGCAGGTGATCAGGACCCGTTCGCGTCGGCTGACCTGACGCGCAATCTCCACAAAAACCGGCTCCACCAGGTTCAGCCAAGGTTGCCAATCGCTTTCCTCATGCGGCCACGTCAGCATCACCGCACTCTGGGGCGACCACTCGGGGGGGAGAAAGGGTTGGGCATTATCGATCATAAAGGTCACAGGAACCTCAGCATGCAGGAGCGGGCTTATGCCGGTTCACTGTGCCGTCTCGCCGTCCCGGTGCAACACTGCGTGAAGCACGTATTGGTGTTCGAAATAGACCGTGTACTCCGGGTATACCCAGCGGCTGATGGGCGGGTCGCCCACCGGGGCGGCTTTTTCGCGCGGCGCCCCGAATTTCTGTTCGATCTGTTGCATGGTCATGCCGCGGGCGGGCAGAGCGATTCCGGCGGTAAGCGCCTGGGCCGCGCTGTCGATCAACAGGGTGTCGGCCAGGGCGGTATTGGAAAGGGGCAGCAGCAATAAGGCGGCAAGCAGGCATTGGCGCAGCATGTCCATGGTTGTACTCCTGAATATTTTTCTGGGGACGGATGCCGTAACACTATATAATACCGGCCTCTGCCCGGTAAGGCCTTGACAGAACCGGGATTTGGCACTTTCGGTCCGTGTCGGCCGCGCGGGTGAACCGGAGGTTACTATGATGGGGCGGTGGCGCCCACGGTGATTTGCGCCGGTTCGCAAATGTGACACATGGTCCCGGCAGCCGAGCCGCGGGATATCGTCCCGCGAGCGTCGCTGTCCGCGGTAGCGGTTGGATCCAGCCCGTCCCGTTTCCCGTCCATTGCCGAAAGCCTGGTCCCCGGCAACCGTTCAAGACAGCAGCGGCCCTCGTACCCGGAATATGGTCTAATACAAAACGACATGTTCAATCCCCTCGAATTCTTCATCGGTCTGCGCTATACCCGCGCCAAGCGGCGCAATCATTTCATTTCTTTCATCTCCCTGATCTCCATGCTCGGCATCATGCTGGGCATCACCGCGCTGATTACCGTCCTGTCGGTCATGAACGGCTTCGAGAAGGAGTTGCGGGAGCGCATCCTTGGCATGGCCTCGCATGTCACGATATCCGGCGCTCACGGGCGGCTGCAGAACTGGCAGGAGGTGGTCGAGACCGTGCGCGGATACTCGCATGTGGTGGGCATTGCGCCTTATATCGAGGGTGAGGCCATGCTCTCGTCGGGACGGCTGGTCAGTGGCGCAATGCTGCGCGGGGTTTTGCCGGACGCGGAGCCGGCCGTGTCCGAGGTGGGAGAGAAAATGACGCGGGGGAGCCTGCAGGATCTGGTGCCGGGCGAGTTCGGGATCATCCTCGGCAAGGAGTTGGCGTGGATGCTTGGCGCCAATGTGGGCGACAAGGTGACGGTGGTGACGCCCCAGGCCAACGTGACGCCTGCGGGCATCCTGCCGCGTCTGAAGCGCTTTACCGTGGTGGGGATTTTCGAGGTGGGGATGTACGAGTACGACCGCGGCGTGGCGCTGCTGCACCTGGACGACGCTGCGAAACTGCTCATGCTCGACGCCATGGTAAGCGGCGTGCGGCTCAAACTGGACGACATGTTCCTGGCGCCGCAGATTACCCGGGAGCTCGCGGCAACGCTTCCCCCGGCCAATTACATCAGCAACTGGACCAAGCAGCACGCCAACTTCTTCCGGGCCGTGAAGACGGAGAAGACCGCAATGTTCATCATCCTGATGCTGATCGTCGCCGTTGCGGCGTTCAACATCGTGTCGACCCTGGTAATGGTCGTGACGGACAAGCAGGCCGATATCGCCATCCTGCGCACCCTCGGAGCGAGCCCGCGCAGCATCATGGGCATCTTCATCGTCCAGGGTACCGTCATCGGCCTGGTGGGGACTTTGCTGGGCATTGTCGGAGGCGTTGCACTCGCCCTGAACGTGGAGACCATCGTTCCCGCCATCGAGCGTATGTTCGAGATCCAGTTCCTGCCGGGCGATGTCTATTACATCAGTGAGTTGCCGTCCGACCTGCATTGGGAGGACGTTGCGCGGATTTCGGGCGTCGCGTTCATGCTGACCGTGCTGGCCACCCTTTATCCGGCGTGGCGCGCCTCCAGGACCCAGCCGGCGGAGGCGTTGCGCTATGAATAGGCGAGACGGCGGTGCAAGGGCCGGAACACGGTATCCATTGGACAGCAACGGGAGCAGCGATGGCCTCTGAGATTCTCGCAATGCACCAGACCGAGACGCAGCCCTTCGCCGCGGAATCCGCGAGCCAGGCCGTGCTCGGGTGTGTTCACCTGGCCAAGCGGTTTTCCGAAGGCGGGGTCGACGTGGACGTGCTGACGGACGTCAATCTCGCCGTAGGGCCGGGGGAGCAGGTGGCCATTGTCGGCGCCTCCGGTTCTGGAAAGAGCACCCTGTTGCATCTCCTTGGCGGGCTGGATGTCCCTACGCGGGGAGAGGTTTACGTCACCGGCATCAACATGGCACGCCTTGGCGAGGCGCAACGCGGGCGGCTGCGCAACGAGGCGTTGGGGTTTGTTTACCAGTTCCATCACCTGCTACCGGAATTCACTGCGCTGGAAAATGTCGCCATGCCGTTGCTCATTCGCGGAACCAATCCGGCGGAGGCGGCGGAACGGGCGCGGGTGGTGCTGGAGGCGGTGGGCCTGGGCAAGCGCCTGAACCACAAGCCAGGCAAGCTTTCCGGCGGGGAGCGCCAGCGCGCCGCGGTGGCGCGCGCTCTGGTGACGCGGCCCAAGTGTGTCCTGGCGGACGAACCGACCGGGAACCTGGATCACAAGACGGCGGAACAGGTCTACGGCCTGATGCTCGAGCTGAATCGAGAGTTTGGCACGAGTTTGGTCGTGGTAACGCATGATCCCGGCCTGGCAGGCCGCATGCATCGGATCCTGGCGCTGGAGGAGGGCACGTTGCGCCAAGTGGGCGGATAGGGAGCTATCACATGGGGAGAGAGGCTGTCCGGTGCGCCATTTCGGTCCCCGTGGACGGGGTTAACTCTCCTGTATTTCAGTGGCAACACCCTGTTGCCGCTTCTTCTTTTTGTTGCGTGCCTGACGCGCCACGGACAGACGCCAGAGCGTGCTCACCAGAAAATACCCCAGCGCGGAACAGGTCACGCCGGCGATGAGCGAACCAACCAGAAACGGTTTCCAGATCGTCGCCATCTCGGCAATGACCCATTGGGCGGAGGCCTCGAACGGGACATGCGCTACCGGGGAGCCCAGTACCCAGGCTCCCAGCCGATACAGAGCGTAATAAATTGGCGGCATGGTGATAGGGTTGGTAACCCATACGAGCGCAACCGAGATGGGCAGATTGACCCGGAAGGGAATGGCCGCCGCCGCGGCGATCGCCATCTGAGAGGGCAAGGGAATGAACGCCGCGAACAGTCCCACCGCGAACGCGCCCGACACCGAGCGCCGGTTGAAATGCCACAGGCGCGGGTTATGGATGAGCCGCCCGAGAAATCGCAGAGATTTGTGCTCACGGATCTTCTGATGATCCGGCATGTAGCGCTTGATCAGTTTTTTCGGCATAAACGACGATACCTTTCACGCTCGAGGCGATTCCAGCCACGCCGCACAGTCTCTTTTCTGTCGTTTCTCGGACTCGGATCGGCTGGTCGATTTGCCGGGCTCCAATGTATTATTCTACACGCTGCGTAAGGCAAATCCCCCAGTTTTGTCGCAAGGACATATGTACGCAGGGACGATCGCCTTTCTGTTTGGGGTCATTGTACTCCAACATCAGCCGGAACTCCCTAACCCCTATTGGAGCCTGCTACCGGTGCTCCTCCTGCCGCTGGCGTGGCGTTACCCGATCCTGCGTCTCCCGGCGTGGGCCGTCTGTGGATTTCTGTGGGCAGCGCTATATGGTGGATATGCCCTGTCCGGCGGGTTGACGCCTGCGCTGGAGGGAAAGGACGTGATCGTGGAAGGGCGCGTGGCGTCGATTCCACAGGCCGTGGGCGAGGGCCTGCGTTTCGAGCTGGATGTCGCAAGGCTGTTGGACGATGGCGTGGAAGTCTCTCCGCCGAGCCGCGTACGCCTTACCTGGTATCGGGAGGCCCCGGCGCTGAGGGCAGGGGAGACGTGGCGCCTCAAGGTGCGGCTGAAACAGCCCCGCGGCTTCATGAATCCCGGCGGGTTCGATTACGAAGGCTGGTTGTTGCAGCGCGGGATCCGGGCCACAGGGTACGTGCGCGCGGCGGCCGACAACCGGCGCCTTGCGGCGGCACATCCGCTCGACCTGCAGGCCATGCGCCATCGGCTCCGGGACGCGATCTGGGAGGCGACCGGCGGTGGGCCCAACACCGGAATTCTCGTGGCCCTGGCCATCGGTGAATCGCGCGGTATCGAAGAGCGCCAATGGGATCTGCTGACGGGCACCGGCACCAACCATCTGGTGGCGATATCCGGCCTGCACATCACGCTGGTGGCAGGGATGGCGTTTTTCGCTGTTCGCCAAGCCTGGGCATGGGCCGGACGGGCGGCATTGCGCTGGCCGGCCCCCAAGGCGGCGGCGCTGGCGGCGATCCTGGCGGCGGCCATGTATGCGGCTTTGGCAGGTTTTGCCATTCCGACCCAGCGGGCGCTCATCATGGTCATCACGGCCATGTCCGGACTGCTGCTGGGCCGCAACAGCACGCCCGGGCGGGCGTTGGCGCTGGCCCTGCTGCTGGTCCTGGTGTTCGATCCGACTGCGGTGCTTGCGGTCGGTTTCTGGCTCTCCTTCGGCGCCGTGGCCGTCATCCTGCTGAGCGTGGTCGGGAGAATCGCGCCCGGGGGAATCTGGTGGAAGTGGGGCCGCCTGCAATGGCTGGTGACCGTGGGACTTGCGCCGATCCTGCTCCTGTTCTTTCGGTACGTGCCGCTGGTTTCACCGCTGGCGAATCTCGTCGCGATCCCCTGGGTAAGTTTCGTAGTCACGCCCCTGACGCTGCTCGGGACCGCCATGGTCGTCCTCGTTCCGCCCATCGGACAGTGGCTGCTTCAGGTAGCCGACATGACCGCCGCGCCGCTCTGGCCGTTCTTCGAGTGGCTGTTGGCACTGCCGCATGCACAGTGGACCCAGCACACGCCCGCGGCATGGACACTGGCCGCAGCGGGGATCGGGATATTGCTCCTGCTCGCGCCACGCGGTTTTCCGGGACGCTGGCTGGCGGTGGTCTACGTCCTGCCCGTCGTGCTCGTATCCCCCGCAAGGCCGGCGGAAGGGACGGTCTGGTTTACGCTGCTGGACGTCGGGCAGGGGCTGGCGGCGGTGGTGCGCACCCAGAACCATGTGTTGGTGTACGATGCCGGCCCGCGCTTCAATGCCCTGGATACCGGCGCAGCGGTGGTGGTTCCCTACCTGCGCCACGTCGGGGTGAGGCGCATCGACACCCTGGTACTCAGCCATTCCGACAACGATCACAGTGGCGGTGCCGCCGCGGTGCTGGCGCAGATTCCCACGGAGCGGGTGCTGGCGGGTGAGCCAGAACATGCGGCCCGGCTGTTTCCTGGCGCGGCTGCCTGTCACGACGGTCAGTCCTGGCGCTGGGACGGGGTGGAGTTTCGGGTGCTGCATCCGGCAGCGCACGGGGCTTCTGTGGGCAATGACCGTACCTGTGTCCTGCGGATCAGCGCGGGGAATTTCAGCCTGTTGCTTACGGGAGATATCGAGCGGGGCGCCGAAGCTCGACTGGTAAGCGAACACGGCGATGAGCTTGCGGCGGAAGCAGTGATAATACCGCATCATGGCAGCAAAACGTCGTCCACCCCCGCATTCGTGGCGGCGGCGCGGCCGCGCTATGCCCTGGCAGCCACGGGCTATCGCAATCCGTTCCATTTTCCGCATCCCGAGGTGACGGCCCGCTATGAGGCGGCCGGTGCTGCCATCCTGAATACGGCGCGGGATGGCGCGATCCTGTTTCGCCTGGACCCCGTTGCCGGGATTCAGTCCTTGGAGCGGTATCGACAGACGGCGCGCCGCTATTGGCACACGCCCTGAAATGGCGAAACGCGTGCCTCGACAAGGCGCCGAAATCCAGTATCATTCCGGGCTGACATGCGTGGGACCGGCGGGTTTCCCGAAGACGAATTTCCTTGATTAGGTTGGTGCAATGTTTGAAATAGCCAAGGCTGGCGGCTGGCTGATGGTGCCTATCATCGCCGCTTCTATCGTCGCGCTGGCGATCATCGGCGAGCGCTTCTGGACGCTTCAGCGTCGGCGCGTTCTGCCGCAGCACCTGGTTGCCCAGGTGTACCAGTGGGTCAAAAACAACCAGATGGACAATGCACGCATCACCGCACTGCGTACGGGTTCGCCCCTCGGACGAATCCTTGCGGCAGGGCTGGTGAACATGCATCACAGTCGCGAGGTCATGAAGGAGAGCATCGAGGAGACCGGGCGGCACGTGGTGCACGAACTGGAGCGTTACCTGAATACTCTGGGCACGATTGCCGCCATATCGCCTCTGCTGGGGCTCCTCGGCACCATAACCGGGCTGATCGAGGTATTCGGTGTCATGACCACCCACGGCGTTGGCAATCCGGCGATGTTGGCAGGCGGCATTTCCGAGGCCCTCATCACCACGGCGGCGGGTCTGATCGTGGCGATTCCGGCGTTGATGTTTTACCGCTACTTCCGCGGGCGTGTCGACGAATTGGTGGTGAGCATGGAGCAGGAAGCCATCAAGATGGTTGAAGTCCTGCACGGGCAGCGGGTGCGCGACGCGGCCGGAGAAACGACGTCGTGAACTTCCGTCCGCGCCGTAGTGAAGAACCCGAGGTAAGCCTGATCCCGCTGGTCGATACGGTTCTCGTCCTGCTGGTGTTCTTCATGCTGACCACCACGTTCGACCGGCAGGCGGAGTTCAAGATCCAATTGCCCGAAGCGAGCGCCACACCGGGCGAGCCGCCCGCGCAGGCCATCGAGATCGGGATCACGCCGCAGGGCAGCTACATGGTCAACGGCAAGCCTCTGGTCAACAACCGGGTCGATACTCTCAAGCGCGCGGTCGAATCGGTCGCGCAGGGGCGGACCGATCTGCCGCTCATCATCAGTGCGGACGCGAAGACGCCGCATCAGGCGGTGGTCACCGCGATGGATGCGGCCGGTCAGGCGGGATTTGTTCATCTCTCCATCGCGACTCAACACTCGCCTGACAACAAGTAGGGTGTGAAGCGGACGGCCGGCGGTTGTTCTGGCGGGGAGATGCAAGTGGCGAAGCGGCTGGACGAACACTGGTATGGCCGTAGCCCGCTCAGCCTCGCTCTGGCCCCGCTGGGATGGCTTTACTGCCTGGTCGCGGTGCTGCGGCGCAAGGCGTATCGGCTTGGTCTGCGGCCCGTCTGTCGGCTGTCGGTACCGGTGATCGTGGTGGGGAACATCACGGTGGGCGGGACCGGCAAGACGCCCCTGGTCGCCTGGCTGGTGCGGTTTCTGAAGCAGGCGGGCTACACGCCGGGGATCATCAGCCGCGGCTATCGGGGCAACGCAACCGTCTGGCCCCAAGCGGTGGATGCCGGCAGCGACCCGGCCCTGGTGGGTGACGAGGCGGTGCTGTTGGCGCAGCATAGTGAGTGTCCCGTCATGGTCGGTCCTGATCGCGCCGCTGCGGCACGTGCCCTGCTGGAGCGCTATCCCTGCGATGTCATCATTTCCGACGACGGCTTGCAGCATTACCGGCTCGGGCGCGACATCGAGATCGCGGTGATCGACGGTGCCCGGCGGCTCGGCAATGGACGTTGCCTGCCGGCCGGCCCTTTGCGTGAACCCCGTGGGCGTTTGCGCAGCGTGGACTTCATCGTCGTCAACGGCGGTGATGCCGAGGGCGGGCAGTATGCCATGCGGCTGGTTGAACAGGATGCTCGCAACCTCGCCGATGCGGGGACCGTGCAGCCTGTGGCGGCCTTCAGCGAAGTGCACGCGGTGGCGGGCATCGGCAATCCTGCGCGATTTTTTTCACGCCTGCGTGCGCTGGGACTGCAGATCACGGAGCACCCCTTCCCGGATCACCATGCGTACCAGCCGCAGGATCTGGATTTCGGCGATGCCCGCCCGCTCCTGATGACGGAAAAGGACGCGGTAAAATGCCATCGCTTCGCCCAGGCCCATTATTGGTATGTGCCCGTGGAAGCGCGGCTGGATGAGCGTTTCGGTGAACGGCTACTCAACCTGCTCAAGAGGAGAGCGCATGGATAAGAAACTGCTGGACATCCTGGTCTGTCCGATCTGCAAGGGGCCACTCGTGTACAAGAAGGCGGCGCAGGAACTGATCTGCAAGGCGGACAGGCTGGCTTACCCGATCCGCGACGATATTCCGGTGATGCTGGAGCAGGAGGCGCGCCAGCTCGCCAGCGATGAGGAAGTCTGATCCTCTTTGCCTGAGCTGATGCGAGATATTCAGATGGTCGATGCGCTGCGCTTCAAGGTGGCCATTCCCGCTCGCTACGCGTCCACGCGGCTGCCGGGCAAGCCTTTGCGAAACATCGCCGGTCGGCCGATGATCCAGCATGTCTATGAACGGGCGCTGGAGAGCGGGGCGGAAGAGGTGGTGATCGCGACGGACGACGCACGCATCGTCGAGGCTGCGGCTAGGTTCGATGCGCGGGCGCTGATGACCTCGCCCGAGCATCAGTCCGGCACGGACCGCCTCGCCGAACTCGCGCGGACCCTGGCGTGGCCGGCGGATGCCATCGTCGTGAATTTGCAGGGCGATGAGCCGCTCATGCCGCCCGCGCTCATTCGCCAGGTGGCCGCGGACTTGGCGCAATATCAGGAAGCGGGCATCGCCACCTTGTGCAGCCGCATTGGATCGGCCACGGAATTGTTCGATCCAAACGTGGTGAAGGTGGCGCTGGATGCCCGCGGCTTCGCACTCTATTTCAGTCGCGCCCCCATTCCGTGGGACCGGGAGGCATTCGCCCGGGGCACGAGCGAACTTCCCGTGGGCGCGGAGTACTTCCGGCACATTGGGCTATACGCTTATCGGGTGCGTTTTCTTCAGGAGTACCAGAGTTTTCCGGCGTGTGTCCTGGAGCGGACCGAAATGCTGGAGCAGTTGCGTGCCCTATGGCAGGGCGTGCGGATTCATGTGACGGAGGCGGTCGAGCCGACGGGTATCGGGGTCGATACGGAAGCGGACTTGGTACGCGTGGAAGAGGCACTGCGGCGCGTTTCTTGAGGCTGCTGGCTCAGGCTGGTTCCAAAAGCGCCGCGATACCAGGTCCGGCATCCTGCCCCCGCTCGCAGTTGCTCTGTCGCAATTCCTGCATACGACATAGACTTATTCACAAGCCTTTCATGTAGAGCGATCGACTTGAATTATAGGCTGACACTATACGGCAAGAGTGTCGCCGAAATTTTTCGGAGTAGCGCATGGTCAAAGTGCTTTTCTGTTGTATGGGCAACATCTGCCGTTCGCCAACGGCGCATGGAGTTTTTCGCAAACTGCTTCAAGACGAGGGGCTTATCGACCTGGTCCAGGTGGACTCGGCGGGAACTCATGCCTATCACGTGGGGAATCCACCGGATGGGCGCGCCATCTCGGCCGCACTGAAACGGGGGATTGATCTGCGGCCGTTACGGGCCCGGGTGGTGCTCCCGGCGGATTTCGAGCACTTCGATTATGTCCTGGCCATGGACCGGCAGAACTACCGTCATCTGCGCACCATCTGCCCAGCGGGCAAGGAGCATAAGCTCAAGCTTTTCCTGGAGTTTGCTCCCCATCTTGGGGAAACGGAGGTGCCGGATCCCTATTACGGCGGTGAAAGCGGGTTCGAGCGTGTGCTGGATCTGGTGGAAGAGGCCGCGCTCGGTTTGATGACGGAAATACGGGAACTGCTGCGTACGCGAACGAGCGTCTGATGGCACCAAGCCCGGGGCGCGGCAAGCGCCCGCCCCGGGCTTGGTGGTGTGGAGTCACCGCGGTAAAGCGGCTGGCATGCCGCTACTGGTTCGAGCAACCGGCCTGTTTGTCCGGTTCCGGACCGCGAGCGTCCGAATGCTCCTCGGTGTGATCCCTGGTTTTCTCCTGTGCGCCGGTTTCGCTGCGGTTCGTTCCTTCAGCTTCGCGTGGCGCATTAAAGTTTTTTACTGAACCCGTTATGCCCTCAGCAGAATCGGCTGGCCGAGCGGCAGACTCAGGCGCCCGTTGAGTCTCGGAATCCTGCGACTTGGGTTCCGTCGGGGCCGGAGCAGGTATGGAATCGGGTTTGCCGCCAGCCTCTTCCCGGGCCATGGGGGCTTCCGAAACGGCGGATTCCCGCGGTTCTCGCCGTGTCGTTGTCTCGGGGCCGGCCGTTGCGCCCGATCCTTCCGCGCGGTCCTCTTTCTCCTTCGCCTGGGGCACGCGATCGTTGTTAGGACGCTCGTGTCTTGGTGCCGGACGACCCTGTTCCGGTTCGCTTCCTCCGTGTTCGACGCGGCTTGTATCCGTTTCCCCTTCCATGAGGGTGGCCGGTGCGGCCTGAGGCGCTTCGCCGCTGCCGTTTTCCGGGGTTTCTGCCGCTCCCTGGTCGGTGCGCCGCCGCCGCCCACCGCGCCGGCCGCGGCGGCTGCGGGAAGAGCCCGGTCCCCGGGAAGCGCTCGGACCAGCGCTTGCCGCAGCAGTATCGCCGCCGCTGGCGGGTGTAGCCTCGGGTGCGCTGGCGGCGGTGCGTTCCTTCCGCGGGGCTTCCGGTTCCGGCTGTCTCTGCGCAGGCGTTGCTGCGGGCGAGGGGGCGGCCGCGGGGGCCGGCCTTGGCGGCTGTGGTTCGGGGCTGCTGCGCTTGTCGGCCGCGCGTTTGCCGGAAGTCCGCGGCCTGTCGCGATCTCGCTCCCGACGCGCTTCATCCTGTTGTCTGCGTCCGGTGCTGCTGGAACGTGCCGGGCGGCTCGCGGCGGGTTCGGCCTGTTTCGTCTCGGTGACGGTGCTGTTGCCAAAGAGATTGGACCAAAGACGCTTGATGAAGCCCATCCCTTGTGACGGCTGCGCTTGTACGGCAGACGTTGCTGCGGCAGGGGCAGACTGAGGTGCCGGTGTCGGAGGGGTAATGGAACGCACCGCAGGTTCCTCCCACGAAACCTTTTGGGTCGGAAGCGTCAGAGCCGATGGCTCCTCCTTCTTGGTCATCAACTCGTAACTCGGGATGGCGCTCGATTCAGTGCCTTCCTCCGCCTTGACGCGTTGCACCTCGTAATGAGGCGTGACGAGATTGGGGTTCGGGATAATCGCGATAGTCACGCCGTACCGGCTTTCGATGGCCGTGATGCTGGAGCGCTTTTCGTTCAGCAGGAATGATGCGACCTCCGCCGGCACCTGGGCGATCACCCTGGCTGTCCGGTCCTTCATGGCCTCCTCTTGCATGAGCCGGAGGATCGACAGCGATAGGGATTCCACCGTGCGAATCGTTCCCTGGCCCCTGCAGCGGGGGCACACGATGCGGCTGGACTCGCCCAGCGAAGAGCGCAGGCGCTGACGGGACATCTCCAACAGGCCGAATCGGGAAATCCGCCCTACCTGAACGCGTGCGCGGTCCATTTTCAGCGCCTCCTTCAGGCGATTTTCCACCTCCCGTTGGTTGCGTGTGGTCGCCATGTCGATGAAATCGATGACGATCAGTCCGCCCAAGTCGCGCAGACGCAACTGGCGCGCAATCTCGTCCGCGGCTTCGAGATTGGTGTTCAACGCGGTCTCTTCGATATCGCTGCCCTTGGTGGCACGGGCCGAGTTGATGTCGATGGAGACCAGCGCTTCGGTGTGGTCGATGACGATCGACCCGCCGGAAGGCAGGCGTACTTCGTGGCTGAACGCTGACTCGATCTGGCTCTCGATCTGGAAACGGGAGAACAGCGGGATGCTGTCACGATAGAGCTTGAGTTTATGCTGATTATTGGGCATCACCATCTGCACGAACTCGACGCCCTGCTGATACACGTTCGGATCGTCGATCAGCACCTCGCCAATGTCGTTGCGCAGGTAGTCGCGCAAGGCGCGGATGACGATGTTGCTCTCCTGATAGATCAGAAACGGAGCGGGGCGCTCCTGGGAGGCCTTCTCGATGGCTTGCCAAAGATGGAGCAGGTAATCGAGGTCCCATTGCAGCTCTTCAGGGCTGCGGCCGACTCCTGCGGTGCGAACGATCAGCCCCATTCCTTCGGGGATATTCAGAGACCGCATCGTGTCCCGGATCTCGGTCCGGTCTTCGCCTTCGATGCGGCGTGATACGCCGCCCGCGCGCGGGTTGTTGGGCATGAGCACCAAGTATCGGCCAGCCAGGCTCAGAAAGGTGGTCAGCGCGGCGCCTTTAGTACCGCGCTCCTCCTTTTCCACCTGGACGACGACTTCCTGCCCTTCGCGAATGGCGTCCCGGATGCTGATGCGAGCGCCTGAGGCGGCAGCTTCCGGGTTAAAGTAACTGCGGGCAATCTCCTTGAGCGGCAGGAACCCATGACGTTCCGCGCCGTAGTCCACGAACGCGGCTTCCAGGCTCGGTTCGATGCGGGTGATCTTTCCTTTGTAGATGTTGGACTTCTTCTGTTCCCTGGAAAGGGTTTCGATATCCAGATCGTAAAGCTTCTGGCCGTCCACGACGGCCACCCTCAGCTCTTCCGGCTGAGTTGCATTTATGAGCATTCTTTTCATGTTTCCAATCTCGTAGGTGCTCGCCTACCACCCGTCGACCATAATGGGCAAGCAGTACCAGCGGTCGGGCGCAAGACAGGAGCGCAACGACGATCCAGCCATGGGAACGCATGACGGCATGACTGCGTCCGACTTCATAATCTGATCTGCGTGACCGTGCAACGAGGGGGAGGGCACGGTTGTTCATCACTCTTTGATCGAAAGAGGGCCGAGTGACGCCAAAACCCTTGCCTTTCCACTCAGACTCACGGGGCAACGACAAGAAGACCCGTGCTACGCTCCAGGCGAGCGCCAACCACAACCGCAGGCCCTGCAAGGACCATCGGCCTGTGGACATCAGCGGCAAGTGTCCGCAACGAGTGATCGCAATCACGGTCGCTCCTGGGATTGGCCTTTAGCCGTCGAGCGGCATCTCTGCCTGTATTGTGAGAGTGGCGGCATCAAGAAACCGGTGTTGCTGCCCAATCGATCTTGGCGTTTGAAAGCGGCGATCGAGTTGTGCCAACAACGGTCAAGTTACTATAACAGCGTTGGCCAAGTGCATCAATTGAAAGGATATGGCGATTCCTGGCCTCGGGAACGTTTCATTTGCGCCAGCCCTTATTAGGATATTAGCTTTGTGTAGTAAGGGCTGGGACCTTTTTTGCGTATAAGTCCCGCACGTTCCGCAGGTTCTGGTGCAAGCTGGTATCATCTGCCCATGAACAACCCTCTCTCCAAAGGGCAGTCGGGTGCCCGCATCATCGAGATCGACGTGGAACGCGTGGGGCAGCGCGTCGACAACTTTCTGGCGAGCCAGCTGAAAGGTGTGCCGAAGAGCCATATATACAGGATATTGCGCAAGGGTGAGGTGCGCGTAAACGGTGGGCGGACGCGCCCGGAATATCGGCTGCAGGCGGGTGACAAGGTGCGCATCCCCCCGATTCGATTGGCTGAATCGGGTGAAGTTCGGCCGTTGCCCGGCACTGTGGAGCGCTTGCAGAGCCGTATCTTGTATGAAGACGGCGGGTTGATTGTCCTTAACAAACCTGCAGGAATGGCCGTGCATGGAGGCAGTGGGGTCAGCTACGGTGTGATCGAGGCACTGCGGACAATGCGTCCCGAAGCCCGGCACCTGGAGCTGGTGCACCGGTTGGACCGGGATACCTCGGGCTGTTTGATGGTGGCGAAAAAGCGCAGCGTGTTGCGCGGCCTGCACGAGTTGTTGCGGCAGGGGAAAGTGGAGAAGCGCTATCTGGTGCTGTTGGCCGGCCGTTGGGAGGGAGGCTTGCGTGAGATAACGGCGCCGCTGCGCAAGAACGTGTTGCAGGGCGGCGAACGCATCGTCCGGGTCAGCGAGGAGGGCAAGCCCGCCGTCAGCCTGTTCAAGCCGGTGACCCGGTTCCGGCAGGCAAGCCTGGTGGAAGTCATGCTCGCTACCGGGCGTACCCATCAGATACGCGTGCATGCCGCCCATATCGGGCAGCCCATCGCCGGTGACGAGAAGTACGGCGATGCGGAGTTCAACCGCTGGATGCGTAAATTCGGCCTGAAGCGATTGTTTCTGCACGCGCATTTCGTTGCATTCCGTTTGCCCGGGACCAAGGAGGAGGTTTCCGTGAGTGCGCCCCTTGACGATGACCTGCGGCTCGTATTGGAGAACTTGGAAGATAAAGATGACTGACCGATTCAAGTTGCTGGTGTTCGACTGGGACGGGACCGTGATGGATTCCGTTCCGCGCATTGTCGCGTGCATCCGCGCTGCCATTCAGGACCTGGGGTTGGAGGCGCGCAGCGAGGGCGCGATCAGGAACATCATCGGGCTGGGATTGCGGGAGGCCATCGATACCCTGTTCCCCGGGCAAGATGACGGTTTTCATCAGCGGTTCACGGACTGCTATCGCCATTATTTCCTGGGCGCCGATCCAACCCCGGCGGTGCTGTTCCCATCCGCCGATACGGTCCTGCAGACCCTGCACGAGGAGGGTTACCTGCTGGCGGTGGCGACCGGCAAGGGCCGGCGCGGGCTGGACAAGGTGCTGGAGGAGAGCGGATTACGGGAGCTTTTTCACGTGACGCGCTGCGCGGACGAAACCCGTTCCAAGCCGCATCCGCAGATGCTGCTGGAGATCATGGATGAACTGGCGGTCGCCCCGGAACACACCTTGATGATCGGAGATACCGAATACGATATGGAAATGGCGAACAACGCGCAGGCCTTTGCGTTGGCCGTTACCTACGGCGTCCACGAGCGCGCCCGGCTGCTGCGCCATAATCCTTTGGGATCGGTCGACGCCATCAGTGAACTGCCCGGTTGGCTGAGGCAGGGGCGGGGAGCATCGGCAGCGGCCTTTCCGGGCCTGGGCCAAGCGGCGACGGGGGGATGAGTTGGGTTCGTGGCGGCGGTGACGCCACGCGCTGGAACCTGGTCTGGCTGGTCAATGAGTAGGTACTCGATATGTCTGATCGCGAAACGGAAATATCCAAGGAACAGGCCGCAACACGGAGCGCGCCCGGACCTGAGGCGGGTGCGGAGCATTGGGAGCGGGATCTGATCAATCGATTGCTGTTCGCCGCGGTGAACGAACAGCGCCGTGCCCGCCGTTGGGGGATATTCTTCAAGTCCCTGGGTTTTGCGTACCTGTTCATCCTGCTGCTGATGGTGTTTGGTGCGGGCATGGAAAGCGCGCCGATCCGGGCGGCCCGACACACGGCATTGGTGGAAGTGCAGGGCGAGATCGCCGACAACACGCAGGCCAGCGCTGATCAGATCATCACGGGCCTGCGGCGGGCCTTCGAGGACAAGCGGACGGCAGGCGTGATTCTGCGCATCAACAGCCCCGGGGGCAGCCCGGTTCAGGCTGGCTATATCAACGATGAGATCGTTCGGTTGCGCAAGCAGTACCCGGAAACTCCGTTGTATGCGGTCATCACCGACATATGTGCCTCGGGCGGGTATTACGTTGCGGCCGCTGCCGATCGGATCTACGCGGACAAGGCCAGCATCGTGGGCTCCATCGGCGTGGTGATGAACGGCTTCGGTTTCGTCGACACCATGAATAAGCTCGGCGTCGAGCGGCGTCTGCTTACCGCCGGCGATCACAAGGGATTCCTCGACCCGTTCTCCCCCGTCAAACCGGGGGAACTGCGGCATGTGCAGGAACTGCTGGACGCTGTGCATCGGCAGTTCATCGATGTGGTGAAGCGCGGCCGCGGCGACCGTCTGAAAGGCGAAGACAGCGTGTTGTTCAGCGGCCTGGTGTGGACCGGCGAGCAGAGCCTGGAACTCGGGCTGGTCGACGAACTCGGTAGCAGTAGTTATGTCGCACGGGAGATCATCGGCGCGCCGGAGATCGTGGATTTCACGCCACGCCCGGATTTTTTGCGGCGCCTGGCCGACGAGGTGGGGGTTTCTGTCGTGCACTCGCTGCGCGCGCTTGTCTCCTGGCCGCAGCGGCTGCGATAGAGAATCTGCGTTATCCAGGAGATGGATGGCGCACGCACGCCTGGGTTAAAGAACCGGCAGGTTCTCCGCCTCCAGCATGCGGCTGAGGCGAATCAATGGCAGGCCGACGAGGGCGGTGGGATCATCGCCCTCCAGCCGCTCGAAGAGCGCGATTCCGAGTCCTTCCGATTTGAAGCTCCCGGCGCAGTCGTAAGGTTGCTCGCGCCGCAGGTAGTTTTCGACCATATCCTCGGTCAGTGTCCGGAATATCACGTGGAATGGAATGACGTCCAGTTGAACGCGGCCGGAGTTGGCGTTCAGCAGGCAAAGGCCGGTCAGAAAGGTAACCCGACGACCGGAGAGCCTGTGTAGCTGCGCGGCGGCGGCAACGTGCGTTCCCGGTTTGCCCAGGATCATTCCGTCGACGATAGCCACCTGATCGGAGCCGATGATCAGGGCTTCGGGGAAGCGGGCCGCGACCGCGCGCGCCTTGGCTTCCGCCAGGCGGCGCACCAGCGCCTCGGGGAATTCTTCCGGAATGCGTGACTCGTCCACCTCCGGCGCCGCGGTTTCGAACGCAAGCCCCAATCTGCCCAGCAGCTCCCGCCGATAGGGGGAGGTGGAGGCGAGGACGAGTCGCGGCGGCGTAACCATGATGGCCGAGTTCGTCAAGATTACTCGATCTCGATCAGAGCATCGTCCGGAGTGACGGAGTCGCCTTTAGCAACATGTACGGCAACCACCTTGCCGGCGATGGGGGCCTGCACCTCGGTCTCCATTTTCATGGCCTCGGTGATCAGCACCGGGTCGCCAGCCTTCACTTCGTCCCCGACCTTGACGAGTACGTCGACGATGGTGCCCGGCATGGAGGTCGTGACATGGCCGGGTTCAGTGGCACGCGGACGCGAACTGCCGCCCTTCCGGTTATTGTTCTTCTCGGTCCCCCCGCCGGGGAAAACCTCCTCCAGGGTTTCGACGATGATCTCCTCGGGTATGCCGTCCACCGATACGTAGTAGGGACGCTTGTCGCGGCTCCAGTGACCGGTTCCGGTAATCTTGATGTGGTAGGTCTCGCCGTGGAGCGTGACGTTGAACTCCGTTGCCGCGCCCTTGCCTCCGCTGGATTCCTCTATCGGCTCCAGGGGTTCGGGGACGATCTTGCCGGAGCGCCGCTTCTCCAGGAAGTCGCGGCCGATCTCCGGGAACATCGCGTAGGTGAGCACATCCTCCTCGGACTCCGCCAGTTCCCCGATCTGCAAACGCAGATTGTTCATCTCATCTTTGAGGGCGTCGGCGGGACGGCAATCGATGATGTCCTCGTTGCCGATCGCCTGCTGGCGCACGATGGGGTTGACCGGCCCCGGCGCTTTGCCGTAGCGGCCCTGCAGGTAGAGCTTCACTTCATTGGTGATGCTCTTGTAACGCGTACCGGTCAGGACATTGAGCAGGGCCTGAGTGCCGACGATCTGCGAGGTGGGGGTGACCAGCGGCGGGTAGCCCAGGTCCTCGCGCACCCGCGGAATCTCCGCCAGCACCTCGTTCATGCGGTCGAGTGCGCCCTGCTCACGCAGTTGGCTGTACAGGTTCGAGATCATGCCGCCCGGCACCTGGTTGACCTGTACACGGGTGTCGATGCCGGTGAATTCGCTCTCGAAGTGCTTGTATTTCTTGCGAACTTCGCGGAAGTAGAAGCCGATCTCCTGCAGCAACTCAAGATCGAGTCCGGTGTCGTACTCCGTTCCCCGCAGGGCGGCGACCATGCTCTCGGTGGGCGGATGGCTGGCGCCGCCCGCGAAGGCCGAGATGGCCGTATCAATGTGGTAGCAGCCGTTCTCGATCGCCTTGAGCTGGCACATGTCCGACAGGCCCGCGGTGGCGTGGCTGTGCAGATGCAGCGGCACGTTTACCGCCTTGACCAGCTCGCGCACCAGTTCGGCAGTCACCATGGGGGTAAGCAGCCCCGCCATGTCCTTGATGGCGATGCTGTCGCAGCCCATTGCTTCCAGTTCCCGCGCCATCTCGACGAATGTGGCAACGTTGTGGACGGGGCTCGTGGTGTACGAGATGGTGCCCTGGGCGTGCTTGCCGGCCTGCTTGACCTCCTCGATGGCGACACGCAGATTACGCGTATCGTTCATGGCATCGAAGATGCGGAACACATCGATTCCGTTATGCGCAGCGCGCTTCACGAATGCCCGTACCACATCGTCGGAATAATGGCGGTAGCCTAACAGGTTCTGGCCGCGCAACAGCATTTGCAGCCGGGTATTGGGCAATGCCTTGCGCAGACGGCGCAGCCGTTCCCACGGGTCTTCCTTCAGATAGCGCAGGCAGGCGTCGAAGGTGGCGCCTCCCCAGACCTCCAGTGACCAATATCCCACCTTGTCGAGGCGGTCACAGATGGGAAGCATGTCCTCGGTGCGCATGCGGGTGGCAATCAACGACTGATGCGCGTCGCGCAAGATAACGTCAGTAATTTGTACGGCGGGCATGTTGGTATTGTCCGTTTAATACGTGGTCTATCGACAGGAGTTTAACTGCATAAGTTCTTGAAGTCGCCATCGAAAGCCGCTGCCTCACAACCCCATTTGCGCAGCGAGCGCCGCCGCGATTGCGGCGGACAGCTCGCGCGATGAGCGGCGAGGCGAATAATTCACCAGCTCCGGATGGTTCTCCACAAACGAAGTATCGAACCGGCCGCTGCGGAACTCCGGCGACCTGAGTATCTCCAGATGATAGGGGATGGTGGTCTTGATCCCGTAGACGCCCATATCGTTCAGTGCGCGTTGTGCGCGGTTGAGCAGTTCTTCCCAATCCAGCCCCCAGACAGTGAGCTTGAGGCATAGGGAATCATAGTAGGGCGGCACGTAATATCCCGTGTAAATCGCCGCATCGGTGCGGACACCCGGACCGCCCGGGGCGAAGTAGCGGGTGATACGACCGAAACTTGGCAGGAAGTCGTTTTTCGGGTCCTCGGCGTTGATCCGGAATTCCATGGCCATGCCGCGGTATTGCACGTCTTCCTGGCGATAGCGGAGAGGAAGGCCCGCGGCGATCCGGATCTGTTCCTGCACGATGTCGATGCCGGTGATCTGTTCGGTGACCGTGTGCTCGACCTGCAGGCGCGTATTCATCTCCATGAAATAGAAATTTCCATCGTCGTCCATCAGGAATTCTACCGTACCTGCATTTTCGTATCCGACGGCGCGCGCCGCGCGCACGGCATACTCGCCGATCGTCTGCCGCTGTTCGTCGGTAAGCTGCGGGGATGGAGCGATCTCGATGAGCTTTTGGTGACGGCGTTGTATGGAGCAGTCCCGCTCGAACAGGTGAATCACGTTGCCGAAGCTGTCGGCGAGGACCTGCACTTCGATATGCCGCGGCGCCACGATGCACTTCTCCAGAAATACATCCGCCCGGCCGAAGGCTTTGGTCGCTTCCGACAGGACCCGGTCAAAGTTTCGCTGCAGTTCTTCGGCGCTGTTGCAGCGGCGTATTCCGCGCCCGCCGCCTCCAGAGGTGGCTTTCAGCATAACCGGGTAGCCGATCTGCTCGGCCAAGGCCAGTGCATCCTCGACGTTGCGTAGATTACCGTCGCTGCCGGGCACCACCGGGACGCTGGCTTCCTGCATCATGCGGCGTGCTTCGGTCTTATCGCCCATGCGGCGAATGACTTCGGCGTTCGGGCCGATGAAACGGATTCCGCGGCGCGCGCAGATCTCGGCGAGTTGCGGATTTTCCGAGAGGAAACCGTAGCCGGGGTGCAGCGCATCACACCCTGTCGCAACCGCCAGGTTGACGATGCGATGCGCGTTCAGATACCCCGCGACGGAATCCGGGCCGATACTGTAAGCCTCGTCGGCCTTCCGGACGTGCAGGGCGTGCCGATCCGCGTCTGCGTAGATGGCAACCGAAGTTATACCCATTTCAGCGCAGGCGCGCGCGATACGCACAGCGACCTCGCCGCGGTTAGCAATCAGGATCTTCTTAATCAACAGCGGCTCCGTCTTGTATTCGGCAACCCGGTTTTTGATCACAAGCAGCGTATGATATCCCTCAGGCGGGAAGGTGGCCAAATGAGATTTGGCCGACGCAGAGCGCGGTTCTAAGGGATAAGTGCATTCTTGTCAAGGATAAGGGTTAAGCGCGTGGCCCGAAGGGCCTGGATTTTGCTAGATCTGTTGTTTTGACAACAGACTGCCCGAAAGATATGATGGCCCGCTTATGTCGGAGAGGCTGACCCAACGCGTTGATCCCTTTCGCCTTGCAGAACAGGGGCGTCAATTGCGGGGCTCGGTGGCGATAACGGGGCTGCGGCGGCTCGTGCCGTTGCTGCGTTCGTGTGTCGGTGCCGTCGAAGTCGAACTCGGGTTCGGAATCGATGCGGAGCGGGTGTCGTTTATGCAGGGCCGTATCGTGGGGGAGCTGGACATTACCTGCCAGCGCTGCCTCGGGTCCATGACGCTGTCGGTGGATTTCGAATTTTTGCTTGGTATGGTGCGGAGCGAGGCGGAGGGTGATCGTTTGCCGTCCCGCTACGAGCCCCTGTTGGTGGAGTCGGCTCTCATCTCTCTGGCGGATGTGGTCGAGGACGAATTGATCCTGGCCTTGCCTATAATTGCGCGCCATGCGGATACAGAATCCTGCATGACGCCAGTTCCCGGTTCGGCGGCGGCAGGGCAGGGAGACGACGATGTGTCGGCTGCGAAGGAAAATCCGTTCGCGGTCCTTAGCAAGTTGAAGAAAGAATAACCTTGTTGGAGTGACGAAAGATGGCTGTACAGAAAAGCCGTAAGACCCCGTCGCGTCGCGGCATGCGCCGTTCTCATGATGCGCTGAAGGCGCCCGCCCTTTCCATCGAGCCTTCGAGCGGTGAAGTGCATCTGCGGCACCATGTAAGCCCCGACGGCTTTTATCGCGGCAAGAAGGTGGGCTCGGGCAAGTCCGAGTGAGCCGGGCGCCGCTGGCGCTACGGCGGCGTGGCCTGAGTCGAAGTAGCATTAAGAGTATTAGTACAGATTTGGCGTTTCTCGGTTGGGTCCGGGGTATGGCGGGGCGGAATGCTCTGTTCTCGGGCAGGCCGACTGCCTGTGCGCGCACGATGAGGCTTGCTGAGGGAGTATGAGCCGTCCGCTGACCATTGCGCTGGACGCCATGGGCGGTGATTTCGGTCCGCAGGTGATCGTTCCCGCCGCCATGAGCGTGTTGGAGCAGGAGAGCGACCTTGTGCTCATTCTGGTCGGGAATAGGGATAGGCTCGCCCCGCACTTGGCCGGTGTAAAGCCCGCTGTCCGGGACCGGCTGGTCATCCATCACGCCTCGCAGTGTGTCGAGATGGACGAGTTGCCTTCCCAGGCCTTGCGCCTCAAGAAGGACTCTTCCATGCGTGTCGCCATCAACCTGGTAAAGGAAGGCGCGGCGGATGCTTGCGTAAGCGCCGGGAATACCGGTGCGTTGATGGCGACAGCCCGCTATGTGCTGAAGACCCTGGCCGGCATCGATCGGCCCGCGATCATCACGGCGCTTCCCGCCATCGCCGGCCATACGCATATGCTGGATTTGGGCGCCAACGTGGACTGCAAGGCGGATCACCTGTTCCAGTTCGCCGTGATGGGCTCGGTGCTCGCGACGGCGGTGGACAACATTGAGCGGCCGCGCGTAGGGTTGCTCAACATCGGACAGGAAGAGATCAAGGGCAACGACCAAGTCAAGGAAGCGGCGCGTCTGCTCACTGCCAGCAACCTGAATTATATCGGTTTTGTCGAAGGCGACGATATCTACAAGGGCACCGTGGACGTGATTGTCTGCGACGGGTTCGTTGGCAATGTGGCGTTGAAGACCAGCGAAGGACTCGCGAAAATGCTCAGCCACTATATGAAAGAGGAGTTTGCCCGCGGGCCTTTTGCGCGCCTGGCAGGTTTGGTGGCGTTACCGATCTTGAAGGCGTTCGGCAGAAAGATCGATCATCGCCGCTATAACGGCGCAAGCCTCCTTGGATTGCAGGGTATCGTGATCAAGAGCCACGGCAACGCAGATGCCTTCGCCTTCGCGAATGCGATTAGAATAGCCCTGCTTGAGGTAAACAAGGCGGTGCCGCAACGCATCAGCAAACAGCTCGAATCCCTACTGGCAGAAAGGAAGACTGGGTGAAGTACAGTCGCATCGCGGGCACGGGCGGTTACCTTCCGGAAAAAGTGCTCACCAATTCCGACCTGGAAAAAATGGTCGACACCACCGACCAGTGGATCCGGGAGCGTACTGGCATCCGTAAGCGGCACATCGCCGCCCCCGGCGAGACGACCTGCGATCTCGCCGAGAAAGCCGCACGGCGAGCGATCGAGGCCGCGGAAGTGGAGGCGGGCGAAATCGATCTCATCGTCCTGGCCACCACCACGCCGGATCGGGTATTTCCCAGCACGGCCTGTTTGTTGCAGCAGCGGCTGGGCATTCATGGTTGCGCCGCCTTCGACATCCAGGCGGTCTGCACCGGTTTCGTTTATGCCTTGGCGGTGGCCGACAAATTCATCCGCACGGGCAGTGCCCGGTGTGCGCTTGTGGTGGGGGCCGAAACGCTGTCGCGCATCGTCGACTGGACCGACCGCGGTACCTGCGTGTTGTTCGGCGACGGCGCCGGGGCCGTGGTGTTGAAGGCCTCTGATACGCCCGGGATCATCTCCACACACCTGCACGCCGACGGCCGCTATGAGAGTCTCTTGACCGTCCCGGCCGGAATTTCCCAAGGCTACGACGCGGTACGCAACGGCAAGGCCTTCATCACCATGCAGGGGAACGAGGTGTTCAAGGTTGCGGTGAACACCCTGGGCAAGATCGTGACGGAAACCCTGCGCGCGAACCAGCTCAAGAAATCCGATATCGACTGGCTCATCCCTCACCAAGCCAACATCCGTATCATTGCCGCCACGGCGAAGAAGCTCGAGATGCCGATGGAGCGGGTTGTGGTGACCGTCGAAGAACACGGCAACACTTCGGCGGCATCCGTGCCGCTGGCGTTGGATACCGCCGTACGGGATGGCCGCATACGCCGCGGCGAGAAACTGCTGCTGGAAGCCTTTGGAGGCGGTTTTACGTGGGGTTCGGCATTGCTCGAATTTTAGAGTAAACACGATCGTACAACTGCTTATAAATACAAGTTAATGCACTATATGATCTTCATGCCGGCCCGATGGCGCGTACTGCATCGGTCGGCACAGTTTGTCTGATTGAGGTCGTGGATGGCATTTGCATTTGTTTTTCCCGGTCAGGGTTCCCAATCGATTGGCATGCTGGCGGAACTGGCCGCCGCCCATCCCCAGGTAAAGGAGACGTTCCGTATCGCTGGTGAGGTGCTCGGTTTCGATCTTTGGGAGCTGGTGCAAAACGGGCCTGAGGAGTCGCTCAACCGCACCAGCAATACGCAGCCGGCGATGTTGGCGGCGGGAGTTGCGGTCTGGCGCGTGTGGCGTGCCAATGGTGGTGCACTGCCGGCGGTAATGGCTGGCCACAGTCTCGGCGAGTACACGGCTTTGGTGTGCGCGGAGGCCCTTCGTTTCGAGGATGCGGTGGCGCTGGTGGCGGAGCGCGGACGGTTGATGCAGGAAGCCGTGCCGGAGGGCGCGGGGGCTATGGCCGCAATCCTTGGGCTCGACGACGAGCGGGTCCGGGCGGTGTGCGCCGCCGCGGCCCAGGGCGAGGTGGTGGCCGCAGTCAATTTCAATTCCCCGGGCCAGGTAGTGGTTGCGGGGCACGTGAATGCCGTGGAACGTGCCGTCGAGTTGGCGAAACAGGAGGGCGCCAAGCGAGCCGTGCGCCTGCCGGTGAGCGTGCCATCCCATTGTGAGTTGATGAAGCCTGCTGCAGAACGTTTGTTGGAGCGATTGCAGCAGATCGAGATACGCAAGCCGCTTGTCCCCGTGCTCCACAATGTGGACGTCGCGGCCCACGATGACGCGGGGGCCATCCGCACGGCGCTCGCGAGCCAGTTGCACAGCCCCGTGCGCTGGGTGGAGACCATTCAGGCGATGGCGGCCCGCGGAGTGAGCGGACTGGTGGAATGCGGTCCGGGCAAGGTGCTGGTCGGACTCAACAAGCGTATTAGCAAGGACATGGCCGCGCTGGCGATTTACGACAGCGGCACCCTGTCCGAAGCATTGGCGAACTACCGGGAGAGTTGATATGTCGCTGAGCCAGGAAATAGCCTTGGTAACGGGGGCGAGTCGCGGAATCGGCCGCGCGATCGCGTTGGAACTGGGCCGCCGTGGAGCCGTCGTGATCGGTACGGCGACCACCGAAGGCGGGGCGCAGCAGATCAGCCAGGCGCTGCAGGAGAACGGTATCCGCGGCGAAGGTATGGTGCTGAACGTCACCGATCCAAGTTCCATTGAAACCGTGCTTGCGGCGGTGGAAAAGGCCCATGGCGCGCCGACCATACTGGTCAATAACGCGGGCATCACCCGGGACAACCTTCTCATGCGCATGAAGGACGAGGAGTGGGATGCTATCCTCGATACCAATCTCACCTCGGTCTACCGGTTATCGAAAGCGTGTCTGCGTGGCATGATGAAGGCCCGCAAAGGGCGGATCATCAATATTGCGTCCGTTGTTGGCGTAACGGGGAATGCCGGGCAGACCAATTACGCGGCGGCCAAGGCGGGGATCATCGGTTTCAGCAAATCCCTCGCAAAAGAGATCGGTTCTCGCGGCATCACCGTCAATACCGTCGCGCCCGGTTTTATCGACACGGACATGACCCGGGCGCTTCCGGAGGCGCAGCGCGCCGCATTGCTGCAACACATCCCCCTGAACCGCCTGGGTTCCACCGAAGATATCGCGCATGCCGTGGCGTTTCTGGCCTCGCCGGAGGCGGGATACATCACTGGTGAAACGCTGCACGTCAACGGCGGGATGTACATGAGCTGATCGCTGCCCGCGCGCCGCGCTGGTGCGGGGGATGTCGGGAGATTTGTCGAGAACTTGAAGTGATGCTCGTAAGAGCTTGACAAATCAAAACAAACTCGGCGTGGCAAGTCATGGAATTTTTGAGCCGCGCCAAGTCCAAATGGTAGCGTGCGGGGGAGGTTTTCAATACAATACCGCGCACGCCCATGTTTAAGGGTTAACTGACGTTGGAGGATACAACCATCATGAGTAACGTCGCTGAACGCGTCAAGAAAATCGTTGTGGAACAGCTGGGTGTCAAAGAGGAAGAAGTTACGAACGAGGCCTCTTTCGTCGACGATCTTGGCGCCGACTCGCTCGATACGGTGGAACTGGTGATGGCACTGGAAGAAGAGTTCGAGTGCGAAATTCCGGACGAGGAAGCGGAAAAGATCACCACCGTACAGCAGGCGATCGACTACATCAACGCCCACATGGGCTGATTCGCTTTTCATAGCATCCAAGGCCGCCACGACCATCGGGAGTGATTGCGGCCTTTGCTTTTCCTATTCCCGTTTTCAATGGGATGGGCACGGCAGTACGTAAGAGGATTCTATCTTGTTGGCTAAGCGGCGTGTCGTAATCACTGGTCTGGGCATCATTTCGCCAGTAGGCCTGAGCGTGGCGGAGGCTTGGGAGAATATTCTCGCAGGCAAGAGCG
The DNA here is from genome assembly GCA_041672765.1 of Gammaproteobacteria bacterium. Lineage (GTDB taxonomy): Bacteria > Pseudomonadota > Gammaproteobacteria > JBAYZB01 > JBAYZB01 > JBAYZB01. The sequence goes on along the minus strand of JBAYZB010000002.1, from coordinate 21,752 downwards.
GCATTGGGCCCATCACCCATATGGATGTCTCGGACTTCTCCGTGCGCTTCGGCGGTACCATCAAGAACTTCGACGCCCATCAATACATCACGCCGAAAGAAGCCAAGAAGATGGATCCCTTCATCCACTACGGCATTGCCGCGGCGGTGCAGGCCATCACCGATGCCGGGCTGGAGGTGACCGAGGAAAACGCCGAGCGGATCGGCGTGGCGATCGGTTCCGGCATCGGCGGTATCTCGGGTATCGAAAAGGGCCACAAGGCTTATCTGGATGGCGGCCCGCGCAAGGTCTCACCATTCTTCGTGCCGAGCAGCATCATCAACATGATTTCCGGCAACCTCTCCATCATGTACGGCATGAAGGGCCCGAACATCGCACTGGTAACGGCCTGCGCGACGGCTACCCACAACATCGGCGATGCCGTCCGCATCATTGCCTATGGTGATGCGGATGTCATGATCGCCGGCGGCGCCGAAATGGCCACCTCACCGACCGGACTCGGAGGGTTCGCCGCGGCGCGGGCGCTGTCGACCCGCAACGACGATCCGGAACGTGCCAGCCGTCCCTGGGACAAGGATCGCGACGGTTTCGTGCTGAGCGACGGTGCCGGTGTCGTGGTGCTGGAGGAATATGAACACGCGAAAAAGCGCGGTGCGAAGATCTATGCGGAAGTCATCGGTTTTGGCATGAGCGGCGACGCCTACCACATGACCTTGCCGTCTGAGGGCGGTGAGGGGGCGGCCCGCTGCATGCGCAACGCCCTGCGCGACGCCCAGATCAATCCCGAGGATGTCCACTACATCAACGCGCACGGAACCTCCACGCCGGCCGGCGACAAGGGCGAAACGCTGGCGGTGAAGGCCGCGTTCGGCGACTACGCGTACAAGCTCGCGATGAGTTCCACCAAATCCATGACCGGCCACCTGCTCGGTGCCGCGGGTGGCGTGGAAGCGATCTTCAGCGTGCTCGCGATCCGCGATCAGGTCGCGCCGCCCACCATCAATTACTTCACGCCCGATCCGGAATGCGATCTCGACTATGTTCCGAACTCGGCACGTGAGATGAAGATCGACGTGGCGCTGTCGAATTCGTTCGGGTTCGGCGGCACCAACGCCACGCTCGTTTTCCGCAAGATCTGAACAGCATGGGGCTTGGCGGAGCGGTGTCTAATGGGCACCCGCATGCCAAGCCCGTCTCTTCCGCGCGTGCCGCAGAAGGCACGTTCGCCCGCAGGCCTGTGCGACGGCTTGCCTGCTCTATATTTTCGGGAGCGACAGCGTGACTGCTGCGGTGCCGTTGCTGTGGTACATGTCGCACCCACCCTATGAACCAAGCGGTTTCTTTTCCCGGATTGGCTGACATGATCTTCATCAACGGTATGGAGGCTGAGTCTCTCCCCGTGACAGATCGGGGTCTGCAGTATGGGGATGGGCTTTTCGAGACCATCGCCGTGCGCGCAGGCGAGCCGCTGTTGTGGACGCGTCACATGCGGCGGCTCCAGGAGGGCTGCAGCCGGTTGCAGATCCCCAGGCCGGAGATGTCCGTGTTGGAGGCGGAGGCCACCCGCGTCTGCGCGGGGGTGGAGCGGGGCGTGCTCAAGATTCTGGTGACCCGGGGTAGCGGCGGCCGCGGCTATCGGCCGCCGCAGGCGTGCTTGCCGACCCGCATCGTCGCGCTGCACCCGTGGCCGGAGTATCCTGAAGACTGCGCGACCCGGGGGGTGCGTGTGCGCATTTGCAGCACGCGCCTTGGACTCAACCCGGCGCTGGCGGGGCTCAAGCACCTGAACCGGCTCGAGCAGGTCCTGGCGCGCGGAGAGTGGGATGATCCCCACATTGCAGAAGGCTTGATGCTGGATGGTTCCGGCAGGATCATCGAGGGGACCATGAGCAATGTTTTCGTGGTGCAGGACGGCAGGGTGCTTACCCCGGATCTTTCCTGCTGCGGGGTCGCCGGCATCATGCGGGGTATGATCCTGGAATCGTGCGAGAGGTTGTCGATTCCCTGCAGGATCGGGGAACTTGCCCGCCGGGATCTTGAACGGGCGGATGAAGTTTTTCTCACGAACAGCCTGATTGGCGTATGGCCGGTGACGGGAGTGGAGAATTGCGGCGATTATCCCGTCGGGCCGATTACCCGCCGGTTGGCTGAGGCGGTGTCGGAAACCCGGGATTGACGCAGCATGACACTACAGCCGAACAAATCTTCTGAGTCGGGAGCGGCCCGGAATCGCATGCGCCGGGAACGGTACCAGCGATTCGCCTCCCGGTTGCTCGGCCTGCTCATTCTCGCCGGCAGCCTGCTCGGCGGCTGGGTGATGATGGAGTACCGCAGCTTTGTTGAGAAACCCCTTGTTCTTCCGGAAGAAACGCTGCACTACACCATCCCGCGAGGCGCCTCGTTGCGATGGATCGCGCAGGATCTGGCGCAGCGGGGGATTGTGGCACCGCCGCTGTACTTCCTGCTGTACGCGCGCTGGAGCGGCAAAGGCCATATCCAGGCCGGCGAATATGAATTGGTGCGCGGCATGACGGTGCCCCAGATGCTGGACAGGTTCACGTCCGGTAAGGTGGTGCAACACGCCCTTACCCTGGTGGAGGGGTGGACATTCCGCCAAGTGCTGGATGCGCTCCACCGTCACGAGGCGCTGGAGCACCGATTGCTCGGTTTGTCCGACGACGAGATCATGGCCCGCATCGGGTATCCCGGCGAACATCCTGAAGGACGCTTCTTTCCGGATACCTATCATTTCCCGCGGGGCACGACGGATATCAGCTTCCTGCAGCGGGCCTACGAGAGGATGCAGCGGCATCTGGAGGCGGAGTGGGCGCAGCGATCGGAGGGGCTTCCGCTCGCCTCTCCCTACGAAGCCTTGATCCTGGCTTCCATCGTGGAGAAGGAGACCGGAGTAGCGGAAGAGCGCGCCGAGATCGCCGGTGTGTTCATCCGCCGGCTCCGCCTGGGCATGCGTCTGCAGACCGATCCCACAGTCATTTACGGGCTGGGAGCGTCGTTCGATGGCAATCTGCGGCGGCGGGACCTCGTCCGGGATACGCCCTACAATACCTACGTTCGCTCCGGGCTCCCGCCGACGCCCATTGCCATGCCGGGACTCGCTTCTTTGCGCGCCGCGCTGCATCCGGCGGACGGAACGGCGCTATACTTCGTCTCGCGCGGGGATGGGACGCATTATTTTTCAAATACTTTGAAGGAACATCTCGAAGCGGTATCAATATATCAGCTCCGAAAAAAAGCAGGGCGGAACACGCAGCCTGCGCGCCAGACCGGATCTGACACTAGCAGGGCGGACACCGGGCAACGGGCGCGGCAGCGCTGAACCGGAGGTCGGGAAAACACCGGTTTGACATCCGTGCAGAAAGCGCGGAAACCGCGGCACAACATTGGGGGGCCTGTGGTAAGCGGAAAGTTCATCACGATCGAAGGTATGGAGGGCGGTGGCAAGTCCACCAACCTGGAATTCGTGCGGCGGTTTCTGGAGCAGAAGGGAAAAGAAGTGGTAGTGACCCGGGAGCCGGGCGGCACCGCGCTGGGAGAGGAGATCCGCGCCCTGTTGCTCGGGCATCGTCATGACGGGATGGCGGAGGACACCGAACTGCTGCTCATGTTCGCCGCGCGGGCGGAGCACATCGTCAAGGTGATCCGCCCGGCATTGGACTCGGGCAAATGGGTCCTGTGCGACCGCTTCACGGACGCCACCTATGCTTATCAGGGCGGCGGAAGAGGGGTAGCGGTGGAGCGCATCGCGCAACTGGAGAACTGGGTGCAGGGGGAACTGCAGCCGGATCTCACGCTACTGCTGGATCTGCCGGTGGAACTGGGCCTGAGCCGGGCCGGGAGGCGCAGTGAACCGGATCGTTTCGAGCGCGAGAAAACGGAGTTTTTCGAGCGTGTCCGGCAGAATTACCTGGAGCGCGCGATGCTGTGCGCCGACCGTTTCCGCGTGATCGATGCATCCAAGTCGATAAGCGAAGTCCAGGATCGCATCGCCGAGGTGCTGGAGCGGTTCGTGGCACGGTAGGCAGATAACCCTTTCACGTTGGCAGGAAGATGTCTTTGCAGGATCAGACCGCTGATGGCCGCCAGTCGAGCGGCTTGTTGCCCTGGCACCGCAAGCCGTGGGACCTGCTGCTGGCCCGTCGGCGCAGCGGCACGCTTCCGCATGCCCTGCTGTTGCGCGGGCGGGCAGGCCTCGGCAAGAACCGCTTTGCGCAACTGTTGGCCCAGAGCCTGTTGTGCGAACAGGCCGCCGCCGACGGGATGCCCTGCGGTACCTGCCGCGGCTGTCGCCTGTTCCGGGCGGGCAGCCACCCCGATATGCTGACGATAGCGCCGGCGGAAGCGGGAAAGGCGATCCTCATCGATCAGATCCGGGAGTTGTGTGCGTTTGTCGCACTGAAGAGCCAGCGGACGGGATATCAGATTGCGGTCATCTCTCCAGCCGAGCGCATGAATATTTCGGCGGTCAACAGCCTGCTCAAGACTCTGGAGGAGCCTTCCGAACAGACACTGCTGATCCTGGTAAGCGCAAGGCCCAGCCTGCTGCCGGCCACCATCCGCAGCCGTTGTCAGCAGGTACGCTTTGATGAACCGCCGCCGGAGATGGCGCTGGCCTGGCTGGCGCCCCAGACCGGCGAGCAGGACCCGCAGTTGTTACTGAGCCTGGCCGGCGGAGCTCCCCTGCATGCCCTGGAGCTGTTGGAAACCGGTGCGGTGCAGGGGCGTATGAACCGGTTCGATGACCTCCTGCAGGTGGCGCGGGGTGAGGCGGACCCGGTGGCGGTGGCTGGCGCGTGGGCCGCCCACGGCGCCCGGGAATGCCTGTCCTGGGTTGGCACCTGGGTCATCGACATGATCCGCCTGAAGTCTGCCGGGGCGGCCGCCGTCGTGGCCAACCGCGACCTGCGGGAGCGCTTGCAATGGCTTGGAGAACGGTTAGACTTGAAAACCCTGTACGGTCACCTGGATCGGGTCTTGGAGGCGTCTCGCCTGGTGGACGGCCAGCTCAATCAGCAATTGTTGCTGGAAGATCTTTTGACGACATGGGCAGGGCTGGCCCGGGCCCGCTGAGAGGGGAATGCTGACTTGGGGTCTTTGACACTATGAACCAAAAGGTTGCCATTCCGCCGCGACAGGGGATTTTATCCCTGACCATCAAGGACAAAGGCGCCCTCTACGCCGCCTACATGCCGTTCATCAAGAACGGCGGGCTTTTCATTCCGACGACCAAGAACTACATGATCGGAGAGGAGCTCTTCATGCTGCTGACGCTGATGGACGAGCCCGAAAAGATTCCTGTTGCCGGCAAGGTCGTGTGGATCACGCCGAAGGGTGCCCAGGGTAACCGCGCCGCCGGCATCGGCGTGCAGTTCAGCGATCAGGACGGCGGAGCGGCGCGCAACAAGATCGAAACCTACCTGGCCGGGGCGCTGCAGGCCGAGCGTCCCACGCATACCATGTAAACAGCGCCGGGCCACAGCCCGCATCGTCGTCCATTTGTTATCCATTTGCCGACCGCCATCCCATGCCAAAACAGGCAGCATTCCTCGTCGACTCGCATTGCCACCTGGATCTCCTCGATCTCGCGCCGTTTGACGGCGTGCTGGATGGGGTGTTGCAGGAGGCGCGAGAGCATGGCGTTGGCCACATGCTCTGTGTGTCCGTCAGTCTCGGGGCCTTTCCCGGGATGCTGCGTCTGGTGGAACCCTATCCGGAGGTTTACGTGTCGGTGGGTGTCCATCCCAATCATGCCGGGGGCGAGGAGCCGACGGTCGAGCGGCTTGTCGAACTGGCGCAACACCCCAGGGTGATCGCCATCGGCGAAACCGGTCTGGATTACTATCGCAGCCAGGGCGACCTGGAGTGGCAACGCGAGCGGTTCCGCCGGCATATCGCCGCCGCCAAGGCTGCCGGCAAGCCGATCATCGTCCATAGTCGTGAGGCGCGCGCGGACAGCCTGCAGATCCTGCGGGAGGAGGGGGCGTCGGAGGTCGGCGGCGTCCTGCATTGCTTTACGGAAGATTGGGATACCGCCCGTCAGGCCCTGGATCTCGGTTTTTACATCTCCTTTTCCGGGATCGTGACCTTCCGGAATGCCGAGGAGCTGCGGGAAGTTGCCAAGCGCGTGCCGCTCGACCGCCTGTTGGTGGAGACAGATTCCCCGTACTTGACGCCGGTGCCGCACCGCAGCAAGCCGAACCGGCCGGCGTATGTCTGCCACGTGGCGAAGTGCATTGCCGAGCTGCGCGGCTTGGCGGAAGAGGAGGTCGCGCGCGCGACTTCGGAGAATTTTTCGCATCTCTTCCGTGTCGACCTTTCCTGATCCCGAGCGAGACGGGACATTGATTTGTCATTGGCCGAACGGTTCGCAGCGATCGAATTCGAGCGTTGTGGCCTCCATCAAGGAAGAAGGTGATTCTGGCGAGATAAACGGGCATTAGACGACAACACGACGACGGATCGGCAGTCCAGGAGAACAACAATAATGAACGTACCGGATCCGGGCGCGATTTTGCAGCGTCTCGAACAACTGACCACCATTGGAATAGCGCTCTCGGGCGAACACGACACCCACCAACTCCTCGAAAAAATCCTGCTCGGCGCTCAGGAACTGACCAACGCCGATGGCGGAACGCTTTACATCCGCACCGAAGACGATCAGCTCCGCTTCGAGATCCTCAGGAACGATTCCCTGCAGATCGCCATGGGCGGTTCGGCGCGCGATCCGATTGCATTCGATCCGATCCCGCTTTACGACGCCGCAGGCAGGCCGAACGACCGCATGGTCGTCACCTATGCCGTGCTGAATGACGCAACCATCAACATCCTCGATGCGTATGAAACGGCAGGGTTCGATTTTTCGGGGACGCGGACATTCGACAAGCGCACCGGCTACCGATCCCGTTCCTTCCTTACCGTGCCGATGAAGAATCACGAAAACGACATCATCGGCGTGCTGCAACTCATCAATGCCAAGCACCGGGAAACCGGGGAGATCGTGGCCTTCTCGTACGAGGATCAGCGTCTGGCGGAGGCGCTCGCGTCGCAGGCGGCCGTGGCATTGACGAACCGCAGACTCATCGACGAACTCAATCTTCTGTTCGAGTCTTTCACGCGCCTGATCGCGACCGCCATCGACGAGAAGTCGCCGTACACGGGCGGGCATTGCCGTCGGGTTCCGGTTCTGACCATGATGCTGGCCGAGGAGGCGTGCCGGGCCCAGGACGAGCCGCTCAAGGATTTCTCGCTGACGGACAGCGAACGCCGTGAGCTGGAGATCGCTGCGTGGCTGCACGACTGCGGCAAGATCACCACGCCCGAATACATCATGGACAAGGCAACCAAGTTGGAGACCATCTTCGATCGCATCCATCTGATCGATACGCGATTCGAAGTGGTGAAGCGTGAGGCCGAGATCCGCGCGCTGCGGCAGATGCTCGCGGCCCAACGGAACGACGATCCTGCGGCCATGGCGGCAGTGGAGCGCGATTTGCGGGATACGCTGCGTCGCCTCGACGAAGAGCGGGACTTCCTGCGCCGCTGCAACATCGGCGACGAATTCATGTCCGTCGCGGATCAGGAGCGGGTGCGCGACATCGCCAGGAAGACTTGGCGGGACTGCGAAGGCCGGGAGGCGCCGTTGCTGTCCGAGGACGAGGTATACAATCTCACCATTCCGCGCGGAACACTGACCCCGGAGGAGCGCAAGGTCATCGCCCAGCACAGCGTGGCGACCATCGCGATGCTCGAGTCGCTGCCGTTCCCCAAGCACCTCAGGAACGTTCCGGAGTATGCCGGCGGCCATCACGAGCGCATGGACGGCCGCGGTTATCCCAATGGGTTGACCGGCGAGCAGATGTCGATCCCCGCCCGCATCATGGCCATCGCCGATATCTTCGAGGCGCTCACCGCAAAGGACCGGCCCTACAAGACCGGCAAGACGCTGTCGCAGGCGCTGAAGATCCTCGGCAGGATGAGCCTGGACGGGCACATCGACCCGGATCTGTTCGAGGTCTTCATCCGGGAAAAGGTTTATCTCCGCTACGCGGAACAGTATCTCGATCCCGAGCAGATCGACGAGGTGGACTTCGCGGAGATTCCCGGTCTTGCGTCAAACGCGGGCGCCGGGATCACCGCAGGTGCCGGTTGATGCGGGTGGGGCGGGATTCGATCGTTCGTGAGGAGGTCGGCGCGCGCCTGGCTCAGGCTGCCTGCACCAGGCGGGCGCCGGCAAGGCCCTCCTTGAGCACGCAGGCATTGTAGCCGCGCTCGTTGAGCAGATACGCGGCGGCGGAGCTGCGCCGGCCGGTATCGCAATACACGATATAGCGCCCATTGGGGTCCAGTTCGCGCAGCTTGTTCCGCAGGAAATACAGCGGGATGTTGCGCGCACCGGGAAGGTGCTTTTTGTCGTATTCACTCGGCAGTCGCACGTCCAGCCAGACAGCCCCTTCCTTGGCCATGGCGGTTGCCTGTTCGTAGGTCACCCAGTCGAGCAGGGGTTCGTTCAGCAGCGTGAGAAAATCGGATTTGGCGAGGCGCATCAACACCCCGTCCGTCACCATCTTTACCGTCGCGTTGCGCCGGCTTTCGGAGATGAGGGCTTCCTCTCCGAAGCTGTCCCCGGTGGAGAGTTCCGCCAGCACCACTCCCTCGGGATGCCGGGTGGTCTCGCGGATCACCTGACACCGCCCCTGCTTGATGATGTAGAAGTAATCGCCCTCATCGCCCTGTTTGACCACGATTTCGCCTGCCATGTAGCGCGTCGGCTCCATGCGCAGGAACATGGCCTGAATATTGGCGGGAGGGATGCGATAGAAGGCCTTGGTCTGCAGAATGCGGGTCATCCAGTCGCCGGTCTGTTCCCCTTCTTCGATGAGCAGTTCGTCGACTTCGTAGGTAACGGACTGGTCCCAGGTGAGCATGATGTCGAGCAGATCGCGGTCGATCCGCACATACTGCACCGCGGTCTTTGCCCGGGCGGAATATCTCCGCGGCTGCTCGGGGGCCAGCGGGTGACGTGCCTCGGCGGTTCCGCCCGTGATGGCGCCGACCGCCTGGGAGTCGGCCAGCAATTCCACCGTGCCCTGCAGAATGTAGACCACGTGCTTGTCGACGTCACCCTCTTTGAAGAGGTAATGGCCAGCAGGCATCTCGCCGACGACGGCCTTCGCCAGAATCTCCATCAGATTCTCGGGCCCTAGGGCATTGAGGGGCGTAAAAGTGCGCAGGACGTTCTTGTTGGCGAGTTTGGCTGCCATATCGAGTGTTAGGTTACAGACGAATCTGCAGGTATTGGATTTAAATCGCTATGTAAGGATTTAAATCTAAGAGAAAATGCTGCCGGCATGCCGGTGGGAACAGAGCGCCATCCCGGCCATAAATTAGCTACCGCATCAGGATAAAGCAAGTCCCGCAGGATAGCTGTGATGCCGGTGGTTTTCTGCGTAGCCGGCCGGTCCGATGCGGCGTGTGTTACGGCGAAAGAGTTGCGGGTGGTTGGCAGCGGCGCGTTCGCCGGCACCGCCACGTCCGTCAGGCAACGGCGTGTGGCTTGTAAGACAGGACCGATTCCACGGCTCGTTCGAGTTGGTCGAGCGGCGTGTAGAAATGGGGCGAGAACCGGATGCCGCCGCCACGTACGGCGCAAACCACGCCGCAACGGGTCAGGTGCTGCCAGAGCGCGGCGGCATCGGCCGTGCGGTGCCGGAACGTGACGATGCCGCCATGCCGGTCGGCGGCGGTGGGCGTCAGGAGTTCCAGCTCGTCGTGTTCCCGGATCAAATCGAACAGACGCACGGCGCGTTGCAGGACCGCGCGCTCGACGTTGGCCATGCCGGTTTCATGCAGCAGCGAAAGGCTTGCCTGCAGGGCGTGAATGCCGAGCATGTTGGGGCTGCCGCACTCGAAGCGGCGGGCGTTGGGCGCGATGCGCCAATCCAAGCGGTCGTAATCGCCGGGATGTTCCAGCATGTGCCAGCCGTATTGACGCAGGCGCAACCGCTCCCGGGCGCCGGGAGTGGCATAGAATACCGCCAATCCCTCGGGACCCAGCATCCACTTGTGACCGTCCGCCATCACGAAGTCCGCCTGGATCGCCTGGACGTCCATACGCAAGGCGCCGAGGCTCTGAATCGCGTCGATGCAGAACAGGATGCCGTGTTCGTGGCAATACCGGCCCAGGCGGGCGAGATCCATGCGCAGGCCCGTGCCGTATTGAACGGAGCTGATGGAAAGCAGCCTGGTTCTCTCATCGGCCAGGGCAATGAGCGCCTCCTCCGGCGTATCCGCTTCGGAAAGATCCGCCAGCCGTACCTCGACGCCTTGTTCACGCAGGGATTCCCACACCACGCGATTGGAGGGAAATTCCTGCCGCGCGGTGATCACCACGTCGCCCGGCCGCCAGTCCAGGCCATGGGCGACCACCGACAAGGCCTCCGAGGTGTTCTTCAGCAGCGCGATATCGTCGGCGCTGGCGGCGTTGAGCAGCGCGCGCAGGCTCTCCCGCAGGTTCTGTTCCGTCTCCAGCCATCGCGCGTAATGGAGCGCGCCGACGCGCAGGTTCTCTTCCGCAAAACGCCGGACGGCCTCCGCGGTGCGTGCCGGCCAGGGCGCAACGGCGGCATGATTGAGGTAGATGAGGCCGGGATCCTGCGGAAACTCCGGGTGGTGGTGGCTCACGGTTCCCCCCTGCATTGCGTTGTCCGGCCGGCTAGCGGAAGGACTTGGTCTTCGGGTCCGGCGCGCTTCCGGCATGTGCGAACAGCGCGGCGCAGTTCGCGTCCTCCCCGGGGCCGGTTTCGATCAATGGTATCAGCGCCGCCAGCGGATTTACCAGGACGCCCAGCGCCACCGCGGCGCCGACACGTCCCGCGATGGTCGTCTTATCCACCTCGAAGCCGGGCTCCTTCATCGTGCCGGTGACGTAGAGCGGGGCGCGGGAGCTGAAGATGCTGGGATCCTTCGGCTGCGGCCGGAAGGTCAGATCCAGTGTCTCTTGGCCCAGATCGATCCGGCCTTCCCCCAGGATGTTGGTATCCGTCGTATCGATGACAAAGGTCTTGGCGTTCATCACGCCGTTGGTGATCTTGAACTCCACCAGGGTACAGCGCATGGGAACTTCTTCGTCGCCTCCCAGGAAGAATCGCAACGCCTCGCCGCCGTCGATGCCCGCAAGCTCCAGCAGCAGGTTGCTGACCCGGCCGCCGGACATCACGAAACTGGCCTCGCCATCGAGCCCGGCAGCCATCGCCGCCAGGGAGTTGCCCCGCGAGGCGAGCGTTGCACGGCCGCCGAACCGGGTGAGGATCTCCTTTGTCACTTCGATCTCGGGAAACAGTTGGTGCAGGTCCACGTTCCGAATGGTGATGTCTGCCGCCGTTGCCAGCGTATCCTTGCCCGCATCGACTGTGACATCGGAAACGACACTGCCATTCGCCACCTCGAAGTTCAGAGGATCGATCTTGAGCTTTCCGTTGCGCAGGACGAGATGGCCGGCCAGCCGCTCCACGTCGATGGCCTCGCCGCGCACGCGCGCCGCACGGAACTTGACGTCCGCGTCGGCGTTGCGCAGGCGTGCGAGATGATAGGGCGTATCGGGCAATATCCGGGGCTTGCGTTGCGCCTGCGCCGCCTTCTGTTTCTGCTCGGCCGATGCGGTCTCCCCCGCGTCGGTCTCCGGCGCCGCTCCCAGGAGTGTGGCCAGGTCGTCCAGGTCCAGCAGCGCCGCCACGAGTTCCCCGCGGAACATGGGCCGTTCGCCCGCCAGTTCCGCCACGATGTCGCCCGTGATCCTGCTGTCGCCCAGGGTCCCGCGCAGATCGGACAGCCTCCAGGTCTGTCCGGTGTGGTTGACGTGCCCGATCAGCGTGTAAGGCGGGGTGCCGGGCAAGGGCAGGCGGGTGATGTCGCCGAGCTTGCCCAGATCCTGGCCCTCCAACCGCAGGTCGATATCCATCCCCGCGAGCCGCAACGGGTCGTGCAACGTTCCCCGCACAGCCACCCGCGTTTGTCCAACGCGCGCCTCGATGTCGACCGGGTAGGGATTCCCGGGTGAGCGCAGCGAAAGCAGAGTCCCGGCGCTGCCGCGAACGGCGAGTTTCTGGCCCCGGAAGCGGCCCGTTCCGTCGAATGCGAGAAGCCCTTCGTCCGACTCCGATGCGGAGGGGCGCGTGGATATGTCCATTCGGACAAAGGCATCGTTGGCCGGATCGCGATAAAACACCACACCGCCCCGGATATTCAGTCGTCCGATTTCAGGAGGCTCGCCGCCGCGGGCTTTTCCGTCCTGTTGGCCGAAATGCCAATTGGCCTGGCCATCCTTGCTTCTTTCCAGCAGCAGGGTGGGCTGCACGACGGTGATTTCCGGAATGGCCAACTCGCCTCGCACCAGCCGACCGAGATCGATGCGTAACTCCAGGATCTCGATGTCCGCCATGCGGCGGCTGCCGCTCCATTGGGCGTTGGCCAAGGCGAGCTGCTCGGCGCGAATGGTCGGGGTCCAGCTGAACCGGACGTCCAGATCGCCATTGATGGCGAAATCCCGGCCGATGGCGGCGCTGACCTGGCGGGAGATGAATCCGCGCAGCATGTTCCAGTCGAGAAGGGTGGCGCTGACCGCCACGATCAACAACAGCACGACAACCAGAGCGGTGGCACCGATGCCGATCCGCTTGAGAGTGCGCCTGAGGAACATGGTCAAGCCTCCGGGGATGCGGCGCGTACCCGGCAGCCAAATGCTGGGAGGGGAGAGGCGGGGCCTGCCGCAAAAGGACGTTTGATTCCGCCTGCCTAAAGAATAGTCCCTCGGTTCATGCGCCGCGGCACGGCGCGGCAGGAGCGGGATCGGCGCTCAGAGGCACGGGAGCACGAGAATCAGGAACCAGGTGGCGCCGGCATTGAGCAGAGCAACGAAAACGGCGGCGGAGCCCAGATCCTTGGCGCGCCCCGAAAGCGGGTGACGCGCCGGACTGATGCGGTCCACGGTCGCCTCGACGGCGGAGTTCAGCAGCTCGACGATCAGCACCAGCAGCAGGCTGCCGATCAGCAGGGTCCGCTCGACCGGGCCATTCCCAAGCCACAGGCCGACCGGCGCGAGCACCACAAACAGCACCAGTTCCAAGCGGAAGGCCGCCTCATGCCGGATGGCTGCACGAATCCCCGCCAGTGAATAACCGAATGCCTTGAGGATGCGTTGTACTTCATTGACGCCGGTGTCGCCCAATTTATGTGCCTTTTTTCAAGGGGTCGAGGTGAACGGTAGTAGACAGGGAACTGCGATGGATTGTCAACGCAGCCCGGCCGTCCGGAAGCCGCCGCCATAATCGTCGCATAAACTTAAGACATCACCGAAATTTCGCGCGGAACAAGCCTGATGCCCGTGAAAAACCAGGATACGCAAGACACCCATCGAGACCGGCAGGCCAGCTACGAACGCCTCAACCGGCTGGCCTATTGGATGGACGAGCGCATCGCGATCCCCGGGACGAAATGGCGGATCGGGCTGGATGCCCTGATCGGTCTGGTGCCCGGAATCGGCGACGTCATTACCAGTGCGCTTTCCGCCTATGTGATCTCGGAGGCCCGCCGGCTTGGGGCTCCCAGACATCTTATGTGGCGCATGGCCTGGAATATCGGGCTCGACACCCTGCTGGGGAGCGTTCCGCTGGTGGGCGACATCTTCGACGTGGCGTGGAAGGCCAACCGCAAGAACGTGACCCTCCTCATGCGGCACCTCGAACGCGACGCGGAACAACCCGTGGTCGCCAAGCCGCCGGCGAAGACGGCGGAGGATTTGCGCCGGGCTGGATGAAACGGCCGTCGACGCGGCCGGATCCTGCTGATGGCGAGTGCATTTGGTTCGAACCGATCGAACCATAGCGCCGATTGAGACTCCAAATCCATCCGCGGCCGTGCGGCAAGCGCCTGACTCGATCCAGGGTATATGCGAAGCCGGGAACTTCTCCTTGATTGGGTTGCCGTTCCTTGAACTCGCACAGGGGTGGTCTATCTATTTATCTGGGAATAGGGCGGTGCTTGCCCACCTCGGGCATAACGGCAACATCAAGAACTGCAGCACCGGCCGCAACAGATATCGGCCCTGCCGATAGGGACCGCTTAGGGCGTCGCGCCGCACTCGCGGACGGCGATGAGGCTCCAGGGTTGACGGCAGCGGCGGCCCGGCGCCCGCGCGGCGCAGAGAACTCGCGGGGAGTTGATGGACCTCATCCGATCACAACTGCGGGAACAGAGCTTGATCATCGTCAGCGCAAGTTACAACCTCGACTGTGCGCGCTGACAAAGGTCCGACTGACGCCATGAACCTGCGCTTGCGCCTCAACCTGATGATCGCAGGAGCCCTCGCGCTCACGTTGCTGTTGGGCGTGACGCTCGTCATCCGCAATGCGCAGCAGGCCGTGGACAAGGAGCTACGCTCCGCCGCCGAGCTTACCTCGCAACTGCTGCAGGCGGCCCTGTCCGGTCCGGACCTGAGCACCAGCACCGCGCGGTACCGGCACCTGTTCGAACATATCGCCGCCCTGAAGACCACCCGGCATCTGGATCTCGAACTGCGCACCAGCGACGGCATCGTGCGCGTCAAGCAAGGGCCGCCGGAAAACCCCGAGCGGCCGGACGCACCCGACTGGTTCGTGCGGCTGGTGGCGCCGAGTCCGATGGAACTCGCCCACTCCTTCACGTTGGCGGACAACGAGGTCGGGCGCATCGCGCTGCGCGCCGATCCGGCCGACGAGATCACCGAAGCCTGGAAGGAAGCGCGCGATATGCTCGCGGTATTGCTGGTTTTTTACGTCGCGGCCAATGCCCTGGTGTTCTTCACCATCGGGCGCGGCCTGCAGCCGATCGGCACGATACTCGCCGCGCTGGACGGCGTGGAGCGGGGCGATTACCGCCAGCGCCTGCCGCTGTTCGCGCTGCCGGAGCTGTCGCGCATTTCGAAACACTTCAATCGCATGACCGAGCGCCTGGAACAGGGCGAGGAGCAGACCCGGCTCCTGACGCAGCGCTCCCTGGCCATACAGGAAGAGGAACGGCGCAGTCTCGCGCGCGAACTGCACGACGAACTCGGGCAGTGCCTGAGCGCCATCAAGGCCGATGCGGTCTCCATCGGCCGGCTCACCGCCGAGCGGTGTCCGGACGCCCACGAACACGCCCAGGCCATTACCGCCGTGGCCAACCATGTGTACGGGGTGATCCGCAGCATGATGCGCCGCCTGCGCCCGGCAATGCTGGATGAATTGGGGCTGGAAACGACGCTACGCGAGACGCTCAAGGACTGGAACGCGCGCCATCCCGAAGTCGCCTGCCGTTTTTCCGCCGACGGGCCGTTCGACGACCTGAGCGGCGATGCCCAGATCACCCTGTACCGCGTGCTGCAGGAGTGTCTGACCAATATCAGCCGTCATGCCCATGCCCGGACCGTATCCGTTACGCTGACGCGCGGCATGGAATACGAAGCAGGAGGGGAAGGGGAAGGCGGGCCGGCGCACGAGCAGGTGCGGTTGCATGTTAAAGACGACGGCCGGGGCTTCGATGTCAACGCGCCCACCACCGGCTTCGGCCTGCTTGGGATGGCGGAACGCGTCCGCGCCCTGGCCGGCTCGTTCCAGCTCAGCACCGGTCCCGGCGCAGGGGTGGAGGTGCAGGTGAGACTTCCCTGCGAGATCCGGAGGATGGCGAGTGAACACGCCGGCGCAGACAATTAAGGTTCTCGTCGTGGACGATCACGCGGTGGTGCGCGCCGGCTACCGCCGATTGCTGGAGCACGCCGCGGGTATCGTCGTCGTCGGAGAGGCGGAAACCGGCCGGATTGCCTGTCAGCGCTACCAGACCCTCACGCCCGATGTGGTGATCATGGATCTATCGTTGCCGGACATGAGCGGCTTCGAGGCGATCCGCTACATCACTGCGCGCGATCAGGAGGCGCGTGTTCTGGTATTCAGCATGCACGAGGACGCGGCCTTTGTGGAGCGCGCCCTGGAGGCCGGCGCCTGCGGCTATGTCACCAAGAGCAGCGCGCCGGAGGTTCTGGTGGAAGCGGTGCAATGCGTGGCGGACGGAATGTGCTACCTGAGCCCCGACGTGGAACACGACGTGGCGGCACAAAAACCGGCCGCTGCCGCCGACCCGCTGCGCGCCCTGTCGGTGCGCGAGTTCGAGATATTCCGTCTCCTTGCCGAGGGGCGTACCGTGAGCGAAATCGGCACCGTGCTGTGCCTCAGCACGAAAACCGTCGCGAACTACAGCACGCAGATCAGGAACAAGCTGGGCGTGGCGACCAATGCCGAGTTGACGCGCCTCGCCATCCGGCATCGCCTGCTCACGCCGTAATCGCCGGTCACGGACGGTGCGCGGCGCGGCGGTCGCGCACGATCCTGTCCGTCACAGCCCCTGCGCTTTGTCGTCGCCGTGCTTCTTGCTGGATGGGGCCGGCTTCGTCTGAAAACGATCCCAGACCGGCTTGCCGGCGCGCAGGTCGCGGTATACCGCCGCCCGCATGATCATCATCGCCACCACAGGGGCGGTCAGCAGGACGAATGCGCTGATGAGCAATTCATGGATCACCAAGCGCGACTGCAGCACGGTGAAGTAGATCATCGAGGCGATCAGGACACAGCCTGCGCCGAGGGTAATGGTAATCGCCGGGCCGTGGATGCGCTGATAGAAGTCCGACAGGCGCATGAGCCCGAGCGTGCCGATGAGAATGATGCAGCCGCCCAGGATCAGCAGCAAAGCGACCACCAGCGCCGCCCAGGCGGGCAGAGTCTCCACGCCGTTCATTCGATGATCTCCCCCCGCATGAGGAACTTGGCGAGCGCGATGGTGGACACGAAACTGAGCAGCGCGATGATCAGCGCGGCATCGAAATAGATGTCGCTGCCGAAGCGGATGCCCAGCGCCAGCGCCAGCAGCATGCAGCACATCCACAGCGTATCCAGGGCAAGGACGCGGTCTTGAGCCGACGGGCCGATGAGCAGCCGCACGGTGCAGAACAGCATCGACAGAACGACGCACACGAGCAGGAATCCGATGGCCAGTTCCAACAACAGTGTCATGATGGCGCCCCTCCGTCGAAAATCTCGATCAGCGGTTTTTCGTAGCACGTCTTGATGGTGTCGACCCACCACGCCTCGTCGTGCAGGTCGAACACGTGCAGGGCCAGATCATGCGTGCCGGGAATGATCTCCGCCCACACCGTTCCAGGCGTGGTGTTGATGAGCATCGACAGCAGCGCCAGCCCGTACGGATTGCGCAGATCGAGCGGTATCCGGATGAACTGGGAATTCACGCCCTTCGGATTGGTGAACAGGATGATGCGACTGACGTTGAAGGCCGAGCGGATGATTTCCGCCAACGCCATTCGCAGCAGGCGGAACAGTACCAGCAGCCTTTGCGGCCGCGGGTCCCCCAGCGGCTGCAACGGCCGTGTCAGCAGGGGCACGGCGATCGCGAGCAGTGTGCCCAGCAGCAGATGTGCCGGCGCGACGCTCTGATTGAGCAGCAGCCAGGTCAGCAGCAGCGCGGCCGAGGTCAACGGCGCAGGCAGCCAGCGCTTCATCGTTTGTCCTCCCCATTTTCAGACACCGCCGGAGTCGACAGCACGCGGTCGATGTAGCCGGCCGGACGGTGCAGATCCGCGCTCGCGCGCTCCAGATATTCGAACACGGGACCGGCCCGCACGGTGAGCACCACGCTCAGCGACAGCAGCAGGATGACCGGCGCCACTTCCATGAAGCGCAGGCGCGGCGGCGTCACCGGCGATGCCCAGAAGGTGCGCACGCCGAACCGCATCAGCGCGATGATGGCGATCAATCCGGACACCAGCAGCAGCGCCATGAGCGCCCAGACAGATGCGTCGATCGACGCGCCGGGCCGGCCGGGGTTGAGCAATGCATGGAACAGACCGAACTTGGCGACGAAGCCGGACAGGGGCGGCAGACCGGCGATGATCAACGCGCAGGCGGCGAAGGAGAGGCCCAGGAACGCGAGCGCGGCCGGGATGCCCTTGCCCACGGGCTGCTCCGGAGACTCTTCGAACTCGAAGGCCTCCATGGTCACCGCGAGCATCGCCGCCGCTGGGGAACGGACACGGTCGTTCAGCTCGATCAGCAGCATGAAAGCGGCGATGGCCAGGGTGGAACTGAGCAGATAGAACAGCCCGGCGGTCACCAGCGAGGGCTGTCCGTAGCCCACCACCGCCAGCAGCGTGCCGGAGGAGATGATCGCCGCGTAGCCCGCCAATCGTCCCTGCTCCTGGCTGGCCAGCATGCCGATGGCGCCGAAGGCGATGGTCGCCATGCCGCCCCACAGCAGGACTTCATGACCGAAGCCCGCCGCCGCGCCGCCGGCATCGGAAAAGACCAGCAGCCACAGGCGCAGGATCACATAGATGCCCACCTTGGTCATCAGCGCCAGCATCGCGGCCACCGGCGGCGATGCCGCCGCATAGGCGGTGGGCAGCCAGAGGCCGAGCGGCCACATGGCGCTCTTGACCAGGAACGCGACGACGAGCACGGCCATGCCGGCCTTGAACAACGTCAGATCGTTGCCGCCGAGATCCGCGACACGCGCGGCCAGGTCCGCCATGTTCAGCGTGCCGGTGGAGGCGTAAATCAACGCCACGCCGATGAGGAACACCAGGGACGCCACCAGGTTCACGGCGACGTACTGCAGGCCCGCGCGGATGCGGGTCAGGTTGTAGCCGTGCAGCAGCAGGCCATAGGAGGCCGCCAGCATCACCTCGAAGAACACGAACAGGTTGAACAGATCGTGGGTGAGGAACGCGCCGTTGACCCCCATGAGCAGAAACTGGAAGAGGGAGTGGAAATGCACCCCGATGCGGCTCCAGCTCAGCATGGAGTACAGCAGCGCCGCGGCCGCGATCACCGCCGTGAGCAGAAGCATCAGGGCCGAGAAACGATCGGCCAGCAGTGTGATGCTGAACGGCGCCGGCCAGTTCGCGGCCAGGTACACGCCGATGCCCCGCGGCCAGTGCTCGCCGTCCGTCAGCCCCACCAGGACCAGCGCCACCGCCAGGAGGCCAAGCACGGAACCGAGATTGATGGCGAACTTGCGGCGGTGATGGGCCTCGCCGATGACGATCAGCAGCGCGCCCACCAGCAATGGCAGCAGCACGGGGATCAGGATCAGGTGTTCGATCCAATCCAGCCTCATTGATCCGGCTCCTTGCCGTCCACGTGGTCAGTCCCGGTCACGCCGCGCGAGCCGATCATCAGCACCAGGTAGAGCGCAGTGGTGGCGAAACCGATCACGATGGCCGTCAACACCAGGGCCTGCGGCAACGGATCGGTCAGGGCGGCCGGGTCCGGAACGGTGCCGGCCGGAGTCAGGGGCGGGCGATTCACCGCCAGCCGTCCCATGATGAAGATGAAAAGGTTGACCGCGTAGGACATCAGCAGCAGCCCGATGATCATCTGGAAGGTGCGCGGACGCAGAATGAGCCAGATCCCGGACCCGAACAGCACGCCGATGGAAAGGGCGATGATCGTATTCATGGAACCTCCCTCGGTACGGGGGCGGGCAGCTTCCCTTCGCCCGCAGGATAGCGGTGACTGCGGATCGACTGGTGCGCGAGCGCCACCAGGATCAGTATGGTTGCACCCACCACCACCAGGAACACGCCCAGGTCGAACATGGAGGCGCTGGGCAGGTGGATCTCGCCCAGGATCGGCAGTTGCAGGTGCAAGGTGTGGCTGGTCAGGAAGGGATAGCCGAACAGCCACGCGCCCGCACCGGTCAACACCGCCGTGGCCAGCCCCCACGCCATCCATCGATGGGGGCGCAGGCGCAGGCGCGATTCCACCCAGATGGTGCCCGCCAGCATGTACTGCACGATGAACGCCACCGCGAAGATCAGCCCGGCGACAAAACCACCGCCCGGCAGATTGTGGCCGCGCATGAAGTAGAACGCGGCGGTGACGATGATGAAGGGCAGCAGGAACTGTAGATAGACGGCGGGGATCCGCATGTAGCCGCGCTCCACCTGTTCGGCCGGCGTCTGACGGACGGCCGGATCGATGGTGTTGGCCCGCTGCTCCGGGATTTCGATGCTTTCCGGCGCGGGGCGGAAGCGGCGCAGCAGCGCATACACCGTCAGGGCGACGATGGCGAGCACAGTGATCTCGCCCATGGTATCGAAGCCACGGAAATCCACCAGCAACACGTTGACCACGTTGCTGCCGCCGCCCTCCGTCAGCGCCCGCAGCACGAAAAAGCCGCCGATCCCGTCGGCAGGCGGCGTCGCCGTCAGCACTACGAAGCTTACGGCGGCCAGGGCGAGCCCGCCGGTCACGGCGACGGCCAGGTCGCGCGAGCGCCGCAGCCAAGCGCTGCCTGGGGTCCGGATGTTCAGTTCCTCGGGCGCGATCCGCGGCGGCAGCCAGCGCAGCCCGAGCAGGATCAACACCGTGGTGACCGTCTCCACCATCAACTGGGTGAGCGCCAAGTCGGGCGCCGACAGCCACAGGAAGGTCATGCTGGTGACGAGCCCCGTGCCGCCCACCAGGATCAGCGCGGCCAGGCGGTGATACTTGGCCTGCCACGCCCCGGCAATGGCGCAGGCGCCCCCGATCAGCCACATGGCGGCAAACAGCGGATCGAGGTCCTCGAACAGCGCCGCGTCCAGGCGCGGCAGCGGTCCGGCCAGGAGCAGCGGCATGGCCAGCATCACCACCATCATCAGCAGCAGTTGCGGCTGCAGACGCCGGGCGCCGGCCCGCTTTATCAACCAATCGGCGCCGGTGGACAGGTACAGCATGAGGCTGTCGTAGACATGGCCGCCGTTGAGCCGGATCGGCATCGGCACGGTGCTGCGTTGGCGCAGATTGAAACGCTCGCGCAGCACGGCATAAAACACGATGCCGCCGAGCAGGGCGGTGAGGCTCATGAGCATCGGCATGTTGAAGCCGTGCCACACCGCCAGGCTGTAGTCGGGCGTGTTGTCGCCCAGGACCGCTTCCACCCCGTCGTGCAGGAACGGGCCGACGCTATATCCGGGCATGATGCCGACCACCAGGCAGAGCACCACCAGGACCTCCACCGGAAAGCGCATCCAGCGCGGCGGCTCATGTGGCGCCTTCGGCAGATCATCCGCCAACCGGCCGAAAAAGATGCTGATGAAGCGCAGCGCGTAGGCCACGCTGAAAATGCCCATCGCCACCGCCGCCAGGGACATCCACCACTGCTCCGGACCACCGACGGCCAGGGTTTCGGCGAAGAACATCTCCTTGGAGAGAAAGCCATTCAGCAGCGGCACGCCCGCCATGGCCGCGCTGGCCACGATGGCCAGGGTGGCGGTAATAGGCAGTGCGTGCCGCAGCCCGCGCAATATGCGCAGGTCCCGCGTGCCAGTTTCGTGGTCGATGATGCCCGCGGCCATGAACAGCGACGCCTTGAAGGTGGCGTGATTGAGCGTGTGGAAGATCGCCGCCACCACCCCGAGCGGCGTACCGATCCCCAGCAGTACCGTGATCAGGCCCAGGTGGCTGATGGTGGAATAAGCGAGCAGCCCCTTGAGGTCCGCCTGGAAGATGGCATTGAAGGCGCCGATCAGCAGCGTGATCACCCCGGCCCCCATGACGATCCAACCCCATTCCGGCGTGCCGGAGAGGACCGGCCACAAGCGCATCAACAGGAACACGCCCGCTTTCACCATGGTGGCCGAATGCAGGTAGGCGGACACCGGCGTCGGCGCGGCC
>JBAYZB010000001.1:0-48863 GCA_041672765.1 Gammaproteobacteria bacterium | reverse complement strand
CGGGCATGACGCGCGAACAGCTCGATGTCGCCGATCGCTTCCACGCCACGCGCCATGGCAGCGGCGATCAAGGGCTCGCGCAGCGACACGCCCGGGCTTACCACGAGTTGCTCAGCCTGAGCGAAGGCCGCTTCGGCGAAGCCGCCGAGATACAACGGCGCGTCGGGAAACTCCGCGCGCAGCGCCGCCAGCCCAGGCGGCTCGGCACGGCTGTCGGTCACGGCGAACCCGATGCCACGCGCCGCCAGGAAGCGCGCGCAGGACAGGCCGGTCTTGCCCAGCCCGACGATGAGCGTGCGCCCCATCGCCTGCGTGTCCTGGATTGTCTGCGCCAATGCCGCCATGGTTCTTCTTACCTGATCTTCAGCGTCGCCAGCCCAATCAGCACCAGAATGACCGTGATGATCCAGAACCGTACGATCACGCGCGGCTCCGGCCAGCCCTTGAGCTCGAAGTGATGGTGCAGCGGCGCCATGCGGAAGATGCGCCGGCCGGTGAGCTTGAAGGAGGCCACCTGCAGGATCACCGACACCGTTTCCATCACGAACACGCCGCCCATGATGAGCAGCACCAGTTCCTGCCGCACCAGCACGGCCAGGACGCCGAGCGCGGCGCCCAGCGCCAGCGCGCCCACGTCGCCCATGAACACCTGCGCGGGATAGGCGTTGAACCAGAGAAACCCAAGCCCCGCGCCCACCAGCGCGCCGCAGAAGATCACCACCTCGCCCACCCCGGGGACGTAGGGGATGCCCAGGTAACTGGCGAAGTTCGCGTGGCCTGAGGCGTAGGCGAAGATCCCCAGCGCCGCGCCCACCAGTACCGTGGGCAGGATGGCCAAGCCGTCGAGACCGTCGGTGAGGTTGACCGCATTGCTGGAACCAACGATGACGAAATAGGTGATCACCACGAATCCCCAGCCCAGATCGATCGCCACGTTCTTGAAGAACGGCACGATGAGCTGGGTCTCGGAGGCATGTTGGGCGGTGAAGAACAGGAACAGCGCCACCGCCAGCGCGATGACGGACTGCCAGAAATACTTGGCCCGGGCCGACAAGCCCTTGCTGTTGCGCAGGATCAGCTTCTTGTAGTCGTCCACGAAGCCGACGACGCCGAACAGCAGCGTGACCAGCAACACGACCCATACGGCGCGGTTGCGCAGATCCGCCCACAACAGCGTCGAGACCGTAATGGCGGCCAGGATCAGGGCCCCGCCCATGGTAGGCGTGCCGGCCTTGCAAAGATGGCTCTGGGGGCCGTCGTCCCGCACGCACTGACCGATCTGGTAGCGGCTGAGATGGCGGATCATGGTGGGCCCGGCGATCAGGGAAAACGCCAGCGCCGTGAGCACGCCCAGGATGCCGCGCAGCGTGATGTACTGGAATACATTGAATCCGCTGTAGAGCTTCGCCAGGTATTCGGACAGGATCAGCAACATGTTCTTAATGGTTCTCCGGCGCCTGCGCGCCCATCAGCGCCTCGACCACACGCTCCATGCGCATGCGGCGCGACCCCTTCACCAATACCACCGCCCCCGGCCCCAACTCGTCCCGCAAAGCGGCAATCAATTCACTCTGGCCGGCGCAGTGACGCGCGCCGGCGCCGAACGCCTCCACGGCGGCCCGGCTCTGCTCGCCCACCGCGTACAGCCGTTCGATGCCGGCGCTCCGCGCCTGCTCGCCGACCCGCCGGTGCAATTGCGGCGAGTCCTCGCCCAATTCCGCCATGTCGCCCAACACCAGGCAGCGGGTGCCCGGACAGGCGGCCAGCACCTCGATCCCCGCCTGGAACGACGCGGGATTCGCGTTGTAGGTGTCGTCGATGACCCGCACGCCGTTCAGGCCGGCGCGCAGTTGCAATCGACCCTGCACCGGCTGCATCCCCTCCAGGCCGGCGCGGATCTCCTTCAGATCCATGCCGAGGGCGATGGTTGCCGCGGCCGCCGCCAGGGCGTTGCGCACGTTGTGGCGGCCAGCCAGGGACAGGCGGACGTCCGTTTCTCCGGTCAGCGCGATCAGGCGGAACGCGGTGCACAGGCGCTCGTCCTGCAGCTCGAACCGGATGCTCGCCGGGTCCGCCCGCACCTCAGCCTCCGCGCATAGCCCGAAATGCACGCGCCGGCGGGAGCGGTTGAGTTCGTCCCAAAGCGCCGCATACGCGTCGTCGGCGTTGATCACCGCCACGCCGTCCGCGGCGAGCCCCGCGTAGATCTCCGCCTTGGCCCGCGCCACCCCCTCGATGCTGCCGAACCCCTCCAGATGGGCCGGGCCGGCGTTGGTGACGAGCGCCACCGTGGGCTGCGCGATGCGGGTGAGATAGGCGACCTCGCCGGGATGGCTGGCCCCCATCTCGATCACTGCGAAGCCGTGTTCCGGGGCGAGCCGCAGCAGTGTGAGCGGCATGCCGATGTCGTTGTTCAGATTGCCCTGGGTGGCCAGCACCGGGGCGCGCTGCGCCAGGATCGCCGCCACCATCTCCTTGACGGTGGTCTTGCCGTTGCTCCCCGTCACGGCCACCAGGGGCAGGTCGCGGGCGGCACGATGGGCAGCCGCGAGCCGGCCCAGGGCGAGCCGCGTGTCCTCCACCAGCAGCAGCGGCAGCGCGGTCGGGACAGCACGGCTCACCATGGCCGCCACCGCCCCGGCCGCCCGCGCCTGCTCCACGAAGTCGTGCCCGTCGAAGTTCGGCCCGCGCAGGGCCACGAACAGCGCCCCGGGCGTGAGCGTGCGGGTGTCGGTGCTCACCGCAGTGAAGACGGCATCGGCGCCCCTGAGCTCGCCGCCCACCATCCGCGCGGCCTCCGCCAGGCGCATCCCGTTCATCGCACCACCTCCCCCGCCAGTTGCGCGGCAAGCGCGCGGTCGCTGAAAGGCCGCACCTCGTCCCCGATCAACTGGCACTCCTCATGCCCCTTGCCCGCAATCAGCACCACGTCGCCGGGATGGGCGTGTTCGAAAGCGAAGCGGATCGCCGCGGCCCGGTCGCGCTGCACGCAGGCGCGGTCCGGATCGCGGAACCCGGCCAGGATGTCCGCCACGATGCGGTCCGCGTCCTCGCGGCGCGGATTGTCGTCCGTCACCACCACCCGGTCGGCGTGGCGCTCGGCCACGGCGGCCATCAGCGGGCGCTTGCCGCGGTCGCGCTCGCCGCCACAGCCGAACACGCACCAGAACTGTCCGGCGCAGTGGGTGCGCAGGGCGCGCAGCACCTGCTCCAGGGCGTCCGGCGTGTGCGCGTAGTCCACCACCAGCAGTGGCCGGTCGCCGCCGCCAAAGCGCTCCAGCCGCCCCGGCACCGTGGCGGTGCGTTCCAGCACGGCGGTCGCCTGTGGCAACGGCATGTCCATGAGCAGCAGCGTGGCGAGCACCGCGAGCAGATTGCCGGCGTTGTAATGGCCGAGCAGCCCGCTCCGCAGCACACCTTCGCCCCAGGAACTGTCGATCCGCAGATCGAGCCCGGCGCTGTGCAACCGCAAATCGACTCCCCGCACGTAGCGCCCGCCCGGCCGCATTACCTGGTCGCCCAGGCCGTAACGGATCGGCTCCGCCCCCGCGGGCAGGCATTGGCACAGCCGCCGCCCGTACTCATCGTCGGCGTTCACCACCGCGTAACGCAGGCCCGGCATTTCGAACAGGCGCTGCTTGGCCGCGAAATAGGCGTCCATGTCGCCGTGATAATCCAGGTGGTCGCGGGTGAGGTTGGTCCAGATGCCCACATCGAAGGCGACACCGTTCACCCGTCCCTGGGCCAGGCCGTGGGACGACACCTCCATCGCCACGCTGCGCGCGCCTCGATCGCGCAGGTCCGCTAGCAGGGCATGGAGGGTGACGGCATCGGGGGTGGTATGGCTGCTGCCTGCGAGAGCCCCGTACAGCCCGTAGCCCAAAGTACCGATCACGCCGCAGCGATGGGCGCTTCGTTCCAGCGCCTGGGCCAGGAAGTGGCTGCAGGAGGTCTTGCCGTTGGTGCCGGTGACCCCGACGATGAACAGGTCCCGGGACGGATGGCCGTAGAACCGGTCGGCGATCAAGCCGATCTTTTCCGACAGCCGCGGCAGGGCCAGCACGGGCACACCAAGGCCGCGCACAAGCGGTTCAAGTTCGCCGCCGGACGGTTCGTACACCACGCCCACCGCGCCGGCCCGCACCGCCTCCGCCGCAAACGCCAGGCCATGCACACGGCCGCCCGCACACGCCAGGAACAGGTCTCCGGCGCGCACCCTGCGGCTGTCCAGGGCCAGCCCCTGGATCAGGGGATTCTGCGCGACATCCGGCTCCGCCAGATCGGCCAGCAACTCGCTCAGCGGCACCCCGACGGGGAGTTCACGGGCCGGCATCATGCGGACTCCTTCCCTTGAGCATCGGTTCGGCTCTGAACCGCCGCGGGCAGATCGTCCGGCGGGATGTTGAGTAACCGCAGGGCGCCGGACATCACCTTCGAGAACACCGGGGCCGCCACCAGGCCGCCGTAATATTCCTCGCCGCGCGGCTCGTCGATCATGATCGCCATGACCAGGCGCGGCCGGCTCGCCGGCACCATGCCGACAAACACCGAGCGGTACTTGTTTTCCTCGTAGCCGCCCACACCGCTTTTGCGCACCGTGCCGGTCTTGCCGGCTACACGGTAGCCCGCCACCTGAGCCTGGGCGGCGGTGCCACCCGTGGCGACGGCCGCCTCCAGCATGGAGCGCAGTTGCGCGACGATCGCCGGCGCCACCACGGGCTCACCCGCGGGCGGCTCCTCCAGCCGCAGGAACGAAACCGGGCGCCGGCTGCCGTCCCCCGCCAATACGGCGTAGGCGCGCGCAAGCTGCAGCGGGGTCACCGAGAGGCCATAACCGAAAGAAAGCGTTGCGTGATCGATCTCGCGCCACTGCCTGTAGTGGCGCAGCAGGCCGGCCGCCTCGCCGGGGAAGCCGCTGCCGGTGCCGGCACCAAAGCCGATCCGCCGGTAGATGTCCCACAGGCGCTCGGCAGGCAGCGACAGCGCGATCTTGGCGGAACCGACGTTGCTCGACTTGCTGATGACGGTGGCGACGTCGATCAGGCCGTAGTTGCGGATGTCCTTGATCGTGAACCGTCCCAGGCGATACTGACCGGGAGTGGTTTCGATCAGGGTGTCCGGCCGGTAGCGGCCGCTCTCCAGGCCGATGGCGACGGCGAACGGCTTGACGGCGGAGCCCGGCTCGAACACGTCGGTGACGGCACGGTTGCGGTACTGGCTGCCGTTCAGGTCCTTGCGGTTGTTTGGGTTGTACGAGGGCTGACTGACCATGGCCAGCACCTCGCCCGTCTGCACGTCCAGGATCACCGCCGAACCTCCGCGCGCCCGGTTTTCGAGCACGGCGGACTTCAACTCGCGGTACGCCAGGTACTGCACGCGCCGGTCGATGCTCAGCGCCAGATCCCGGCCGGGGCGCGGCTCGCAGATGCTCTCCACGTCCTGGATGATGCGTCCCTTGCCGTCCTTGAGGACACGCTTGGCGCCGGGCTTGCCCTGGAGCCAGTCGTCGAAGGCGAGTTCCAGGCCCTCCTGGCCGACATCATCCACGCTGGTAAACCCGACGACATGGGCCACCACCTCCCCTGCCGGGTAAAACCGCTTGTACTCGCGCTGCAGGGCCACGCCCGGCGCCTGGAGCGCCATAGCCTGCGCGGCCTGCTCGGGGCTGACGTGTCGCTTCAGGTAGACGAACTCGCGGTCGGCACGTTCCTCCACCAGCCGCTCCAGGACGCGCCGATCCAGCTCCAGCACCTTGGCGAGGCGCGGCAGATACTCGCGCGCGCTGATCAGTTCCTGAGGATTGGCCCAGACGGAGTCGATGGGCGTACTCATGGCCAGCGGTTCGCCGTTGCGATCCGTGATGGTGCCGCGGATGGCGGGAATGGAGACCACCCGCAGGTGCCGCGCGTCCGCCTGCCCCTGCAGGAAGTCCCGATGCAGCACCTGCAAATCCAGGGCGCGCCACACCAGCACCGACAGCACGGCAGCAAAAAAGAGCAGGACCGTGTGGCGCCGAACGGGGTAGGACTGCATGGGAGAGGGGCGCTCGATCATGGGCGTATGATCACCACGTCATCTGGGCGCGGCATGCGCATCTCCAGCCGTGCGCGCGCAATGCCCTCGAGGCGCCCGTGGGCGGACCAGGTGCCTTCTTCCAACTGTAAGCGCCCCCACTCGATGTTCATGTCGTCACGAATCGCCTGTAGCTGCCGGAGTTCCACGAACAGCTTTCTGCTCTCATGTCTCGAATACACGACGCCCAGCGCCGACCCCATCACGGCCAGCACTAGGACCATCACCCCAAAGTGCGCCTTTTTCATGTCAGGCGTTCCGCCACCCGCATCACGGCGCTGCGCGCGCGGGGATTTGCGGCGATCTCGGCCGCGCCCGGATAAACGGCCTTGCCCACGAGCCGCAGCGCCGGATGCAACTGATCCTGCGTCACCGGCACGTCCGGCGGGAACGCGTCACCCCGCGCCTGCTCCCGCATGAAGCGCTTTACAATGCGGTCTTCCAGGGAATGAAAACTGATCACGACCAAGCGCCCGCCCGGCGCGAGCACCCTCACGGCCTGGGGCAGGCACGCCTCCAGATCTTCGAGCTCCCGGTTGATGAAGATCCGGATCGCCTGAAACGTGCGCGTAGCCGGATGCTTGCCTTTCTCATGGGACGGGTTTGCGTGCGCCACGATCTCCGCCAGCCGGCCGGTGGTGCGGATCGGCGTCTGCCCACGCGCCGCCACGATGGCCCGCGCGATGCGCCGCGCATGGCGCTCTTCGCCAAAAGTCTTCAACACCTCCGCGATATCGTGCTCGGACGCGTCCGCCAGCCAGTCCGCCGCACTGATGCCGGCGGCGGGATCCATGCGCATGTCCAGCGGTCCCTCGCGGGTGAAGCTGAACCCGCGCGCGGGATCATCCAACTGTGGGGAAGAGACGCCCAGGTCGAGCAGCACCCCGTCGACCCTTCCCACCAAGTTCCGGCTTGCCATCTGTCGCTCCAGCATGGCGAACGAGCCTCGCTCAATCGCAAACCGCGGATCATCTGCAGCCAGTGCTTCCCCCGCCGCCACCGCGGCGGGATCCTTGTCGAACGCAATCAACCGCCCCTGCGGCCCGAGCCGCTGCAGGATTGCCCGGGCGTGTCCGCCGCGGCCGAACGTCCCGTCCACGTACACGCCGTCAGGACGGAGGTTCAAGCCCGCGATCGCCTCTTCCAGCAGAACGGGGCGGTGAGGATACGCGTCTGCCATGGGACTTACAGCGACAGGGATTCCAGTTCGGGAGGCAGCTCGGCGTCCTCTTGCCCCTCCTCTGCCAACCAAACCTCACGCTGTTCGTTCCAGGCCGTTTCGTCCCAGATCTCGAATTTGTTGCCCTGGCCGATCAGTACCAGGCGCTTGTCTAACCGTGCGAATTCGCGCAATGGCGGCGGGAGCAGAATGCGGCCGTGGCTGTCCAGCTCGCATTCAGTGGCATGACCGATGAGAAGGCGTTGCAGGCGGCGCGCCTGCTTGTTGAGACTGGGCAATCGAACCAGTTTGCGTTCGATTTCTTCCCATTCAGGCAGGGGATACAGCAGCAGGCAATGGTCGCGATCGACGGTGATCACCAACTGCCCTTCGCAGATCTCCATGAGCCGGTCCCGGTAGCGGGCTGGCATGGCCATCCGCCCTTTGGCATCAAGGTTGATCGTGTTAACGCCCCGGAACAAGCGTCCCCCCTTGTGACACCACCATCCTCCCCACTTCTACCCACTTTTTCCCACTTTTACTGGCGAACTATAGGGAGCGATAGCCGGGCTTGTCAAGAAAACCCCACTCGACAGAGACAAAAATATCTGCTTTAGGCACAATTACTTACGACACAAAACGGAGACGGGCTGAGAAAGTCGCCCATGAAATATCCAGCCAATCATGCGGTTAAAAACGACTCTTATAGTGAAGCTTTAGAAACAAAGATTCCTGGTACGGTGCGATACGGCACCACCCGACGTGCGCTTCCGCAACTTCCTGGAAAACCGGGGATGAAGAGGGAAAAAAGCAGGGAGGATAAGGAAATCAAAGTGGAGTCGGCCTGTAAGCCGGGTTCTGTCGTGGACAGTCATTCATCTGGGATGTGCGTCGCCGCACACCTCTAGCGGCCTACCCGGGAACGGTGCGGGCCACACCAATGTTCCCCTATTTGGCCTTGCTCCGGGTGGGGTTTACCGTGCCGCGGAGTGTTGCCACCCGCGCGGTGCGCTCTTACCGCACCTTTTCACCCTTGCCGGCATCTTGCGATGCTTAGGCGGTCTGTTTTCTGTGGCACTTTCCGTAGGCTCGCGCCTCCCAGGCGTTACCTGGCACCCTGCCCTGTGGAGCCCGGACTTTCCTCCGCACCCTGACGGGTGCAGCGACTGTCCGGCCGACTCCTATACAGATATAAGGCCAGCCGGACAAAGATACAAGGAAAATCGCCTCAGCCCCCCGCCTCTTCGTCCTGAATCCGCACCGCCTGCTGATACAACAGGTTTTTCTTCAGACCCGTCAGCCTCACGGCGATGCCGACCGCCTGCTTCACGGGCAGTTCTTCCAATAGGACGCGCAGGACCCGTTCCGCCTCGGCCCGCACCGCATCTTCTTCTACGGGCGGCGCCCCGTGCACCAGGAGCACGAATTCGCCTTTCTGCTGATCGACATCATCCTGCACCCAGCGGCACAAATTCCCGAGACTGTCGCCGCGCACCGTCTCGAACCTCTTGGTCAGCTCGCGCACCAGCACTGCCTCGCGCTCCGCCCCGAACACCTCCGCCATGTCCCGTAGCGCCTCGACGATGCGGTGGCTCGATTCATAGAAGACCAGCGTGCGCGTCTCGTCCCGCAGCTGTTTCAGACGCTCCTGACGCGCGGCGGCCCGGGCGGGCAGAAAGCCTTCGAAAACGAAGCGGTCCGTGGGAAGCCCGGCGACGGACAGCGCCGCAATCAGTGCGCTCGCCCCGGGGACTGGAGATACCTTGATTCCCTGGTCGCGCGCCAGGCGCACGAGCTGATAGCCCGGATCGCTGATGAGCGGGGTGCCGGCATCGGAGATCAGGGCCACTGCCTGTCCCTCCTGCAGGCGCCGGATGATGGCGGGGCCCACGTCGCGTTCGTTGTGCTCGTGAAAGGCGAGTAACGGCGTCTTGATGCCGAAGTGGCGCAGCAACGGCAGACTGTGCCGCGTGTCCTCGGCGGCAATCACATCCACCGCGCGCAACACATCGATCGCGCGTGCGGTCATGTCCCCAAGATTGCCAATGGGCGTTGCAACGATGTACAAGACCCCATTCTCGATTGCCACACTCCACCTCACACGGGAGAATCGCTAGACTTAGGTTCAGCCGGGATCAGATGCTATCGCCGCCAGGGAAACTCTCATAGCCCCGCGCGACAACCGCACGCCGTCGTTCCGTTGCGGCAGCGGCTTCCGGCCAGCCTGCCATCGAGCCCTGAGGAAGTGAATCACAAATGCGAGTTGCGCGCCGCATTCCGTATCCGTTTGGTCTGTTTTTGGCCCTGGGACTCCTGTTCCTCGCAGGCTGCACCGCCGTGAAACAGGAAGCGGAGTTGCCCTTCGCGGCACAGGCGGCGCTGGAGCGCGCGCGCCTGCTGGAGTCCAACAATGATTACCACGGCGCGGCCCAGGCCTACCTGGCATTGGCCGAGACCCTTCCGCGGCCCGACCGTTATCAGTATCAAACCCGTGCCGCCGAACTGCTCGCAGCGCAGGGAAACACCGCTGGAGCCAGCGAGCTGTTGGACCTGCTGGAATCGCAGCGGGATCTGCCGGATGCCCTGCGCTTTCGCCTCGTACTCACCCGCGCCCGTATCGCGTTGGCGGAAGATCACGCCACGGAAACGCTGCGCCTCCTGCAGCAGCCGCCCGGCAATCTCGACTCCAGCCTGCAGGCTCAGGTCTTCGAACTGCGCGCCGCAGCCTACGCCAGGCTGGGCAATCCACTGGAAAGTGTGCAGCAACGCTTGTTGCTGGAGCCCTTTCTCAGCGACGCCGCCGCGCTTCAGGCCAACCATGCGGCAATCTGGCAGACCCTCTCGACCCTGCCCGAGGACACCCTGGCACAGCTCGTCATGACCACGCCTCCCGGGGAGTTCGGCGGCTGGCTGGAGTTGGCAGACATCATGCGAACGCCGCAGGAGCAGGCGACGGAACTGGCGCTGCGCCTGAGCGAGTGGCGCGAACGCTACCGCGGTCATCCCGCCGAATCCATGATCGGCATGATCCTGGCCGAGCGGGAATCGGCCTTTTTTCGGCAACCGGCGGACATCGCACTGTTGCTGCCGCTGACCGGCCGCTACGCCGACGCCGCTGCGGCCGTGCGCGACGGGTTTCTCGCCGCCTACTACGCCCAGCGAATCCCCCCCAGACCAGCCATCCGCATCTACGACACCGGCGGCAACCCCGCCAGGACCTGGGCCTTGTACCAGCAGGCCGTCAGCGACGGCGTGCGCTTGGTGGTGGGACCACTGGACAAGGAAGGGCTGGAGGCGCTGATGCAGACGGCGCAACTGGCGGTACCCGTACTGGCGCTGAACAGCGTCGAGTCGGGCGGCCTGGTCATCCCGAACCTGTACCAGTTCGGCCTGCTGCCCGAGGACGAGACCTTCCAACTGGCGGCGCGGGCCCGAACCGACGGCCATCGGCGCGCCATCGCCCTGGTGCCAACGGGCCCCTGGGGCGAGCGCATGGCCAACGGCTTCAGGACATCGTGGGAACGGTTGGGCGGCACCTTGGTGGAGGTGCAGTCCTACGACCCCGCCGAGAGCGATCACGCGCTTCCGATCCGGGCGCTGCTCGACCTGGACAAGGCCGAGGCCCGCCACCGCGACCTGCAGGCGCTCCTGAAACGCAGGATCAACTTCGAGCCGCGCCGACGGCAGGATGTGGATTTCGTGTTTCTGGCGGCCTTTCCGGCGCAGGCACGGCTGATCCAGCCCCAGCTTCGCTACCATCACGCGCTGGATCTTCCGATTTACGCCACTTCACATGTTTATACCGGCACGCCCGACAGCCTGGCCGACCAGGACCTCGAGGGCATCATGTTCTGCGATATCCCCTGGCTGTTGTCCGACGACGGCGGTCCAACCAGTCACCAGTTTCTGCAACAGCTCTGGCCGGATGCGGTGCAGCGCTATCCCCGCCTCTACGCGCTGGGGATGGATGCGTATAATGTCGCACCATATCTGGCCGACCTGCGCGACCATCCGCAGGAAAGTTACAACGGGGCGACCGGCGCCTTGTCGCTGGACCCCGCCAACCGCGTGCGCCGCGAACTCCCTTGGGCGCGTTTCGTCCGGGGGCAGCCGCGTCTCATGGCGGCAAGCCCTGCAGCGCAAATCGCGGGTTCCGAGCGATAGGGAGTGGGCGACCAGGGATCGGGCAAAAGGACGTTGAATCGCATGGATACCAAGCATGCTCGGGGCCGTCACGCCGAGGAGCTGGCCTGCCGTTATCTTGAACGCCAGGGCCTGCGCCTGCTGGAGCGCAATTATCGGTGTGCGCGGGGCGAAATCGACCTGATCATGCAACACGGCGAGATCCTGGTCTTCGTGGAGGTACGCTACCGGCGCAGCAGCGTGTTCGGAAGCGGCGCCGAATCGGTGGATTGGCGCAAGCGGCAGCGGCTGACGGAGACGGCATTGCACTACATGCAGGCACGGAAGGCGGCCGCCCGCCCCGCCCGTTTTGATGTAATATCCGTGTCCCCCGGCCCGGATCGGGACAACATCCACTGGATCCCGAACGCGTTTCATCCCTAAAAAGCCGCGGCTTGTCCGCGGCACCAGCGCGGAGCCCTTGTGTATGGATCTGCTCAACCGAATCAGACACAACTTCAACGAAAGCGTACAGACCAAACTGAACGCACTGGAGGAGATCGCGCCCGCCATCGCGCGCGCGTCCCAGATCATCACCCGCAGCCTGCTCGAGGAGCACAAGGTCCTAAGCTGCGGCAACGGCGGCTCCGCCGCGGACGCCCAGCACTTTTCCTCGGAGATGCTCAACCGCTTCGAGGTGGAGCGGCCCGCCCTGCCCGCCATTGCCCTGACCACCGACAACTCCACCCTCACCTCCATCGCCAACGACTATCGGTTTGCCGACGTGTTCGCAAAACAGATACGAGCGCTGGGCCAGGCGGGCGACGTATTGCTGGCCATCAGCACCAGCGGCAACTCGGCGAACATCCTGAGTGCGGTGGAAGCGGCCCACGACCGGGACATGACCGTCATCGCCCTGACCGGCCGCGACGGCGGCATGCTGGCCGGACTGCTGGGCGAGGCGGACGTAGAAATCCGCGTGCCAAGTAATTCCACCGCGCGTATCCAGGAGGCGCACATATTGGTTATTCATTGCCTTTGCGATTTAATTGACGGCCAGTTACTCGGCCAGGAGACGTAGATAAATGACGAAAAACCTGCTTACAACCATCCTGCTTGGGGTTCTGGCAATGGCGCTGCAGGGCTGTGCCGAAATGCTTGCGGGAGGAGCCGCCGTGGGCGCCGCCGCCATTCACGACCGCCGCTCGGCCGGCACGGTGATGGACGACGAAGGCATCGAATGGAAGGCGCTGGGGGCGGTAAGCAGCGACAAGGAACTGTGGGACCAGATCCATGTCAACATCACCAGTTACAACAGGAGCGTGCTACTGACCGGAGAGGCGCCCACGGAGCAGGCGCGCGCACGCGTCGAGCAGCATGTCCGAGGGGTGCCCGGCGTGATGCGGGTATATAACGAGATCGCCGTGGCGGCTCCCAGTTCGCTCCTGTCCCGCACCAGTGACACCATGATCACAGGCAAGGTGAAGGCGAGCCACCTGAAGATCGAGGGACTCGAAGGCTTCGATGCCACCCGCGTAAAAGTCGTCACCGAACGCGGCATCGTTTATCTCATGGGTCTGCTCACCCATGCCGAAGCGGAGGCGGTGACCGAGAAGACGCGGCAGGTGGGCGGTGTCCAGAGGGTCGTGAAACTTTTCGAGTACATTAATAAATAACGACCGCGCGGCACCTTAATTTCAACCCCGACTCCACGGAGCGCGATCCGCGAGGAGCACGCGACTTGGCTCAGATTCCCTCGGATTTTCTCGCGCGGCTCGCGGCCATAGTGGGCGCGCAAAATGTCCTGTCGGATCCCGCGGACCGCTGGCCGTACGGCTACGACAACAGTCGCCGCCATGCCTTGCCCGACACGGTGGCCTTCGCCGCGACCCACGAACAGGTGCGGGACGTGGTACGTCTGTGCAATCACGCCGCGGTGCCCATTGTGGCCCGCGGCCGTGGCACCGGCACCACCGGCGCAACGGTCCCCATACACGGCGGACTGGTCCTGTCCCTGGAGCGGATGGACCGCATCCTGTCCGTCGATCCGGCCAATCGTGTGATCGTCGTCGAACCCGGCGTGACCAACCAACAGGTGCAGGCCGCCGCCGCCCAGCACGGCTTTTTCTGGCCGCCCGATCCCACCAGCGCGGCGTTTTGCACCGTGGGCGGCAACCTCGCCTACAACTCCGCCGGCCCGCGCGCGGTCAAATACGGCACCACGCGGGACAACACCCTGGGGCTGCGCGCCGTCACCGGCGCCGGCGAGGAGATCCGCACCGGCGTGTACACCACCAAGGGTGTGGTGGGATACGACCTCACGCGCCTGCTGATCGGTTCGGAGGGCACGCTCGCCGTCATCACCGAGGCCACGCTGAAGCTGACCCCCCTGCCCGAGGCGGTGCTGACGCTGCAGGCGGTCTATGAAAGCATCCGCAGCGCCGCGAACGCCGTCTCGCGCATCATGGCCCAGCCCGTGACACCCTACACGCTGGAATTCATGGACAGCACCGCCATCGAGATGATCCGCGGTTACTCCAAGGCCGAACTGCCCACCGGCGCAGGCGCCATGCTGATGATCGAGGTGGACGGGCCGGCCGGCTACCTGGAACACGCCCTCGATGCCATACGCCGCGCCGCGGAAGGCCCGGGCCTGATGAGCATACGCGCGGCGCGCACGCGCGAGGAAGCGGCGCGGCTGTGGGAAACGCGCAAGGCGTTATCACCCGCGCTGCGCAACATCGCGCCCAAAAAAATCAACGAGGACGTGGTGGTGCCGGTATCCAACATTCCCGCACTGATCGAAGGCCTCGAAGGCCTCGCCCGGGAATTCGGTATCACCATCGTGAACTTCGGCCATGCAGGCAACGGCAACATCCACGTCAACCTGCTGATCGACCCCAATGATCAGGCTCAATTGCACGCGGCCGAGCGGTGTCTCGACCGGGTGTTCGACCTGGTGCTGCAACTGAAAGGCACGCTGTCCGGCGAGCATGGAGTCGGGCTCGAGAAGCGCGACTTCATCGCACGCGAGATCGATCCCGTGACCCTGGACCTCATGCGCCGCATCAAGCGCGAGTTCGACCCGAAAAATATCTTGAATCCCGATAAAAAATTGCCTTTGGAACAACCGTAGAAGCGACCCTGCCAAAATCCGTGCATGGCTCGCCCGCTCACACGGAGCCCCGTGATGTCACCAGGCACGATGCGAATCATGATCTGATCGCCCCGAACAACCCCGACAACCGGCACTATCACAGGCGGATGACCCAACCGATAATAATTCTGGCATTTGCGCTGGCCATCTGGTTCTGGTTGGACAGCATGCGGGCACGCGAAACGGCGGTCGCCGCCTGCGAAAAAACCTGCCGGCATCTCGGCATACAGTTCCTGGACGAAACGGTGGCGTTGTCGCGCCTGCGCTTGCGCCGCAATGCGCTCGGACAACTACAGCTCCATCGCACCTACCGGTTCGAGTTCACCGAAAGCGGAACCAGCCGCCATCGCGGCACGGTCGCCCTGCTTGGGAGGCATATCGAGGAGCTGCACCTGGAGCGCCCGGACCAGATTTATCCCCGAGCGGCGGACAGATTGGAGTGACGCGCTATTTCACCACGCGCAGCGTCGGCTTGCCGGAGGGAGGCTGAGGTTCCGGCGGCGCACTGTCGCCACCGTCATCCTCCTCGCTGAAGAGCATGCCCTGACCGTTTTCCTTCGCATAAATGGCTAACACCGCGCCGGTGGGAATGACCACCGCCATGGGCACCCCTCCAAAACGGGCATTGAACTCGATCAGCTCATTGCCCATCAGTAGCCCCTGAACCGCCGTGGGACTGATGTTGAGGATCAGACGGCCGTCCTGCGCATACTGCTGGGGCGCTTGCACACCCTTGTGGCCGGCGTTGATGAGGATATGGGGCGTGAGGTTATTGTCGACGATCCATTGGTATAGGGCGCGGATCAGATAGGGTCGGCTGGAAGTCATGTCGGCTGTTTCAGGCGCAAAATGACGAACTGGAGGTTACGGGCTTCCGTGGTCGCCCGCGGGAATTTGCCGTATCACCCCGCGTAGCCCGGAAACGACGAGCGGCAGGAGGCACCCTTCGCTATTCCCGCATCTCCCGCTCCGCATCGGACAGGCTGGCGCGAAACGAGTCGCGGCTGAATATGCGCTGGGCATATTGCATCACCGGCTTGGCCTGGGTGGGCAGTTCGATACCGAAATGCGGCAACCGCCACAGGAGCGGAGCGATCGCGCAGTCCAGCAGCGAGAACTCGTCGCTCATGAAAAACGGCTTCGCCGCAAACAGCTCAGCGCTCGCCGTCAGCTCATCGCGCAGGATCTTGCGGGCCTTGGCGAGCTGTTTTTCGTTGTTTGACTCCAGATCCTCCAACAGCCGATACCAGTCCTGCTCAATCCGGTACATGGCAAGCCGTGCCTTGGCGCGCGCCACCGGATCCACCGGCATCAGCGGAGGATGCGGAAAACGCTCGTCCAGATACTCCATGATGATGCGCGATTCGTAGAGCACCAGCTCGCGATCCAGGAACGTCGGGGTCGTCTGATAGGGGTTCAGATCGATCAGATCCTCCGGCTTGTTGTCCGGATCGATATCGAGGATCTCGACGGAGATGCCTTTCTCGGCCAATACGATGCGGACACGGTGGCTGTACGGGCAGGTCGCTCCCGAAAACAGCGTCATGACCGACCTGCGATGGGCAATCAGCGCCATTGAGGATCCTCCTGATACGAACAACTGATCTGAAGCATGTAGTTCTGCCCCGAGGCCACACTGCGGCGGCCCCGGGGGCAAAACGGAAGGTCCTTAGTGAACGTCCTTCCAGTACTCCTTCTTGAGGAGATAGGCGACAACGAAGAACACCGCCAGGAACACCATCACCCAGATGCCGATGCGCTGGCGCTCCAGCTTTGCGGGCTCGCCCATGTAAGCGAGAAAGTTGACGAGATCGCGGACGGCGCTGTCGTACTCGGCGGGCGTCATGGTGCCGGGCTTGACCAGTTCCATGCGCTCGATCACTTTAGTCGCGCCGTCGCCCTTCCCTTCGGCATACACCGGCTTCTGCCAACCCTGCAGCTCACCCAGCACATGGGGCATGCCCACATCCGGGAAGACCGTGTTGTTGACGCCGAACGGCCGCGACTCGTCCACGTAGAAACCGCGCAGATAGGTGTACAGCCAGTCCACACCGCGCGCCCGGGCGATCACCGACAGATCGGGCGGCGTCACGCCGAACCAGTTCTTGGCGTCCTGGGCCGGCATAGCCGTCTCCATGACGTCGCCGACCTTGTCGGTGGTGAACATCAGATTGCTCTTGAGTACGTCGTCGCTCAGCCCCAGATCCCGGCCAATGCGGTTATAACGCATGAAGCTGGCGGAGTGGCAGCTCAGGCAGTAGTTGACGAACAGCCTGGCGCCGCGCTGAAGGGACTCCGTGTCGCCCAGGTTGATATTGGCCTTGTCCAGCGTGGGCCCGGCACCCGCCGCGAAGCCGGCGGCCGGCAGGACGGCAATCAGCAATGCAATGAAGTACTTTTTCATTTGGTCACCCTTTCCGGAACCGGCTTGGTCTTATCCAGCTTCGAGTAGATCGGCATCAGCAGGAAGAACGCGAAGTACAGCACCGCGAACACCCGCGCCAGATTGGTCAGCGCCGGGGTCGCCGGCTGCGTGCCGAGATAAGCAAGCCCGATGAAGCTGATGGTGAACACCGCCAAGGCGGACTTGAACAGCACGCCGCGGTAGCGGATGGACTTCACCGGGCTGCGGTCCAGCCAGGGCAGGACGAACAGCAGCGCGATGGCGCCGCCCATGGCCACCACGCCCAGGAACTTGTCGGGCACGGCGCGCAGGATGGCGTAGAACGCGGTGAAGTACCACAGCGGCACGATGTGCTCAGGGGTCTTCAGCGGATCGGCCGGGGTGAAGTTGTCCTTCTCCAGGAACCAGCCGCCCATCTCCGGATAGAAGAACACGATGGCGCAGAACACCATCAGGAACACCACCACCCCGACGATGTCCTTGACGGTGTAGTAGGGATGGAACGGGATGCCATCCAGCGGCACGCCATCCGGGCCCTTGTTCTTCTTGATCTCGATGCCATCCGGGTTATTGGAGCCCACCGCATGCAGCGCCACGATGTGCACGAACACCAGGGCCACCAGCACCAGCGGCAGCGCGATGACATGGAACGCGAAGAAGCGGTTCAGTGTCGCGTCGGACACCACGAAGTCGCCGCGGATCCAGAGCGCCAGCGCATCACCGACATAGGGAATCGCGCCGAACAGCGAAATGATCACCTGCGCCCCCCAATAGGACATCTGACCCCAGGGCAGCAGATAGCCCATGAAGGCCTCGGCCATGAGGACGACGTAGATGATCATGCCGATGATCCACAGCAGTTCGCGCGGCTTCTTGTAGGAGCCGTACATCAGGCCGCGGAACATGTGCAGATACACCACCACGAAGAACGCGGAGGCGCCGGTGGAATGCAGGTACCGGATCAGCCAGCCCCAGTTCACGTCGCGCATGATGTACTCGACGGAGGCGAAGGCGAGGTCCGCGTCCGGCTTGTAGTTCATGGTGAGGAAGATGCCGGTGACGATCTGGATCACCAGCACCAGAAGGGCGAGAGAACCGAAGAAGTACCAGAAGTTGAAGTTCTTCGGTGCATAGTATTTTGCCAGGTGGTAATTCCACGTTTCCGTGAGAGGGAACCGGGCGTCCACCCAATCGCGCAGGCTTATCAACATCTTGCTCATTATGCGGCTCCTTTGTCCTCACCGACCAACAGACGGGTGTCGCTCAGGAAGCTGTAGGGCGGAACCTCCAGGTTGGTGGGCGCCGGAACGCCCTGGAACACCCGTCCAGCCATATCGAAGCGCGAACCGTGGCAGGGGCAGAAGAACCCGCCGGGCCAATCGGCGCCAAGGTCCGCGGCACCCACGTCGGGTCGGTAGGTGGGGGAGCAGCCCAGATGCGTGCAAATGCCGACGACAACGAGGATTTCCGGCTTGTCGGCGCGGGCCCGATACTCGTTCTGCGCATAGGGCGGCTGTTGCGTCTCGACCTCGGAATGCGGATCGCGTAGCTGATCGTTGATGGCCGACAGCCCCTTCATGACTTCTTCCGTGCGCCGTACGATCCACACCGGCTTGCCGCGCCACTCGACCGTGATACGCTGACCGGGTTCGAGCTTGCTGATATCGACTTCCACCGGGGCGCCCGCCGCCTGCGCCCGGGCGCTCGGCTGCATGGATGTGATAAATGGGATCGCTGCGTACACGGCGCCCACCCCCCCCACCACCGTCGCAGCGGCGGTAAGGAAGCGGCGTTTGCCGAGATCTACGCGATCATCTACGCCATCTGTGCTCATTTAGCATTTCTCCCAAATTTTCGGCTGGATAATCTTTGGCGGGCAGAAATTGTTGATTATTTTTATACGATTACAAAGTGAAAGACCTAAGTAATCCTACCCATCACAAACGCGATAGCTTCTTATAAGGCGCGATTTTGGTCAAGTCGAATCACGGCTTGCGGAAGCCCGCCGCGACTTGCAGCGCGGCTCAACGCCTACCCCGTCGACCGGCCCTGGCCGAAGACATATCGGCGCCACAATCTCCCGGCAGCCCACACCCGTGGCCGACGCCCAAACGGTGCATCATCGTATGCATCCAGACACCGGCACGATGCGGCGCGCGCAACCCCGGGATGAAATCCCATCTTCCCGGCCCTCCTCACGCGGCGAACTTGGCACAAGACACGATCCAGGTCCACCGAGCAGATCAAGGAACAGCGAGACGGCATCCAGCGAGCCGCATGTCCCGGGTTCCGGTTCGTCGGTTGGCGACATCGCCACATTACGTCCTTGACCTCCCCACGCGGAGGGGCTCTCCATCCAGGAGCGGTTTCAACCTGTCGCGCAGCAGCGGGTCGTCTTCGACGATCAGCAGACGAATGGGCGCCGTATGTTGCATTTCGCAGAACCTCCGGAACGTGGACGCGGACTCGTCCGGGTGCAGGGCAACGCCGCGAGTTCGGATTCGCGGCCACACAGGTTTTCCCGGCAGATACTTGGGGCTGGCCCCGCGGCCATCCCCAATTCCGGTGGGAGCGGCTCTTGCCGCACGGATTCCCTCTCATGGCCCGGGTGAGGCGTCCGTGTTCCCGACGCCGGGTCAAGAACATGCTAGTTTAATTGAATGATGCGCATTTCAAGACGCTTGGCATTCCTGTTTAAGATCGTCACCCTCGGACTCGCGGCGGGTTTCTTTTTTGTCCTTCTACGCCCGGAACTGCTCGCCCCGATCAACGTCGTCGAAATGCGGCAGAGCGTTTCGCCACTTCAAGGCCTGGCTCAAGTCGCGTCGAGCGTTCAAGGCAACGACTTGGCGGGGCCGGTCTCCTACTCAGCCGCGGTGAGGCTCGCCAGCCCGGCCGTGGTGAACATCTTCACCAGCAAGGAGGTGCCGCAACGCTCCCACCCGTTGCTCGACGATCCATTCTTCCAGCACTTTTTCAGCGGCAAGGTCCCGGCCCTGCCGCGCAAACGCACGGAAACCAGCCTGGGCTCCGGCGTCATCGTGAGTTCCCAGGGCTATGTGCTCACCAACAATCACGTGATCGAGGGCGCGGACGAGATCAAGGTGGCGCTTTCCGACGGGCGCGGCACCCAGGCACGGGTGGTCGGCATCGACCCGGAAACGGACCTCGCGGTGCTCCGGCTCGAACTGCCCGATCTGCCCAGCATCCTGATTGGCGATTCCGAGGATCTTCAGGTGGGCGACGTGGTGCTGGCCATCGGCAACCCCTTCGGAGTCGGCCAGACGGTCACCATGGGCATCGTCAGCGCCACGGGCCGCAAGCAGTTGGGCATCAATACCTTCGAGAACTTCATCCAGACGGACGCCGCGATCAACCCCGGCAATTCCGGCGGCGCCCTCATCAATCCCTACGGCGAGATGGTCGGCATCAACACGGCGATCTTCAGCCGCACCGGCGGCTCGGAAGGGATCGGTTTCGCCATCCCCGTCAGCCTCGCCCGGGACGTGATGCAGCAGATCATCGAGAAGGGGCGGGTGACCCGCGGCTGGCTGGGGATCGAGGCGCAGGAGGTCACTCCGGAGCTGGCCCAGTCCTTCGGCCTGCCCCAGGCCAGGGGCGTACTGGTGGCGGGCGTCCTGCGCAACAGCCCCGCCGCCGCGGCCGGCCTGCAGCCCGGGGACGTCATCACGGAAATCGACGGGGTGGAGGTCAACGATACCGCGGGTGTCCTGGATCTGATTTCCCGCCACGCCCCCGGCACCCAGGTCCACCTCGACGGCCTGCGCAACGGCAAACCCTTCTCCGCAACGGCAACGGTCACCCAGCGCCCGATCCGGCCAAGGAATTGAATTGCCGGACGAGGTTCCAGGAGGGGACGCGCTCCAAAGCGATTACTGGTGCGCGGCAGAGCCGCTCCTACAGTTGTGAGGTCAGGGCATCAAGGAATGCCGCGTTTTCCTCCGGCGCTCCCACCGTGACCCGCAGGCAATCGGTCAGCGGCCCGCCGGCGCCGTTGAGGTTCTTCACCAGCACCCCCGCCTCCTTCAGGCCGGCGAAGATGGCGTCGGCCCGACCGGCCGGCACGCGGAACAGGATGAAATTCGCCCGGCTGGGGTAGACCGTCAGTCCCGGCATGTCACGCAGCTTGCCGAACAGCCACTCCCGGTCGGCGCAGATGCGGCGCGTCTGCTCGTCGAACACGTCGTGGTGCTTCAGGGCGAAATCGGCACTGGCCTGGGTCAGGACATTGATGTTGTAGGGCAGGCGGGCCTTGTCCACCTCGTCCAGCCACGCCTTGGGACCCGCCAGCAGCCCCAGGCGCAGGCCCGCGAGCCCCATCTTCGACACCGTGCGCATGACCAGCA
Source organism: Gammaproteobacteria bacterium (assembly GCA_041672765.1). GTDB lineage: Bacteria > Pseudomonadota > Gammaproteobacteria > JBAYZB01 > JBAYZB01 > JBAYZB01. The sequence goes on along the minus strand of JBAYZB010000001.1, from coordinate 27,582 downwards.
GGTTATCGTGCTTGCCCAGTTCGCCCATGAACGTCTCGTCCGCGAAGGGCGCGTAGGCCTCGTCCACGATCACCAGGCCGGGGCTCAGCTCGACGATCTCCCGGATCTCGTCCCGCCCGAACAGATTACCGGTGGGGTTGTTGGGGTAGGCCAGGAACACCACCGCCGGCTGGTGGCGGCGGATGGCCTCGCGCATGGCCGGCATGTACAGACCGAAATCGCCCGCGCGCAGCGGCACGCCCACGTACTCCATGCCCGCCAGCCCCGCGATCATGCGGTACATGACGAAACCCGGCTCGGGCGCCAGCACCACACGGCCGGGTCGGGCCACCGCCAGGGCGATCATCTGGATCAGTTCGTCCGAACCGTTGCCGAGCAGCACCTCCATGCCCGCCGGGATGCCCATCGCCTCGCGCAGCCGGACCTTCAACTGCCGCGCCGCCGGGTCGGGATAGCGGTTCAGGCCCACCGCGCGCAACTGTTCAAGCCAGGCGTCCACCAGCCATTCGGGCCAGGTGTAGGGATTTTCCATGGCGTCCAGTTTGATCAGGCCGCTGGCGTCCGGTACGTGGTACGCGGCGATGGCGCGGATCTCGGGGCGTATCCACTGGGTTATCTTGTCAGTGTGCTGTGCCATACCCATCCGGGGCGATGACCGCCCTTCATCACAGAGTCAAATACCACCAGCGCGGCGAGCGCCCTGCAACTGCCGTAAGACGGCCTAACACAAAATAAAGCGCAATGATTCATGGCCTGGACGCAATACCCACGGGCTTCCATTCGATCATCTTTGCGCCTTGACGCCTTTGCGTTAGGAGTTGACTGCCCCGTCTCACTGAGCGACGGGCCCGCCTTCTCCGCCGCTACTGCTTCTTGATCCGATACTCGGCCGAACGCGCGTGGGCCGTGAGCCCCTCTCCCCGGGCCAGCACGCTGGCGGTCGCGCCCAGCACCGAGGCCCCCTGCGCCGAACAACGGATGATGCTGGAGCGCTTCTGGAAGTCGTACACGCCCAGCGGCGAGGAGAAGCGGGCCGTGCGCGAGGTGGGCAACACGTGGTTGGGGCCGGCGCAGTAATCGCCCACCGCCTCCGCCGTGTAGCGCCCCATGAAGATGGCGCCAGCATGGCGGATCTGCCTGACCATGCTGTCTGGATCCGCCACCGAGAGCTCCAGGTGTTCGGGTGCGATGAAGTTGGCCACCTCGACCGCCTCGGCCAGATCCTTCACCTGGATCAGCGCGCCGCGGCTGCTCAAGGAGGCGCGGATGATGTCGGCCCGCTCCATGCCGGGCAGGAGCCGATCGATGCTGGCCTTGACCTGGTCCAGGTAGGCCGCGTCCGGGCACACCAGGATGGCCTGGGCGTCCTCGTCGTGCTCGGCCTGGGAGAAAAGATCCATGGCGATCCAGTCGGGATCGGTCTGGCCATCGCAGACCACCAGGATCTCGGACGGCCCGGCGATCATGTCGATGCCCACGGTGCCGTACACCAGCCCCTTGGCGGTGGCCACGTAGATGTTGCCGGGCCCGACGATCTTGTCCACCCGCGGCACCGTCTCGGTGCCGTAGGCGAGCGCCGCCACCGCCTGGGCACCGCCCACGGCGAATACCCGGTCGACCCCGGCGATCGCGGCGGCCGCGAAGACCAGCTCGTTCACCGCCCCATCCGGCGTCGGCACCACCATGATGAGTTCCCGCACGCCCGCGACCTTGGCGGGGATGGCGTTCATCAGCACCGAGGAGGGATAGGCCGCCTTGCCGCCCGGCACGTACAGCCCCACCCGGTCCAGCGGGGCGACCTGCTGGCCCAGCACCGTCCCGTCCGACTCGACGTAGGACCAGGACTCGATCTTCTGGTGCTCCGCATAGGCTCGCAGCCGCGCGGCGGAAGTCTCCAGGGCATTGCGCTGCTCGACCGGAAGGCCCGCGAGCGCGTCCTGCAGGCGCTTCTTCGGGATCTCCAGCTCGGCCATGCTTGCCGCGTTCATGCGGTCGAAGCGGTTGGTGTATTCCACCAGCGCCGTGTCGCCCCGCCGGCGTACCTCCGCGAGAATGGTCCGTACGGTGCGGACCACCTCTTCGTCCGACACCCCTTCCCACGCCAAAAGTCCATCGAGGCGTGTCCAGAAATCAGGTTCTGCAGTGCTTAGGCGTTTGATATCAACCATGACGATCTTCCCGGTATCAAGAATGGAACTTGCCGCTCACCCGCCGTTATTTCCCAAGCTGTTCACGCTGTCGAACGGCCTCATCCAGCAGGGTGATGAACTCCTTCACCCGCGCGTGCTTCATCTTCATGGAGGCCTTGTTGACCACCAGGCGCGAGCTGATGTCGGCAATGTGCTCCAGCGGCACCAGACCGTTGGCCTTCAGTGTGTTGCCGGTGTCCACCAGGTCCACGATACGATGGGCCAGCCCCACCAGCGGGGCAAGTTCCATGGAGCCGTACAGCTTGATGATCTCCACCTGCCGGCCCTGCTCCGCATAATAGCGGCGGGTGGTTTCCACGTATTTCGTGGCGATGCGCAGGCGCTCATGGAGCGGCTCGTCGGTGGCGGGGCCCGCCACCATCATGCGGCAGCGGGCGATCTTCAGGTCCAGCGGCTCGTACAGGCCGTTGCCGCCATGCTCCATGAGCACATCCTTGCCGGCCACTCCTAAATCGGCGGCCCCATATTCCACGTAGGTAGGCACATCGGCCGCCCGGATGATCACCAGTTTCACGTCCGGCCGGTTGGTGTCCAGAATCAGCTTGCGGCTGGTCTCCGGGTCTTCCGCGGGGACGATGCCGGCATGGGCCAGCAGCGGCAGGGTTTCCTTGAAGATGCGCCCCTTGGAAAGCGCGATGGTCAGATTGTCGTTCATGGTCTGAATGGCAAGTCACAAGTGGCAAGCGGCGAGTGACGACTCAGGTCTTGCAACGTGTCACCGGCTGTTTGTTACTCAACCCGGCACCCGCCGGATGCGGGCGCCCAACTGGGAGAGTTTTTCCTCGATGCATTCGTACCCGCGGTCGATATGGTAGATCCGGTCCACCACCGTATCGCCCTGCGCCGCAAGCCCAGCCAGCACCAGGCTCGCCGAGGCGCGCAGGTCGGTGGCCATCACCGGCGCGGCGGTGAGGTAATCAACTCCTTTGCTGATGACAGTATTGCCTTCCAGGCGCAGGTCGGCGCCCATGCGCTGCATCTCGTGCACGTGCATGAAGCGGTTCTCGAACACCGTCTCGGTGATCGTTCCCACCCCGGCCGCAACACTGTTGAGGGCAGTGAACTGCGCCTGCATGTCCGTGGGGAACGCCGGGTAGGGAGCGGTACGCACGCTGACCGCCTGGGGCCGGCGCCCGGCCATGTCCAGCTCGATGAAATCGTCGCCGAGAGTCAGATCGGCACCGGCCTCCTGCAGCTTGAGCAGGACCGATTCGAGCAACTGAGGCCGCGTATCCTTCACCTTGACGCGCCCGCCGGTGATGGCGGCGGCCACCAGATAGGTGCCGGTCTCGATGCGGTCCGGCAATACCGAATACTGAGTGCCGACGAGATGGTCTACGCCTTCGATGGTGATGGTGTCCGTGCCGGCCCCTGTGATTCTGGCACCCATGTGGTTGAGGCAATTGGCCAGATCGACCACCTCCGGCTCGCGCGCGGCGTTCTCGATCGTGGTCGTGCCCTCGGCCAGGGTAGCAGCCATCATGAGGTTCTCCGTCCCCGTCACGGTCACCAGGTCCATGACGAGGTGGGCACCCCTGAGCCGCTTGGCGGTGGCGCGGATATAGCCGTTCTCCACCCGGATATCCGCCCCCAGGGCCTGCAACCCCTGGATATGCAGGTTGACCGGCCGGGACCCGATGGCACAACCGCCCGGCAGCGACACGTCTGCCCGGCCATAGCGGGCGAGCAGCGGCCCCAGCACCAGAATGGAGGCGCGCATGGTCTTGACCAGATCATACGGCGCGTAAAACTCACGGATGGCGCGCGGGTCGACCTCGATGTTCATCCGCTCATCGACGGTCAGCGCCACCCCCATGCGCCCCAGCAGTTCCATGGTGGTCGTGATGTCGTGGAGGTGCGGCACGTTGCTGATGGTCATGGGGCTGTCGGCCAGCAGTGTTGCCGCCAGAATAGGCAGGGCAGCGTTTTTCGCACCGGAGATCCGGATTTCGCCGCTCAGGGGGGTTCCCCCGGTGATGATCAACTTGTCCACGCTCGCCCTACCACTTCACCGAATGTTTTCAACCTTGCTGTGCCGCCCACTCCTGGGGCGTATAGGTCTTGATCGAGAGGGCGTGGATTGCCCCCTGCATCAAGTCGCCCAGCGCGCCATACACCAGCCGATGGCGCTCCAGCGAGCGCTTGCCCTCGAATGCGTCCGCGATCACCACCGCCTCGAAATGGGTGCCGTCATCGCCGCTCACCCTCGCCTCGCTCCCCGGCAACCCTGCCTCGATCAAGCGCTTGATATCTTCCGGCTGCATATATTCACCTCCGTTAAGCGAAACCATGTCCCTGCGCCGCTCAGCGGCGGATCTTATAGCCCCGATGCAGCATTATCAGGCAGATACCCGATATTGCCGCGAAAAAACCGACCGTCACACCCAAGCTGAGCCAGGGCGAGACGTCCGATACCCCGAGGAACCCGTGACGGAAGCCGTCAATCATATAGAAAAACGGGTTGAAACGGGAAACTTCCTGCCAAAAATCGGGAAGGGTGTGGATGGAATAGAACACCCCGCTAAGGAAGGACAGGGGCAGGATGACGAAATTCTGGAAGGCCGCCAACTGTTCGAACTTCTCGGCCCAGATCCCTGCGATCACCCCCAGCCCACCCAGCACTGCGCTGCTCAGGATCGCGAACGCGAGCACCACCCCGGGGCTGTGGAGCGGGACGCCTTGCAGCGGGCCGGCCACGAGATACACGCCCAGCCCCACCATCAACCCGCGCACCACCGCCGCCGCCACGAACGCCAGATAGAACTCCGTCCCCGAAATCGGAGCCAGCAGCAGAAACACCAGGTTGCCCGTCATCTTGGACTGGATCAGGCTGGATGAGCTGTTGGCAAAGGCATTCTGGATGACGGTCATGATCACCAGCCCCGGAACCAGGAACGCGGTGTAGGAGATCCCAGGATAGACCTCCACGTGCTCCTGTAGCACGTGGGTGAACACCAGCAGATACAGCAGCGCCGTCACCACCGGCGTCATCAGGGTCTGCACCGTGACCTTCAGGAAGCGCATGACCTCCTTCATGAACAGGGTGTAGAGACCGCGCCAATTGACGCTCATGCGGCCTCCTCCTCCCGCGCGGTCAGCTCCAGGAAAACGTCCTCCAGGCCGGGGTCCCGGGTGTGAAGGTCCGCCACGGCGATCCCGGCGGCATGGAGCGTGTTCAGAATGCCGCCGATCTGGTCGTCCAGCCGGTGCAGGCGCAGGGTTATCCGGTTCCCTTCCCGCGCCGTGATCAACCGCGCGAGGGATTCCGGCAGGCGTACGTGCTCGTCGGCCACCGTCAGGCACAGCAGGCGATAGGGGTGCCGCGCCAGCAACCCGTGCTTGGTATCCAAGGCCCGGACCTGGCCGTGATGCAGGATCGCGATGCGGTCGCAGAGGCTCTCCGCCTCCTCCAGATAGTGGGTCGTCAGGACGATGGTGTGGCCGTCCCGGTGCAGGCGGCGGGCAAACTCCCAAAGAGCCTTGCGCAACTCCACGTCGACGCCCGCGGTCGGCTCGTCGAGCACCACCACCTGCGGCCGGTGCACCAGCGCCTGGGCGATCAGCACGCGGCGTTTCATGCCCCCGGAAAGTTGCTGCAGGTTGGCATCGGCCTTGGGGGCGAGATCGAGGGTTTCGAGCAGCTCCTCGATCCAGGGCTCGTTTTCCTTGCCCCACCCGAAGTAGCCCGACTGCAGACGCAGGATCTCCCGCACGGAGAAGAACGGGTCATAGACCAGTTCCTGCGGCACCACGCCCAGCGCGGCGCGCGCGCGCCGGTACGCACGCACCACGTCGTGCCCCATCACCCGCACCCGCCCGGCATCGGCCCGGACCAGGCCCGCCATGATGTTGATGAGAGTCGATTTGCCCGCGCCGTTCGGCCCGAGCAGGCCGAAGAACTCGCCGCGGGCGATGTCGAACGTCACCCCGCACAGGGCTGCAACCTGCCCAAAGCGCTTGTGCACGTTGTCGATGGTTACGGCGCACACCGCCGGATCGAGGGTTATCAATGTCTGCTGCCGATCTCTTCGATGTTCATGCTCGCAGGCCATGGCGCGTATCACGCGCCCCGAGCCCGTTATTCTTCCCGGGACAGGGGAAGGATGTGATCCAGGCCGCTGACGCGCGCAATGGCCAGCATCTGACTGGGCATGTTGACGAACTGGAGCCGTGTCTTATGCCGCTCGGCCTCCCGCATCCACTCGACCAGCAGGGCGAGGCCGGCGCTGTCGGAGCGCTCCACACCGCGCAGGTCGATCTTTACCGCCGCCTGCCCGGCAAACAGCCCGCGCGTTTGCTGCCAAAGCCCGGGCACGGTGGCAAAGCTCAGTACCCCCGCCAACCGAAAGTGGCCGTCTCCAGCCGGGTCAAGATGCGCCGCACTCATGCAGGGGATTGCGTCACGGGTTTTTGATTGCGCTCGATGAGCTTCTTGAGAAGCAGGTCGAACCCACCCTGCCGGATCTCGCTGGCGAAGCTCGTCCGATAATTCAGCACCAGGCTGACGCCTTCGATGGTGACGTCGTACACCTTCCACTGCCCGTCCTCGAGCACCATGCTGTAATCGATCGGAATCGGCGGGGCGCCGGTCCGCTGCACCTCGGTGCGCACGGTTACCTCCTTGGCGTCCGGCTGCTGCCGCAGCGGCAGGTACACGATCTTCTCGTCCCGGTATTCGTTCAAGGCCGTGCCGTAGGTGCGCACCAGCAGGATCTGGAACTCCTGCACGAACCGCTCGCGCTGCTCCGGAGTCGCCTTGCGCCAGTTCTTGCCGAGCACCAGCCGCGACATCTGTTCGAAATCGAAGTGCGGCAGCACGATCTCCCGCACCAGTTCATAAAGCCGATCCGGGTTCTTCTGGATGGCCTCGCGCTCGGCCTTCAGCGTCGCGAGCATCCGCTCCGACGTTTCCTGGACCAACTGTTGAGCGGGCTGAGCGGCCGCAGCCAGGAACGAAACCGCACTCAGGAAAAGCGTGACAACGAAACGTTTCATAGGCTCATCTCCCTCACGATATCCCTGCTCTACTCCTTCTCCGCCGGTTGGCTTATCCCTTCCGCGGCCTTGCCGAACAGGAACTGCCCGATGATCTGCTCCAGCACCAGCGCCGATTGTGTCAGCCTGATCCGGTCGCCGTCCTGGAGATAGCGCTCGGAACCGCCCGCCTCCAAGCCGATGTACTGTTCGCCCAACAGGCCGGCGGTGAAGATGCTCGCCGACGAATCTTCTGGCAAGCGATTGTATTTGTTGAGGATAGCAAGGCGGACCTCGGCCTCGTAGGTATCCTGATTCACGTCGATCGCCACGACGCGGCCGATCTGCACGCCCGCCATGCTCACCGGCGCGCGCACCTTGAGCCCGCCGACGTTATCGAAACGCGCGGTAAGCGTGTAGGAGCTTCGCTCATCGATGCTGAAGCCGCTCAGGTTGCTCACTTGCATCGCCAGCATGAAGAGCGCCGCAAGCCCTGCCGCGACGAACGCCCCGACCCCAATTTCCAGTGTCCTCGTTTCCATCGTCTCTACAGATCCCCGAACATCAGCGCGGTCAGCACAAAGTCCAGCCCCAGCACGGCGAGCGAGGTATGGACCACGGTGCGCGTGGTCGCACGGCTCACACCCTCGGAAGTGGGATCCGCGTCATAGCCCTCGAACACGGCGATCCAGCTCGCCACGAAACCGAAAACGAGGCTCTTGATAACCCCGTTCAGCACATCCTCGTACCAATCCACCTTGGCCTGCATCTGGGACCAGAAGGCCCCGGAATCGACCCCCAGCAGCCCGACTCCGACGAAATACCCCCCCAGCACGCCCACCGCGGTGAAGATCGCGGCCAGCAACGGCATCGAGAAAAAACCGGCCAGCAGCCGCGGCGCCAACACGCGGCGCAGCGGATCCACCGCCATCATCTCCATGCCCGACAACTGCTCGGTCGCCTTCATCAGGCCGATTTCCGCCGTCAGGGCGGAACCCGCACGACCGGCGAACAGCAGCGCCGCCACCACCGGTCCCAGCTCACGCACCAGCGTGAGGGCCACCACCACGCCCAGCGACTGCTCGGACCCGAAATCCACCAGCGTGTTGTAACCCTGCAATCCCAGCACCATGCCCACGAACACGCCGGAAACCACGATGATGACCAGGGACAGCACGCCCACCGAGCGCATCTGCACGATGACCAGGCGAAACCGCGGCAGCAGGCTCGGCAGCCCCAGCAACATGCGCAGCAGCAGGATGTGCGCCCGCCCCAGGCGCTCCAGGAATCCCAGCGCGGTGCGGCCCAGGTACTGTAACCACTGCGTCATGATGCCACCAACACCCCTTGCGTATTCCCCCCGCCCTAGGCGCCAGCGAGCAGGTCTTCCCCATAATCGCATGCCGGATAGTGGAACGGCACCGGCCCGTCCGGCAGCCCCTGCATGAACTGCCGCACCCATTCAGACTGCGAATGCCGCAACTCCTCCGGCGTGCCGTGCTCGACCACTCTGCCCTCCGAGAGCACGTAGATACAATCGGCGATGGCGCTCACTTCGTGCACGTCGTGGGAGACGATGATGCTGGTGAGCCCAAGCGCGTCGTTGAGCAGGCGGATCAACTGCACCACCACCCCCATGGAGATGGGGTCCTGCCCGGTAAAGGGCTCGTCGTACATGATCATCATCGGGTCCAGCGCGATGGCCCGCGCAATCGCCACCCGCCGCGCCATGCCGCCGGAGAGTTGGCTGGGCATGAGATCGCGCGCACCGCGCAACCCCACCGCCTGCAGCTTCATCAACACCAGATCGCGGATCATGGACTCGGGCAGGCGCGTGTGCTCGCGCAGGGGAAAGGCCACGTTTTCGAAGACGCTCAGATCCGTCAGCAACGCCCCGCTCTGGAACAGCATGCCCACGCGCTTGCGCAATGCGTACAACCCGTCCCGAGACAGACTGGGCACATCCTGACCGTCCACCAGGATGCTCCCCGCCGCGGGCCGCAACTGCCCGCCGATCAGGCGCAACAGCGTGGTCTTGCCGGTGCCGCTCGGCCCCATGATGGCCGTGACCTTGCCGCGGGGGATATCGATATCGACCCCGCCGAAGATCACCCTGCTGCCGCGCAGGAAGCGCAAGCCGCGGATCCGGACCAGTGGATCACCTTCGTCGTTATTGGGAGCGGTCATCGATAGTTCCGGCACTCAGCCATGCGAACCCTGCAGCGTAAAAGAGAGGACTCGAAAAGCCCAAGCGGGCTAGTGTCCGCAAGATCGTTTTGCGAGTCAACCGCCGACGGCGAGCGGATGCCCCAGAAGCTCCGCCATCACCGCCGCATCCCGCAAAGCCTGAACCCCCGGCGGATCGCCCTGAAAAAACAGGAACGCACGCTCCACCCCCCGCGCCTGCTTCAGGAAGGATTCAACCTCCCGGCGCAGCCCACGCTGCGTGTATTTCCCGTCCTCAATTGTCATCAGCCCTGTCCCGCTCTTGCCCAGGCCCCGCCCCGGCATCCAGCACGGCGCTGCACCGGACCACATCAACGGGGCCGACGCCTCGGGCGGCGACACGCCGTCCGGCAGCACCAGGCTGACCGGATGAAGCGCCGGCAGACAGGCGGGAAGCGCCTCCAGCTCCCGGGGCGCCGGCAGACGCGCAAACCGCAGGATCAGACCGCCCATCCGCTCCGCCAGCGCGGCGCAGCGCTCCCGCAACGCCGCGCAGTCGTCCACGAAAGCCGCCGCGCGCGCCGGATCGCACGTCAGCTCCAGAAAAAAGGAGAATCCCGGCCGCACATCGGCTCCCCAACCGGCCACCTGCGCCGGCGTGCAGTCCCGCCAGCACTCCTCCGGCACCAGCACCGTTTGGAATTCGTTGGCGTAGTAGGCGAGCCGCCACTCGGGCGGAAGGTCCGCGGGATAGAACACACCATCCCACCCGGCGTGCTCCCAGCCCCGGGCGCCGAGGATGAGCGCGGGGTTCGCGTCCAGGCTATTGTCTGTCCGAACCAAAACAGTCAACCTCCGTCCCGTTTGTCGTATTCATGGAATTCGACCTGTTCTACAAGCTCTCCGCACCGGGCTTTGCCGGCCGCAGCGAGGCACGGGTCTTTCACGAAACCCGCCGGCGGAATCCGGGTACGCCGCCGTAACGCCATACGGCCCACCTTCGCCAGCATCCAATCCATTATAACGGTTGCCATTTTCTCCGGATGGGGGCGGCGTCCTGCCAAGGCGCCCAGCCCTACCAGCGCGAGAGCGATCAACGCGAAGGCGCAAAGCATTCATGAAGAATTACGGCAGCCTGAGCAGGCAACCGTAAAGTCCGGGAACATGCCGGAGCCGGAAGTCCAATCCGTACTTCATTGGCTTTGCGCTCTTGATGGCCTTTGCGTCTTTGCGTTAAAGCGCCGGTTGTCAAGGCGTTTTTCGGCTGTCCCGGAACGGGATCACTCGGTTCCAGCGCAGGCCGCTGGAGCGGATACGGCCGGTCTTGGGCCAGCCATACGAAAGCTACGAGTATTGATGGCCAGAGGATGGAACTGCTTATTGAGGATTCTGGTCACCGGCAGCGGCTGCCCTTGCGCCAGGTGTACGGGACCACGGCGCCGGTTCCGCTGACAAGCGCCATCTGCCGCGGCCTGCGGCGGTTTACGGACACGCCGGGGAAACCCGTCCGGACCGCTGCCGCACACTCGGCATCAGGGCTCGATGCGCGTGCCCAGCACCTCCAGAAACCGGGCGAGCCACGCCGGGTGCGCCGGCCAGGCGGGCGCGGTGACCAGCTTGCCCTCCACGTGCGCCTGGTCCATGGCGATGTCCTGATACCGCCCGCCCGCGCGGGTGACCTCGGGCCCCACCGCCGGATAGGCGCTACACTCCTTCCCCTCCAGCACCCCCGCCGCAGCGAGAATCTGGGCGCCGTGGCAGATGGCGGCGATGGGCTTGTCGGCCTCAGCGAAGTGCCGCACGATGTCCAGCACCCGGCGGTTCAGGCGCAGATATTCGGGCGCGCGCCCGCCCGGAATCACCAGCGCGTCGTAGTCCTCCGGCCGCACCTCGGCGAAGCTCGCGTTCAGGGTGAAGTTGTGGCCGGGCTTCTCGCTGTAGGTCTGCGCCCCGTCGAAATCGTGGATGGCGGTGCGGACCTGTTCGCCGGCCTTCTTGTCCGGGCAGACGGCATGCACCGTATGCCCCACCATCTGCAGCGCCTGAAACGGCACCATGATCTCGTAGTCCTCGCCGTAATCGCCGACCACCATCAGGATCTTTTTCGCGCTCATGGCGGATACGCCTCCTCGCATCTTTCCGCGCGTCGCGGCACGCACGGGAGTCAATGGAATACGCCCGGGAACATCCACGAGTATAGGTCAATCCCAGACGCACCAAGGCCTTGCAACGGCGGGATGGCGGACTCGGGCTGCGGTGTATCATTGCGCCGTCGGAACTGCGGAAAGGTGGCCCCATGGGCGAAGTCATCCCGTTCAAACGTCCCCGCCCCGCGGAGAAGCACCGCGGCAAAACCCTGTGCAAGAGCGGCTTCCACAAATGGGAAGCGGTCGGCAGCAACCCCTTCGACGTCAAGCAGGGCCGGCTGGTCACCGCATACCGCTGCAAGCGTTGCGGCGCAACCAGGACCAAAGCGACCTGAACCCATCAATCCCGGGACCTGGCGGACAACGGCACTACACTATTCGAATCGAAGGACCCGCGGCCACGATCCGCAATCGGCAGCGGCGCGCCGTTGCTAAAGGCCGCATCATCGGGTCAAATATGACCTTTGCCGCGTTCCGGCGACTGCGGCCAATCCCTGGCCGCCACGGGAACGGGCCATGATCTGATCCACCTGCCGCCATCCCTCTTGGGATGGCAGGCAAACCGCGAGAGCAAACCCGCCACGGCACTCACCGGCGGGACCATGAGGAGACTTTAGTCATGCAGGAAACCTTTTCCGTGCAGAACGTCAAATGCGGCGGCTGCGCCAGCAACATCCGCAACGGTCTGGGCGCACTGCCCGGCGTTGCGAGCGTCGAGGTGGAGGTCGCCAGCGGCACGGTGGTCGTCCAGGGCGACAACCTCTCCCGCTCGGCCCTGGCGCAAAAGCTCGCCGAACTGGGTTATCCCGAGGCGTCCGCCAAATAATGCCCCCCGCAGACACGCTCCCAAAAAAAACCGCGCAGCCTGCTCCGCATGGCGCTGGCGCAACGGACCCGGCCACCCCGGAACAGTCCGCCATCCGCCCGGTCTCCCGGGAGGTGCCACGCCATCCGCTGGAGGCCGACAAGGTGCGTGAGCTCGCCCTCGCGGTGATCCGTAACGAGGCCCAGGCGGTGGCCCGGCTCGCGGAGCGCATCGATGACAGCTTCATCGCAGCGTGCCGCCACATGCTGGATTGCGAGGGACGCATCGTCGTGATCGGCATGGGCAAGTCGGGCCACATCGGCAGCAAGATCGCCGCGACCCTGGCGAGCACGGGCAGCCCGGCCTTCTTCGTCCATCCGGGCGAGGCGAGCCACGGCGATCTGGGCATGATCACGCCCAAGGACGTGGTGCTGGCCGTCTCGAATTCCGGCGAAACCGAGGAGATCCTCACGATCCTCCCACTGATCAAGCGCCTCGGCGTGCCGCTCATCGCCCTCACCGGCAACCCGAATTCGACCCTCGCCCGCGCCGCCACCGTGCACATCGACGTGAGCGTCACGCAGGAGGCCTGTCCCCTGGGGCTCGCCCCCACTTCCAGCACCACGGCCGCCCTGGCCATGGGGGATGCGCTGGCCGTATCGCTGCTGGAATCGCGCGGGTTCACCGCGGAGGACTTCGCCCGCTCCCACCCCGGCGGCCGGCTTGGCCGGCGCCTGCTGCTCCTCATCGGCGATCTCATGCACACCGGCGACCGGATACCGCGGGTGCCGGAAACCGCCCTTTTGCGCGAGGCATTGGTGGAGATGACCAAGAAGGGCCTGGGCATGACGGCGGTGGTGGACGCCGAGGACCGGCTCATCGGCATCTTCACGGACGGCGATCTGCGCCGCGCCCTGGACCACGGCGTGGACGTGCACAAGACCGGGATCGGTACGGTGATGACCCGCAACTGCAAGACGGTAACGCCGGACACGCTCGCCGCCGAGGCGCTGCGCGTCATGGAGACCCACAAGATCAATGCGCTGCTGGTGCTGGGCGACGGCAAGCGGCTCGTGGGCGCGCTGAACATGCATGATCTGCTGCGGGCCGGCGTGGTGTAGCCCGAACGTCTTCACACTCAACCGGACAAAGCTAGGGAAGATCGCATGCAGGACATCCTCGAACGGGCGGCACGCATCCGCTTGGTAATCTTCGACGTGGACGGAGTGCTCACCGACGGCAGCCTGTTTCTGAGCGACAGCGGCGAAGAATACAAGGCGTTCCACTCCCGCGACGGCCATGGAATCAAGATGCTCCAGCGCACGGGCGTACAGGTGGCGGTCATCACGGGGCGCACCTCCAACGTGGTGATACACCGCATGCGGGACCTCGGCGTCTCGCTGCTCTACCAGGGCAGCATCGAAAAACTGCCGGTCTTCGAGGCCCTGGTCGAGCAACTCGGCGTGGAGCCGGATCATGTCGCCTACGTCGGCGACGACGTCGTGGACCTGCCCGTCATGCGCCGGGTCGGCTTCGCCATCGCGGTGCAGGATGCCCATCCCATGGTCAAGAAACACGCCCACTGGCAGACCCCCAACGGCGGCGGCCGCGGCGCGGCGCGGGATGTCTGCGAACTGATCATGGAGGCGCAGGGGACGCTGGACGAGGCGCTCGGCAAATATCTCTGATGCCCCTCGGCCGCCTCCTCATCGCAATCGCCCTGATCGGCCTGGCGGCCTTGAGCCTCTGGCTGGTGCAGGCCGTCAAGACCACACAGCCGACCGCAGCGCAGCCGCGTCTGCGGACGCCGGATTATTTCATCGAGAACTTCACCGCCAGCGCCCTGGATGAGCAGGGAAGGCTGCGCGACCGTCTACGGGCGCCCATCATGTTCCACTATCCCCACGACGATTCGGCGGAGCTCACCAAGCCCCATCTCGAACTGTACCGGCAGGACGCGCCGCCCTGGCAGATCGACGCGGACAAGGGCTGGGTGTACCGCCGCAGCGACTCCGTGCTGCTGCAGGGCAACGTGCTGATCTGGCAGGATGCCAAGGACGGGCCGATCCGGATCATCACCCGCGACGTGCGGGTGCAGCCCAGTAAGAAATATGCCGAGACCGACGCCCCGGTCACCATCCTGCGCAACGGCGCGCGGGTCGATGCCGTCGGCATGCGCGTCTATTTCCAGGAAAGCCGTATACAGTTGTTGTCCACAGTGCGAGGCATATATGACCCCAAAGTCCGCTAACTGGCTCCTTGTTCTTGCCCTGGCCGCCCCCCCCTGCGTCCATGCCCTATCGACGGACAAGGACCAGCCCGTACAGATCGAGGCCGACCAGGTGGAGATCGACGAGCGCCGCGGCGTCAGCGTGTACAGCGGCGACGTGAAAGTGACCCAGGGCAGCATGCGCCTGACGGGCGACACCATGACGGTCCACCACAAGGACGAACAACTCGAGCGCATCATCATGGTGGGCAAGCCTGCCACCTACAAGCAGCGGCCCGACAACCAGCAGGAAGACATGCACGCCTCGGCCGAGCGCATCGAGTACTACGCGAATGAGGAAAAGGTGATCCTCCTGCAGAACGCCAAGCTCTGGCAGGGCGCCAACGAGTTCAAGAGCGAGCGTATCGTCTACGACATACCGCGCGGCGTCGCGAACGCGGGCGACACCAGGCCGGGCGCGGAACGCCAGCGGGTCTACATCACGATCCAGCCGAAAGCCAAGGACGCCGCGTCCGGCAGTCCGTCCAGACAGCCGGGCACAGTGCCATGAGCACGCTCATCGCCAAAGGCCTCACCAAGCGCTACAAGTCGCGCGTCGTGGTGGACGGGGTATCGCTGCACGTCAACAGCGGCGAAATCGTCGGCCTGCTCGGCCCCAACGGAGCCGGCAAAACCACCTCTTTTTACATGGTCGTCGGACTGATCGGCAGCGACCGCGGCGAAATCCTCCTGGACGGGCGCAACATCGCCCGCTACCCCATGCATGCCCGCGCCCAGCTTGGGGTAGGCTACCTGCCCCAGGAACCGTCGGTGTTCCGCAAGCTCACCGTGGCCGAGAACATCCTGGCCATCCTGGAGACCCGTCCCAACCTCGATCGCAAGGGCCGCCTGGCCCGGCTGGAAGAGCTGCTGCAGGAACTGCACATCGGGCACCTGCGCGATCACCTGGGCATGAGCCTGTCGGGCGGCGAGCGCCGGCGCGTGGAGATTGCGCGGGCCTTGGCGGCGGATCCCCGTTTCATCCTGCTCGACGAGCCGTTCGCCGGCGTCGACCCGATCTCAGTCCTGGACATCCAGCGCCTCGTCATCCACCTGGCAAGGCGGGGGATCGGCGTGCTGATCACGGACCACAACGTGCGTGAAACCTTGGGGATCTGCGGCCGGGCCTATATATTGAGTGAAGGAAAGGTAATCGCGGAGGGAACGCCGGATGCAATTTTACGGAACACCCGGGTCAGGGACGTGTATCTGGGACACGATTTTCAAATATAAAGAACCTATTACAATAGGCGCTCCCCAGGCCGGAACACACTACAATGCCGGGGACGGAAGAAAAAAACGAACAGAAGACAGGGAATCCGGCGAAGGGGGCCTGCGCTGGCATAATAATTGCGTTAGAATGAGCCTTCGGCCTGCGGCGACGACCACACCATGTCCTATTCGATGAAACAATCCATCCAGCTCCGTCTTGGTCAACACCTGACCATGACGCCGCAGCTGCAACAGGCCATACGGCTGCTGCAGCTGTCCACGCTGGAACTGCAGGTGGAGATCCAGCACGCGCTGGAGACCAACCCCATGCTGGAGTTGGCAGAGGACACCGACGGGAGCGCCAGCTTGAACGACGAGGGCGAGGCGCTTCCGGCACTCCAGGGCGACGCGGTCGAAACGGCGCTTGCGGAGGACGCGCGCGAGCCGGAATACGAGGCAACCGCGAGCGACAACACGACCATCCCTGAAGAGCTTCCTGTCGACAGCGCCTGGGAGGATATCTACGACACCCCGGTCACGCTCGGCGGCTCCGACGCCGAGGAGCGGGATTTCGAGATCCAGGGGCGCACGGCGGAGTCGCTTCAGGATTACCTCCTGTGGCAGATGCGCCTGACGCCGTTCAGCGAAACCGACATGGCCATCGCCATGGCCATCATCGACTCCATCAACGACGACGGTTACCTCACCGCCACCGTGGAAGAAATCCAGCAGGGACTCGCGGGCGAGGTGGACGTGGACACGGACGAGATCGAGGCGGTGCTGCACCGCGTCCAGCACTTCGATCCGGTGGGCGTGGGCGCGCGCAACCTCGGCGAGTGCCTGTACATACAACTGCAGCAATTGCCGCCCAACACCCCCTGGCTGGAGACCGCCAAGAAACTGGCCAAAGATCACCTGGACCAACTGGCCTCCCGCGACTTCGCCCACCTCATCCGGCAACTGAAGGTCTCTGAATCGGAACTGCGCCAGGCCATCGCGCTGATCCAGACCCTGAATCCCCGACCCGGCGCCCAGATCGAGACGACCCCTCCGCAGTACATCGTCCCGGACGTGTTCGTCCGGAAACAAAAGGGGGTATGGCGGGTCGAATTGAATCCCGAGGTGGCGCCGCGTATCCGGATCAATCCCTACTACGCGAGCCTGGTACGGCGCGCCGACTCGAGCACCGACAACACCTACCTGCGAAATCACCTGCAGGAAGCGCGCTGGTTTCTGAAAAGCCTGCAGAGCCGCAGCGAAACGCTGCTCAAGGTGGCGACCTGCATCGTGGAACAGCAGCGGGGTTTTCTCGAACACGGCGAGGAGGCCATGAAGCCGCTGGTCCTGCGCGACATCGCCGAGGCGGTGAACATGCACGAATCCACCATCTCGCGGGTGACGACCCAGAAGTACATGCATACCCCCCGCGGGATATTCGAGTTCAAGTACTTTTTCTCCAGCCACGTGACCACGTCCGACGGCGGCGAGTGTTCGGCCACGGCGATACGGGCGATGATCAGGAAGCTGGTGGCCGGCGAAGATCCGGCCAAACCGCTCAGCGACAGCAAGATCGCGGAACTGCTGTTGCGGCAGGGCATCAACGTGGCACGGCGGACGGTGGCCAAGTATCGTGAAGCGATGGCCATCCCTCCGTCGAACGAGCGCAAGCGTCTGGCATAGACAATTACTACCCAAGAAGGAGCCGTATTATGCAAATCAACCTGACCGGCCATCACATCGACATCACGCAAGCCCTGCGCGATTACGTGACCAGCAAGATGGAGCGCCTGGAGCGTCATTTCGACCACGTGCTCGACGTGCACGTGGTCCTGAGTGTGGAGAAGCTGCGCCAGAAGGCCGAAGCGACCTTGTACATCAGAGGCGGCAGCATCCATGCCGATGCGGTCGACGAGGACATGTATGCGGCCATCGACGCCCTCATCGACAAGCTGGACCGTCAGGTCAAGCGCCATAAGGAAAAGCTCACCGATCACCACCGCAACGACGCGGCGGTCAAGATCTGAACCTCACAACCGATCCCCGGACTTCCTCGCGGAGTCCGGGGAGACTTCAATTGAAGCCATGCAAATCGCCGATCTAGTCACTCCCGAACGTGTTGCATACGGCGTCCAGGCGGGCAGCAAGAAGCGCGCACTGGAACTGCTGAGCGAGCTGATTGCCCACAGCAGGCCGCATCTCACCCAAGGCGAGGTGTTCGAGAGCCTCATCGGACGCGAGCGCCTCGGCAGCACCGGACTCGGGCACGGAGTCGCCATTCCCCATGGCCGCATCAAGGGTGATACGGCGGCTACCGGCGCGTTCATCAAGCTGGACCGCGCCGTCGACTTCGACGCCGTGGACAACGAACCGGTGGACCTGTTGTTCGCGCTCATGGTCCCGGAAACGGCCGTGGAAGAACATCTGCAGATTCTGGCGCGTCTTGCCGAGATGTTCAGCGACAGCGTGCTCTGCAAGGAACTGCGCGAGGCCGCCAGCGACCAGAAACTCTTCGAGCTGCTGTTGCAATGGGAGTCACAACACACGCCGGCATGATCGCCTCTGTCTCCGTGCAGACGCTGTTCGAGGATCACAAGGCGAAGCTCCGGCTGGAGTGGATCGCCGGACGATCAGGCGCAGAGCGTCTCGTTCAATCGGATGAAGAACACAAGGTCGGCGCCTCGCTCATCGGCCACCTCAACTTCATCCACCCTTACGTCGTGCAGGTACTGGGCAACCCCGAGCTGCATTACCTGCGTCGGCTGGCCAAGAACTCACGCGCGGATGCCATCAGGCAACTGCTCTCCGACAAGACCGCCCTGGTGCTG
The DNA here is from genome assembly GCA_041672765.1 of Gammaproteobacteria bacterium. GTDB lineage: Bacteria > Pseudomonadota > Gammaproteobacteria > JBAYZB01 > JBAYZB01 > JBAYZB01. The sequence continues at coordinate 8,974 of JBAYZB010000001.1, read as the reverse complement.
GTAACGGACGGCTTGAAGGTGCCCGACGACCTGAAGCAAGAGGCCGAGCAGGCAGGCATGCCGCTGTTCGGCTCACCGTTGTCGAGCCATGAAGTCGTGGACCACCTGCAGTACTATCTCGGCAACCTCTTCGCCGAAAAGATCACGCTCCATGGCGTGTTCATGGAGGTCATGGGAATCGGAACCCTGATCACCGGCGCCAGCAGCATCGGCAAGAGCGAGCTGGCCCTGGAACTGATCACGCGCGGCCATCGGCTGATCGCGGACGACGCGCCCGAATTCGCCCAAGTCACACCCGACGCCCTGATCGGCACCTGCCCGGAACCCCTGCAGTCGTTCCTTGAGGTGCGCGGGCTCGGCCTGCTGAACGTCAGAGCCATGTTCGGCGACAGCGCGATCAAGACGAGCAAGTACCTGCGCCTCATCATCCACCTGGAGCGCATGAGCGGCAAACGCATGCAGGAGATCGACCGCCTGCAGGGAAACCACCGCTCGCGCAAGATCCTGGACGTGGAGATCCCCGAGATCACCCTGCCGGTCGCCCCGGGGCGCAATCTGGCCGTGCTGGTGGAAGCCGCGGTGCGCAATCACATCCTCAAGCTCAAGGGCTATGACGCCACCACAGATTTCATCGAGCGCCAACGGCGTTACATCGAGTAACACATGCAATGAAACTGATCATCGTCAGTGGTCTGTCGGGCTCGGGCAAAAGCGTGGCGCTGCACACGCTCGAAGACCTGGGCTACTATTGCATCGATAACCTGCCCCTCGGCCTGTTACAGGCCTTCGCGATGCAGATGCTGGCGAGCCGCCAGCCCGCCTACGAAAAGATCGCCGTGGGAACGGACGCCCGTAGCCAGCCCGAACATCTGGAGCGCTTCCCGAGCGTCCTGCGCGAACTGAGGGACGCCGGCATCAGTTGCGAGATCATCTATCTGCTGGCGGACGAATACACGCTGCTCAAGCGCTTCAGCGAAACGCGCCGCAAGCATCCGCTCACCGGCAAGAACGTGCCGCTGGCCGAGGCCATCGGCCTGGAGCGCAAGCTCCTGGAGCCCATCGCCGTCAACGCGGACATGCATGTGGACACAACCCACATGAACGTGCATCAACTGCGTGACCTGATACGCGACCGCACCCAGAAGTCGGCCCACTCCATGTCCATTCTGTTCGAGTCGTTCGGCTACAAGCGCGGCATACCGGCGGACGCCGATTTCGTCTTCGACGTGCGCTGCCTGCCGAATCCCCACTGGCAGCAGCAACTGCGCCCGCTGACCGGATTGGATGGCGAGGTCATCGCCTACCTGGAAAACCAGCCGGAAGTCCTGCAGATGTTCGAGGAACTGAAACGCTTCCTCGACACCTGGCTCCCCCGTTTCGCGGCGGACAACCGCAGCTACATGACCATAGCGATCGGCTGCACCGGCGGGCAGCACCGCTCGGTCTACATGGCCGAACTGCTGGCGGCTCACTTCCGCAACAAATGGGACAACGTACTGACACGCCACAGGGAGCTATCATGACCGTAGGTTTATTGATCATCAGCCATAATCGCATCGGCGCCGAATTGCTGAGCACGGCGAGCGCGACGCTGGGCGTCTGCCCGCTCGCCACCGCCGTCCTGCCGGTAATGCCCGACAGCGACCCGGAAGCGCTCGTGGCCAAGGCCCGCCACATGGTGGCGGAACTCGAACAGGGCGACGGTGTGCTGGTGCTGACGGACGTGTACGGCTCGACGCCCAGCAACATCGCCAATCGGCTGTCTGACTGCAAACAGGTGAGGGTGGTGGCGGGCCTCAACCTGCCGATGCTCATCCGAGTGCTGAACTATCCCCGGCTGAGCCTGCCGGAACTGGTGGAAAAGGCCATCAGCGGCGGACGCAACGGGATACTGCTGTGTCCGACCGGAGCGGAAGAAGAAGAGGAATGACGTGGTGCAGCGGGAAATCACCATCATCAACAAACTTGGCCTGCACGCCCGCGCGGCGGCGAAATTCGTCACGGTCGCGTCGCGCTTCGAAAGCGACATCCAACTGGTGCGCGGCAACCGGCAGGTCAATGGCAAGAGCATCATGGGCGTCATGATGCTGGCCGCCGGCCGCGGCACCAAACTCACCATCATCGCCTCCGGCGCAGACGAGGCATCCGCGGTCCAGCATCTGGAAGAACTCATCAACAACCGGTTCGGAGAGGAGGAGTAACAAGTTACGAGATCGGGACCTGCCACTTGCCGCTCGTGACTTGCAACTGAATCATGAGCCTGGCGCTCCACGGCATCGGCGTATCCCGCGGCATAGCCATCGGCAAGGCCTGCGTGCTGGAACCCAATCGCCTGGAAATCCCGGAATCGGCCATCCCGCCGCACCTGGTCGAAGCAGAAGTGGCCCGGTTCGAAACGGCGCTGCGGCTGGCACATCAGCAGCTCAGCATGATACGGGAACAGATCCCGGCCAACACGCCGGCCGACATCCTGGCCTTCATCGATACCCACCTGCTGATGCTGCGAGACTCCACCCTCGCCACCGGACCGATCCACCTCATCCGCACCCGACAGTGCAATGCCGAATGGGCACTCAAGCTGCAGCGCGACAGCCTCGTCGCGGTGTTCGACGAGATGGATGACGCCTACCTGCGCATGCGCAAAGACGACGTGGACCACGTCATCTCCCGCATCCAGCGCATCCTGCTGGCCGATAACGACACCACCAAAACGACCGGCCCCGCCCTCAAGGGCTGCATCGTGTTCGCGGACGATCTGACGCCCGCCGACACCGTGCTCATGCAGCATCAGGGCATGATCGGATTCGTCACCGAGTACGGCGGTCCGCTGTCCCACACCGCCATCCTCGCCCGCAGCCTGGGGCTGCCCGCCGTCATCGGCGTGCACCGAGCCCGCCGCTACATCCGCGACCAGGAACTGATCGTCGTGGACGGCGAGCAGGGAGTCGTGCTGGCTTCCCCGGACCAGGCGACGCTGGCCCATTACAACCGGCGCCAGCGGGAAGAGCGGCGCTACTACGCCCACCTCGCCAAACTCCGCAGCGAACCGGCCATTACCCGCGACGGGCAGGCGATCACGCTGTTCGCCAACATCGAACTGCCGGAGGACATCCAGGCGGTCAAGCGCGTGGCCGCCGGCGGCGTCGGCCTGTACCGCACGGAGTTTCTGTACATGAACCGGGCCGACACGCCCGGTGAGGAAGAGCAGCTCGACGCCTACCTGCGCGTGGTGAAGGCGCTGAAAGGCAAGCCCATCACCATCCGCACCCTCGACCTGGGCGCCGACAAGCAGGCCGACGGCGGACGACAGGGGCGAACCGCCACCAATCCCGCCCTCGGGCTGCGGGCGATCCGGCTATGCCTGAAGGAGCTCGACCTGTTCCGCCCGCAACTGCGCGCGATCCTGCGCGCCTCCGCCGCCGGCCCGGTGCGGCTCATGCTCCCCATGCTTTCCAACGTGCAGGAATTACTGCAGGCATTGCACATCATCGAGGAGACCAAGCAGGAGCTGCGCAGCCAAAGGTTGCCCTTCGACCCGAACATGCCCGTGGGCGGCATGATCGAAACCCCCGCCGCTGCGCTCTCCGCGCACATCTTCGCGCGCCACCTCGACTTCCTCTCCATCGGCACCAACGACCTGATCCAGTACACCCTCGCCATCGACCGCATCGACGACGAGGTGAGCTACCTCTACGATCCCCTGCACCCGGCGGTGCTGCAACTGATCCGCATGACCATCAAGGCGGGCCGCAGGGCGGGCATTCCGGTCTCCATGTGCGGCGAGATGGCCGGCGACCGCCGCTATACCCGGCTGCTGCTGGGCATGGGGCTGACCGAATTCAGTATGCATCCCTCCTCCCTGCTGGAGGTGAAGGGCATCATCAACGCGAGCCGGCTGGCCGAACTGGTCAAGCCGGCGCAAAGAATCCTGCGCGCGCCTTCATCCGACAAAGCCGCCGCCCTGCTTGAGCGCATCAACCGCGCCTGACTGCATTCAACCGGCGGCACCGGTGTTTTAAACGCAAAGACGCCAAGGCCGCAAAGAGCGCAAAGACATGTAAAGGCTTTGACCTGCGCGGCTTGACCTCCTCGTGCGTACGGAGGCACTCCAGGCTGCCGTAATTCGCCATGAACCAACTTGGCGTCTTTGCGCCTTTGCGTTGAAATCCCGTGCCCCGCGCCTCTGCGTTGAACTCCTACGCCTGCGCGTCTTGACTTTGTAACTTTTCCGTCCCGCAGGACCTGCGTGGCGTTTGCTAGACTGATGGGCGACAGCCTCATGGACACGAGCGAATCCCCCGCGGTGCCGGCCATGGATTTCATCTTCAGCCTGGACTGGAAGGCGTTGTTCACCCCCACCGTCCCGCCGCTGGAGCTGCTCGTGCGCGGCTCGGTGATGTATCTCGCGCTGTTTTCCCTGCTGCGCGTCATCCTGCGGCGCCAGGCGGCCAGCCTGTCGGTGCCCGACCTGCTCCTGATCGTACTGATCGCCGATGCCGCGCAGAACGGGATGACGGACGACTACCGCTCGATCACCGACGGCGTCATCGTGGCCCTCACCATCATCCTGTGGAGCTACCTGCTCGACCGGCTCGCCTTTCGCTTCCCCATCATCGGCCGCTTCGTCCATCCGCCCCCGCTGCCCCTCGTCCAGGACGGCCGCCTGCTGCGGCGCAACATGCGCCGCGAGTTCATCTCCGACGACGAGCTTTGGACCCAGTTGCGCGAGCAGGGCGTGTCGGACCTCACCGAGGTGAAACTCGCGCAGATGGAAGGAGACGGGCGCATCAGCATCATCAAGCGCGGCTGATGCGGTCGTGGCGTCTTTGCGTCAAGGCTGCACTGCGTGGCCGGTATCGCCGTCACCCTTGCGCCCCGGACAGCGCGAGCAGATCCAGCGCCGCGGCGGTCACCTCCGCCACCGGCACGTCGGCCACGAAGGAGTCGTGGTCTTCGCAAGCGGCTTCGAGCGTGTTGACGCCGCAGCGCGGGCAGTGCAGGCGCCACGACACCAACGGCCGATGCCGCGTACGGGTGAACGGTCCGCCATTGATCAGATTGCCGCACCAGAAGATGCCGACCGTGGGCGCTCCCACCGCCGCGGCGAGATGCAGCGGCCCCGAGTCGTTGGCCACCACCACGGCGGCGCGGGAGAGCAGCCCGGCCAGCCCGCCGAGGGACAAACGGCCGCACACCCCATCCGCCTCCGCCTTCATGCCGGCCAGCAGCGCCGCGACCAGCGGACGCTCGGGCTCGGTACCGATCACCACCACCCGCGCCCCGGCCGCCGCCAGCGCATCGCCCACGACGGCGAACTTCCTGGACGGCCAATGGCGGCGCCGGTCGGTGGCGCCGGGGTGGAGCACGGCCAATGGCCGCTCGGGGTCGATGGCCAGTTGCGCCGCTTCCGCGAGATCCGCTGCGCCGACCTCGATCCGCGGTTCCAGCCGCACCGGCACGGCCCCCACCAACGCCACCACCTCCAGGTAACGCATGACCTCGGGCTGGAAATGGAAATACGGCACCCAGCGATCCAGCGGTGCCGCATCCGGCGTGCGCAGGCCTATGGTGAAGGCAGCGCCGAGCCGCTGCACGAACGGATTGGAATACCGGCCGCCGCCGTGCAGTTGGATGGCGAGGTCGAACCGTTCCCGCGCCATCTCCGCGAAAAACCGTTCCAGCACGTCCTGATCCACGGGCGTTCCCGGCTCCTCACCCACGCCGGGGCACGGCGGGACCACCACCACCCGGTCCACGGGCTCGAACCGGTCCTGGAGGAATGCCGCATGCCAGGACTTGCCCAACAGCACGATTTCCGCCTGGGGAAACCGGGCGCGCAGGGCCTCCAGCGCCGGCACCGCAAAGACGTAGTCGCCGATGCCATTCGCCCGCAGCACCGCGATCTTGTCGAACCCCTGCGCGCCATCCCGCCGTGGTTGCATGTCTCGCTCCTTTGCCTCGCCTCACGCCACGAGTTCGCGCGCCGCCACCACCACCCGCTGCACGGTCACCGCGTGCAGACAGTGGTAATCGACCGGACAGACCGCTTCGTCACAGGGCCGGCACGGCACCTCGTGCCGTACCACGCGAAAGGGGCCGTCCCGCGGCGGACCGTAACGCTCCGAATCCTCTCCGCCCACGATGGTGACCGTCGGCACACCGAACGCGTAGGCGAGATGCGCCGGGCCGGAATCGTTGGTGACGAACAGGGCGAGACGCACGAGCACCGCTCCCAGCACCGGCAGCGACAGCGCCCCGCACAGGTTCAGGGCCGGCCCCCCCGCCAGCGCCGCCAGCCGATCGCCCCGCGCCCGCTCCTCCGGGCCGCCCACCACCACCAGGGTCCCGCCATGGCGCTGGCACAACTGCCCGCCCAGGGCGGCAAAACGCTCCAGCGGCCAGCGGCGCGTCGCGCTGCGGGCGCCGGGGTGCAGGCCGAGCAGGGGCCGCCGCGCGCGCCGCAGCAGCGTTTCGGCCCGGGCGTGGTCCGCCTCCCACAGGGGAAACGCCGTCGCCTCGCCCTGGGGCTCTGCGCCCAGGAACCGCGCCAGGGCGAGCAGGCGCCACACCTCGTGCCCCGTCGCCGGCAGCGGGAGCGCCGCGTCCAGCCGCCCCGGCCCGTCCCCCGGCCGCACGAATCCGGCCGTGGCCCGGGCACCGAGCATGAGCGCGAACGGATTGGAGTTGACGCCCGAACCATGCATCTGCACCGCCAGGTCCAGCCGCTGCTCCTGCATTTCCCGGAAAAACCGCAGGGTGCGCCGCGCCTCGAAGAACTGCTCGGCCAGTCCGGGGTATCCAGGAAAGGCCGCGAAGCGGTCGAGATACGGAATGCGCTGCGCCAGATCGCGCAGCAACGGCAGGGCAATGACGGTGATCTCGGCCCCCGGCAACGCTGCCCGCAACGCCCGGAAGGCTGGAATGGCGCAGATGAAATCCCCGATGCGCGCGGGCCGCAGCAGGGCAACCCGGCGCGGCGCCTCGGGCAGGCGCGTTAACAGCCCTGGGGAAAAGGGGTCCGGCGTTGCCTCGATCACGCCCAGCCCTCGTCTACGCCGCGGCATAGCGCGCCACCATTTCGTCCAGGAGCGCAAGTGCATGGCCATCCACCGTGCCCGCGGGATTGAGCACGGTGGACGGCGCCTCCGCGTGATAGGTGCCGGACGGCACGATCCCACAGCCGCCAAACCGGCGCAGCAGCAGGTTCTGCACCAGCACCTCCTCGCCCGAATGGTAGCGCGGCAGCCGCGGCCAGAAGGAAAACCCGCCCACGCGCAGGAGCTTGTCCCGGTCGTAAAGGACGCAGGAGGCGATCCAGGCCACCTTGTACCGCCGCACCGCGCCGGGCGCCAGCCCCTGGCTGACATGAAACAGGTTGGCCGCCCGGTGCAGATGCCAGCGTTCCCACTGTTCCGATCCCGGCGCGACGGTCTCGGGCCGCACCGGCCCGTCCCAGTACGCGATCCGCTGCTGCCGCGGCCGCACGTCCTGCAGGAAGGAGAGCCCTGCGGGAAACGCGCCGACGAAGCCGCAGCGCTCGCCCTGCAGGACATCCATCAGCCGCGCGAGCACCCACGGCTCCATGAACACGTCGTCATCCAGGTAGAGCACGCACTCGGCGCTCGCCCGCTCCAGCAGATACGCGCGCTGTTCCGCAATGCCCCGGCGTTCCGTCCGGTAGTGCCACTCCACCGGGTGGCCGCGCAGCTCCAGCAGCCGGCGCAGCGTGCCGATGGCCGGCGCGTCCGCCGCATACGCATCGCCCTGGTCCGCCACCACCAGCCGGAAGTCCTCCAGGGTCTGCGCGGCGATTCCGCACAGCGTCACGGCCAGCGCGGCAGGCCGGTTGCACGTGGGCAGGAGAATATCAACGGCAGCCATGGGACGTTGCGCTACCGGTATCCAGCCCCAGCACCTTGGGGGCGTCGATGCGGCGATCGGCCACCGTGGTGGGCAGCTCCTGGTGATACACGCCCGACGGAACCAACCCGCAGCCGCCGTAACGCGCCATGACGCGCAGTTGCGCCAGCACGTCTTCGCCGCAATGGTCCGGCGGAAGTTCGCGCCAGAAATTAAATCCTCCCACGGCCCGCAGCTTCGCCGTGTCGTACATCACGCAGCCGCCGATCCAGGCGACGCGGTACTTGCGCGGCCGCGCCATGTCCAGTTGCAGGCGCTGCTGCACGTGGTAGAGGTTGGCCGCGTTGTGCAGCCGATGGCGTATCCACAGCGGGCTCTCCGGCCCGATCGACTCGGGCACGACCGGCCCGTCCCAGAACTCGATGGCCTGCTCCTGCGGCCGCATGTCGTCCTGAAAGCTCAGGCCGATGACCGCGCAGCCCACGAAACCGCAGCGCTCTTCGCGCAATGCCCGATACAGGTTGCCGACGACACGGCGATCCAGGATCAGATCATCGTCCAAGAACAGCACGCAGGGTGCCGTAGCCCGATCCAACAGGAACTGCCGGTGCTCCGCCATGCCCCGCCGCGGCAGATGACGATGCACCTCCACCGCGTGGCCGTAGGCTTGCAGCACGCGCAACGCCGCCTTGACCTCACCCGCCGCGAGAGCATCGCCCTCCTCCGTCTGGTCCGACACCACGAGACGGAAATCCGCGCACTCCTGCGCGCACAGGCTGGTCAGCGTCACGGCCAGCGCCGCGTGACGGCAGTAGGTCGGGATGAGCACGTCGATCTGCGCCATGTCATGCGCACCTGCGTCGATCCCCACGGCATCGGCGTTCAGCCGGCCTGACGTATGCGCTCGATGATGCCGGTGGTGGAGCGGTCTTCCACATAGGGAAAGATGCACACCGCGCCGCCGAGCCGCTCCACCAGGCCGGCCTCGGGCAGCGTCTCGCGCGTATAGTCCCCGCCCTTGACGAAGATGTCGGGCCGGATCGCCTCGATCACTTCATCGGCCGTATCGCCGTCGAACGCCACGATGTGATCGACGTAGCTCAGGGCGGCGAGG